>CAYGIT010000159.1:0-850 GCA_964349955.1 uncultured bacterium
ACTAAAACGACCAGCAAAAGGTGCGTTCCGGGAGGAAAGAGACCGGAAAAAAGCGCGAAGGCCACGATGCCGAGATAAGCGCCCACCATAAAAACTTCGCCATGCGCAAAATTAATGAGCCGGGCAATGCCGTAAACCATGGTGTAACCGAGGGCGATCAGCGCATAGATCATGCCGATCGTGAGGCCGTTTACAATTTGCTGGAGGAAGACGTCCATCGAAATGAAATCGTCTTATTGGGCCGGACCAATATAAAGAAGCTGGCCGTTTTCGAATTTAAAAACCCCGATAAACTGGTTTTGATTGTCCCCTTTGGCATCGAAAACGACTTCTCCGGTGACGCCTGAAAAGCGCGGGATTTCACGCATGGCTTTCAAAACTGCCTGGCGGTCTTTGCTGCCGGCTTTCTGAACCGCCTGGATCAAAACATTCGCGGCATCATAGCCGTAAGCCGACCATTGGCCGAGCGGGCCATACTGGGCTTCATATTGACGGATAAATTCCTGGGCTTCGGGAACTTTTTTCATATCGGCGCCGACCATGGTGGCATAAGTGCCCGCAGCAATCTCGGGCGTGGCCAATTTAGTAAACAGAGGGTTGGCAAGGCCATCCCCCCCCATGAGAATTGCAGTAATTCCCAGCGACCGGGCCTGGCGAATAATCAAAGCACCTTCCGGATAAACGCCTCCGAAATAAATCATTTCCGGCGCCAAGGGTTTTATTTTGGTGAGAAGCGGCGTGAAATCCTTTTCCCCCTGGGTCATTCCTTCATGGCCGAGAACATTGATGCCCAATTTTCGGGCTTCTTTTTCAAAGTCTTCTCCTTCTCTTCATCGGGCGGCTTTTGTCG
>CAYGIT010000159.1:860-2199 GCA_964349955.1 uncultured bacterium
CAAGGCCCTTGCCATAGGTGGTTTTGTCATCGATCACATAAATGGTTTTGACCTTGAGGACATTTAGAGCAAAGGCGGCGCCGCGCGGCCCCTGAACATCATCGGTTGCTGAAACGCGAAAAAAGGTATCAAACCCCTGCCGCGAAAGTGCTGGATTGGTGGAGGTGGCCGTGACCTGCGTGATTCGCGCTTCATGATAAACCGCAGAGGCAGGCTGGGTGCAACTAGAATTAAAATGGCCCACAACAGCAACCACGTCAGAATCAGAAACAAATTTTTTGGCGACATTCACGGCCTGGGCGGGATTGTGCTGGTCATCCAGCGACAGCACTTCAAATTTCATGCCGGGAACTCCAATGCCTTTCTCATTCGCCTGCGAAAGCGCAAGCTTGACGCCCGTGCAGGTATCGATCCCAAGCTGCGCCTGATCGCCGGTCAGCGGGCCCGCGCATCCGATTTTGACGGTATTGCCGGATTGATTTTGGCCGCAGCCCGCGAGAAAAGAAAAAAGGAAAAGAGTGAGAAATATTTTCATTTTTTTTCCTTGCGGGAAATCATCCACTCGCGAAAGATGGGAATCAGGGAAAGAAAAATCACGATCAGGGCTACCCAATGGACTTTCTTTTCAATATTGGGAATCGACCGGCCGAGAAAATAGCCGAGCAGGGTCATGCTCATGACCCATCCGATGCCGCCAAAAACGTTGTAGGCAATAAACTTTTTATATTCCATTTTTCCGACACCGGCGACCGTAGGCGCGAATGTGCGCACAATCGGGACAAAACGCGCCAGTACAATGGTTTTGGGCCCGTATTTCTCATAAAATTGCTGGGCTCGCGCCACATGCGCTTTGTTGAAAAAGAAGGAGTTTTCACGGTTAAAAACACGGGGGCCGAGGTGATAGCCGATCGCGTAACCAACGGAGTCGCCGAGAATGGCGGCGGTGCATAGGAAAAGATTCAAAAGCCCGATATGCAAAGTGCCGTCTACCGCGGAGAGAAGGCCGGCCGTGACGAGAAGAGAATCACCGGGAAGGAAAAAACCGACCAACAGCCCGGTTTCAGCAAAGACAATCGCGATGAGAACGAAATAACCTCCCCACCGGATCAATTCATTAAGATTGTGGAGATGCGAAAGGTCCACGGAGTTTAGGCTTTGCCCAGGACTTCCATCTCTTCTTTGGAGCGCTCGGGATCGCGAAGAACAATAAAAAGCAAAAACACTCCGGCCAGAATCGCGAGCCAAAACGCCAGGGACGAGTGCTCGTAGCGCACGACCAGAGGAATCGCCAGCATGGCCACCATGTTCATGACTTTGATCAAAGGATTGAGCGCCGGGC
>CAYGIT010000159.1:2209-5497 GCA_964349955.1 uncultured bacterium
GGCCGGCCGTATCTTTGAGCGGATCCCCGACCGTGTCCCCGGTTACCGAAGCTTTATGAGCTTCGGAACCCTTGCCGCCAAAAAGCCCGTCTTCAATGGATTTTTTGGCATTGTCCCAGGCCCCGCCCGCATTGGCCATAAAAACAGCAAGGAGCTGGCCTGAAAGAATCATGCCTGCAAGAAACCCGCCGAGAGCTTCAGTCTTAAGAGTAAATCCCACGATGACCGGCATCAGGATGGCCAGAAGGCCGGGGCGGATCAATTCTTTTTGTGCCGCCGTCGTGCAAATCGCCACCACACGCGCATAGTCGGGCAATTTCCTGCCTTCCCAAATTTCTTTGTCCTTCAACTGTTCGCGCACTTCATGCACAATCAAAAAGGCGGCCCGGCCCACGGCCTTGATCGTCAACGAACTGAAAAGGAATGGAATCGCGCCGCCGATCAAAAGGCCCACGAACACATTATGGTCTGAAATGGAAAGCCGCGCGGCCACCTGCGCAAATGTCTCATTCGTAATCGCGCTGATGTCGGTGATAAAAGCATTGAAAAGAGAAATCGCGGCAACCACGGCGGAGGCAATCGCCACGCCTTTGGTAATCGCCTTGGTGGTATTGCCTACCGCGTCCAGATCTGCCAGAATCTTGCGCGCATCCTTGTGGAGATGAGCCATTTCACCGATTCCGTTGGCATTGTCAGCGACCGGCCCGAACACATCCATCGAAATATTATTGCCGGTAAGGGTTAACAGCCCAATCCCGGTCATGGAAACCCCATAAGCGACAAAGGTCGCATCTGCCCCCATATAGATGAAGGCCGAAATCAGAATAGCTACTGCAATCACCATGATCGCCCAGACACTGCTTTCAAGACCGATGGCAAGACCCGCGATAATATTGGTCGCATGCCCGGTCTGGCACGATTCCGCCAGGGACTTCACCGGGCGTTTGTTGGTGTCGGTGTAATACTCTGTAACTCGATTAATGGTAATCGCGAGAAGGATCCCTACCATGGTGGTCCAAACCGGGCGCATGTCCAAACCCGCAAGGCCCAGATTGACTAAAAAGGGCTGATCCCCGGTGCTTAAATCACGCAAATAAAAGAAACCTACCGCCACAAAGCCGACAATCGAAACAGCCGCGGAAAGCACAAAGCCCACATTAATAGCTTTCATGGCATCACGCACTTCTTCTTTGGTGCGGACCGCGTAAGTGCCGATGATCGAACTCACCACGCCGATGGCGCGAACCAGCAAAGGAAAAATAACGCCTTTATGGCCGTAGGAGGCATAGCCAAGAATCATGGCGGAAACAATCGTGACTTCATAAGATTCAAAAATATCGGCGGCCATCCCGGCGCAATCCCCGACATTGTCGCCGACATTGTCGGCAATGGTGGCGGCATTGCGCGGATCATCTTCAGGAATATTTTTCTCAATCTTGCCGACCAGGTCGGCGCCGACGTCAGCGGCCTTCGTGAAAATTCCGCCCCCGACACGCATGAAGAGCGCCAGCAAAGTTCCGCCGAAGCCAAAGCCCAACAGCACTTCGTAAGCTTTCTCTCCATAAATCATGAAAATCAGGGTTCCGCCCAAAAGGCCAAGGCCGTCGGTCAGCATTCCGGTAACGGTTCCGGTACGATAAGCAATTTTAAGCGCATCGCTGAAACTGCGGCGATTGGCGGCGGCGGCGACACGGACATTCCCGCGCACGGCCAGGTTCATTCCGACACAACCGACGGTCGCAGAAAAAATGGAGCCCATTAAAAAGGCGCAGGCCCGGCCGATGGCGATATGGTGTTCCCCGGCGGTGAAATAAAGAATGCCGGTCAAAAGAAGGATGATAAAGAGAATAGTTTTAAACTGGCGGGTCAGGTAAGCATTGGCCCCCGTGCGGATGGCGTCGCTTATCCGGATCATTTCCGGCGTGCCCCGGTCTTCGCGCAAAACCTGCCCCATTAAAAAGAAGGCATACAAAAGGCCTGCCACGGCGGTTCCCAAAACGCTCCATAAAGCGACGACTTCCCCTGAAGTGAAAGCTTGTGTCATGACTCCTGTCTCCTCTTTGTTTTACGCCCCGTCATTCCCGGTTGATGATCCCCGACCCTAAAGGGCTGCTTCGCTGCAAAAGCATTCGGGGATGACATATATATGAAGGTGCACGTAGATTTACGGCTCTCCCGCCATTTTTATTAACCCTTTTTCGGAAATAAGACAGAGAGCATCATCGACAGCGCAAGCATCCCGGCAATCACGCCCAGTGAAAAACCGATCGGGATATCGTAAAAACCTGCGATCAGCATTTTCACGCCCACGAATACAAGAATAAGGGCCAGCCCATAATTCAGGTACTTGAATATCTTCATCAAAGCCGCAAGAGCAAAATAAAGGGACCTCAACCCCAAAATGGCGAAAATATTCGAGGTGTAGACAAGGAACGGGTCGGTGGTTACCCCCAAAATCGCAGGAATGGAATCTACGGCAAAAATGACGTCGGTGGTTTCAATGAGAAGGAGCACCACAAAGAGCGGCGTAGCGTGCATACGGCCCTTTTCTTTCACGAAAAATTTCTGCTGATGATAATCTTCCGTGACGGGCATAATGCGGCGAAACAGGCGGACGACCGGATTTTTGTCCGGCTCCAGGCCTTTCTCTTTTTGAGTCAGCAGTTTGAAGCCGGTGAAAATCAAAAAAGCGCCGAAGACATACATAATCTGATGGAAGGCATGGATCAGCGCGATTCCTCCCATGATAAAGAGGGCCCGCATGATCAACGCCCCCAGGATCCCCCAAAACAGGACCTTGTGCTGGTAGAGGCTGGGGACCTTGAAATAGGTGAAGATCAGGAGAAAGACGAAAAGATTATCAAAGGAAAGGGCCTTCTCCAGCAAGTACCCGGCAAAAAACTTAAGGCCGGCATCACTGCCCATCGTGAAATAAATGCCCAAGTTAAAAAGAAGGGCCAGGGCAATCCAAAAGACACTCCAGAGAAGGGCTTCCTTGATGCGAATTTCATGGGCCTTGGCATGAAACACCTTGAGGTCCAAAAATAACATCAAAAAAACAAAAGCATTAAAAATAATCCAACCGACAGGATGATTCAAAACAGTCTGGCCCTCTGCCTTATATATAGGAAGAGGCCGGTTTTGAGGCGGCCTCTTTTTTAGTTCTTCATTTGACAGCTATTTGTTTAGTATAGGCGGGATTGATGCCAGGGTCTATCCCTTTTTGAGAAAAGTGAGAAAACCATGATGCCGGCAACCGGATCCTCGTTTTACGAAAATGCTTTATAT
>CAYGIT010000160.1:0-5495 GCA_964349955.1 uncultured bacterium
CAAAATAAGTGGAATCTCCCGCCGCCCCTACCATTTCTTCGATGTAAGCAAAAAGATTTTTTGTGACCTGGTAACGGGCGCCGCCGCCGAATTGATTATTGGATTTTCCGTTAATGGCGGTCTGGACTTTCAAATAAGGCAGCAACCGGTCATTCAAATGGTACCCGAGTTTTCCGGTAATGCCGTGTTGAAACGAAAATTCGGAAAGAGGACTGCTCAAACGCTGGTTGAAATCCGGAATATTGGTGTTGAGATTGCGGTATTCCGCCTCGCCGAGCCATTTGCCGTCATCGTAAACCAGTTGCGCGGTATGCGTGTTGTAACTTTCGTAAGGCGCGACCAAATTATTTCCCGATAAAGGCATCAATTGTTTCGAGATGTCATTCATGTCGTACCGGTAACGAAAAGCCAGGGTATCCGTGAATTTATAGCGCGCCGACATGCCGTATTTGCGGGTGCCCTCCTGGCTGGGAGAGCGTTCCGTTGAAAAAGTGGGGTCGATTCCCTGCAGGTACCCTGACAACTCCATATTTTTCACCGGCTTGGTTTCGCCTTTGATCAAATAGGCATTTTCTCGAGGCGCCGTATGTTCGCCCCGGATCAATTCGAGATTGGCAAAGCTCAATCCCCCATTATAGGAAATGGCCTGCCCGGTCTGCTTGTTGATCGTTTCCGCGTATTCCGCAGTCAGTTTGGTGTTCCGGCCGAATTTCATGGTCATGTCCAATCCGCGCAAATCATAATCCGCATTCTGGCGTTTTTCTTCGACCACCGTCGCGCCCACCCGGATATGTTCACCCATATGGGTGTAGCCCCGGAAACCCCGGTCCGCCACGCCAAAAGCATCCGCGCCCGCATCGTATTCATAATCCGCCACCAGGACCACCGGGCTGCCGTCCATGATGTCATTCGAAGTCAGGGTGTCGGAAGCCGCCACCGAAGAAAGCGGGCGTGAGAGCATGATTCTTCCGTCGGCGTAATTGATTTCATAGTCCTGCCCTTCCACCAGGTCGCGGCTGTTCAGGGTCATGTTCTGGATTTTGTCGCGCACTTCCACCCGGAGTTTTTCGCTTCCCTGAATCACATTGCGGTTGCGCAAATAATAAAGAGAGCCGCCCGTGGCCGCGAATTCATTATGGTCCCCAAGATGCGTGGTGGCTTCGGCGGCAAACCCTTTAAAACCCCTTTTCGGGTCGCCGTAAGGGGTACTGGCCTGGCTTTCGTAATTGAGTTTAAGGCCGGAGAGGGTCCGGTTGTAAGTGGCCAGCTCCGTGTCATTGAAGGCTGTTTTGAAACTTCCGTATTTGATATGAGAACGGTCCCACTCCACCACCATGTAAAACCGTTCCCGCGTGTCCTGCATTTCGTAATTGCGCGATGAACCGTCCCCATAAATGGGATAATAATCATCGGGATTCAAATTCGTGAAAAGCGCATTGCGTTTGTTGCTCGTGTCGTAATGGGATTTAATGAGAAATTTTCCTTTTAATTTACCGCGAAGAGCATAGGAAAGGCGGCCATCCTGGTAAAAACCGTCCTTATAAGTATTTTCCTGCCCGGAAGTCTCGATATTGCCCCGGTCAAAATTGACTCCCATTTGTTCTTCCGAAAGCGCGACCATAAAAAAAGTACTGTCCTTGACCTTGACGGTCTGCCGGTAACTGGTGGCTTCCCCATCGGGAGCCGTGGTCGTCACCACAAAGTCCTTGTCGCCGGCCGTGGTATAAAATTCGGTCTGGAACATTCCGGTTTCCGGATCCACGGGCACCGGCCTCGTATTGACCGTGATTTTATTCTTGAGTTTTGTTTTGCCCATAATCCGGAGAGTGGGCTTGGCAATCAAAGGAATGCTGCGACGGCCGTCCTTCATTAAATTGAAATCGCCGATCGGCGGGATTTCAATCTGCCGATTGGCCTGTTCCGACCGGTCGGCTTTGGAAATCACGCGAAAAAAATAAAGAGGCGTCCAATCCTGGTGTCCCTCTTTATCTTCCACCTTGAACTGGTAAGAATAAAGCCCGGGTTTGATCAAAAGGCCGCCTTCCATCTGCCCGCCCCAGATCACATCCGGCGGCGGCGCGGCAACACCGAAACCGGTCCATATTTCGCGGCCCATCTCATCCCGGATTTCCAGGTACCAGCTTTTGATCATCTCGGGATAATTCGTGGAAAATTTAAAAACCGGATTGCGTTCCAGAACCCCGATTCCGACCTTCAATAAATCCGGCTCCATAGTGACGCCAAGATCGGGCTGCGTGGTGTCAAGGCCCTGGGTGATCATGACCGTCAATTCTTTCTGGAATTGGGCGGGAATTTTGGACGGAGGAATCAGGACCGCAAAATTGGCTTTATTGAGAATGCCGGGCGTGGTTTTGACCAGATAGGCTTCTTCCGTAATGAATTTCGTGCCTTCAGGAAGGGAGTGGCCGTCGATTTTCACAATGTGCCGGCCGGGTTTCACCGCAGGAATATGGTAGCGGCCTTCTTCATCGGTGATGATTTCAATGCCCTCTTCGGTCATGAGCCGGACCCACGGAATGCCGTTTTCACCTTTGTCCTGCATGCCGTTTTGATTCGTATCATTAAAAACTTTTCCGATAATGGTTCCTTCATCGAAGAGAGGGTCGAGCTGGGTGCGGATTTTAATATGAATGGGCTCGGAAGTCTGGCCGGTCGAGGCCCTCGCGTAAATTACGATTTCATAATTTTTTCCGGGAACAATTCCCGAAGTCAGCACAATGGGAAAACTCAAAACGCTCTCCTGGCCCGCGACGAAATTCCCAAGCTGGAAAATAACCGAGCCCGGCGCATTGCCGATTTTATGCCCGTCCAGTTGCGCGGCATCGGCTTTGATGTTCACCCCCGGCGTCGGCTCGGCATGCAAGTCAATCGCGGTCAATGCATCCGTCGTCGCATTTTGAACATGGACCGCAATCATTTTCATTTGGCCCGGCTGAAGAGTGGTGCTTCCGGGAGAGACACTCAACGCGATCGGGGCGGAAGAAACCGTTCCCTTCACGTCATCGAAATCAACCTGGCTGCCGCCTCCGGCATTGGACGGCTGAATGCGAATCACAAAAACCACGCGGCCGGTACCCGCAGGGGCGGCACTGCTGATAGCAACACGGTTGAAACCCGCCGACGTTGAAGAGACTGAAACATTGACGGCGCCTCCGACATCCACCCCTGCAGCGGTTTGAAATTCGATGCGAAGTTGGCCTGCATCTCCGACATCCAGGCTATTGGCCCTGACAAGACCGCTGAAGGCCACGATGTCACCGGGAGATGCCGGCGTAACCACCTGGAAGGTAAACACTCCGGCAAATCCGCCGGCAACCGTGGTCGCTTCATCCAACCGGAGAAAACTGTTTCCTTCAGGCGCTCCCGAACTTACCCGGCTAAGCCCTCGATTTGCGGTATTGTCCCAGTCAGGCCCTAAGGCAGTCTCAAAACCGGAATTATTGACAAGATTCACGGTAGCGGCCCTAAGGGACCCCGGCATAATGAGACAAGCAAAACCCAGCCCCGCTAAATAGAGAAGGAATTTTTTCATTAAAACCTTTTGCTCGACCAGTTCACGCCGACCCGCCAATCGTAATCAATCGCGTACGGCACTTCGTCATCCTGTTTCCAATTCCTGACTTTTCCGACTCCGACAAATTCCCCGAACACTTTGAATTTGTAAAGCCATTCGTTTTCCTTGAACCGGTAATTGCGGAAAGGCATCCAGCGCATGCCCGCAGCAACGAAATAGTAATTCTGATAGGGAAAAGAAAATTGAGTGTTGTTCGCGTGCTCAAAACGCATGTAGGGCATGAAAGTAAGGTCGGAAATAACCGGATTATTGGGAACCGGGAGAGACGGAAGCGTGACGCCAAGGGTCAGTGAAGAATTAAAAATAAAGGCGTCGAATTTCTTTTCCGAACCGAAATTGGTGCGCTGAAAAGTATAAGCGCCGAAATATTCCCCCCAGGTATAAACGCGTATGTAATCCGGAATGGTGGTGACTTTGCGTTCGGTCACCGAAGGAAGGTCCACGCCCCATTCGTGAAAAACGGTTACGCCGGCAATCAAATCATGGTCTTTGCTCCCGGTGATTTCATCCTTGAGGTTGCGGCGGTCCCCGTACTGGACCACGAAGCGGTAATTTTGAATAAATTTGAGGAGCGCAAGGCCCCAGGGCCGGTAATTCTCAAGCCAGGGATTGCGGGCAAGAGGACGCCACTCTAAACCGCCATAGGTCACGAGGCTGCTTGCATAATCAACACTGTTGGATTCCAGCGCGCCGGTGACTTCGATGAAAGGATCGATCGTATTGAGCGGAAAACGGAGTCCCTTGAAAATCAGGCGATTGGTCCAGAATCCGACCTGGGAGTCATAATGCCGGTCGGCCAGATTGGTGAGGCGCCAGCTGGATTCACCGAAAGACTGCCAGGAAATTTTTTCACCGGCCGGAGTGCCTTGAAAAGGACCAAAGAGTTCATTGCCGATATCCAGTTGGTCGAAGTATTTAAGGGCAAGGGCTTCTTCTTTCTGGTATTGCGCTTCGGTTTTAATTTCAACCGGCGCTTCCGCTTCAGGCGAGGTCATCAGGGTCTGGGCCTGCTTGACCATTTCTTTGAAATCGCCTCCCTGCTGGCCCACAACCGTCGCAGCCATGACGATTTCGGACTTGGCCTGGTCTTCGGATTCAAATCCTTTATGGCCCACCCAATAAAAATCCTTCGCTTTGCCTTCCGAAACAGGAAGGGCCAGCTTTTTGATTTCGGCGCCTTGAAACTCTTCGGTCTTGAGATTGGCCTTGACCCATTTTTTCACTTCCTTATCCGAAGAAAGCCCCGGAATGACCCTCGTTTTGACCACTTGTCCGCCAAAATCCGTAACGATCGCATACTGGGAATCTCTTTCACGGTCGGAAACCTGGACAAAGACCAGTCCCTGGATTTCGACGGTTTTATTCTGAAGTCTCTGCTCGGGGGTGAGATAAAACTGCTGGGCGAAAATATTCGGGATGGGAGCAGCGGCGACCGGAGCCGGAGAGGCCGAGGTGGCCTCCACGGGTTTTTCCGCTTCCTGCGCATAAAGAGAAGGGGGCGCAAATAACGCAAGCAGGATCGCACCGATTTTAAAATAACGCGTCACTTCGCCTCCGGAGATTTCGAGATTATTCAAGCCCCAGAACCTGGGCCATCGTATAAAGACCGGGTTTTTGTTTTGCCACAAATTTGGCGGCGCGCACCGCGCCCTGCGCAAAAGCATCGCGAGAACTGGCCCGGTGGATGAGTTCAATGCGTTCGCCTTCGGCAAGAAATGAAACAGTATGATCGCCGATCACGTCGCCGCCCCGCATGGCCAGCACGCCGATCTGGCCCCGCGGACGCGCGCCGGTTTCGCCTTCGCGGCCGCAAACCACGTCTTTTTTCAGGTCCCGCTTGCGCGCCCCGGCCATGACTTCAAGGAGTTTGAGGGCCGTACCACTCGGCGCGTCTTTTTTC
>CAYGIT010000161.1:0-5480 GCA_964349955.1 uncultured bacterium
GGGCCGATGCCGCAGACTAAATTCGTTTTAAAAAAATCCCTCGAACTTCATCTGAAGCCGATTCTTGTGGTGAATAAAATTGACCGGCCCGGCGCCCGGCCGCAGGAAGTCGTGGACATGACCTTCGATCTTTTTTGCGAGCTCAATGCATCGGATGAGCAGCTTGATTTCCCCATTGTTTTTGCTTCGGGCAAAGAGGGGATTGCTAAAATGGAGCTGGCGGACGAAAGCACCAATTTAAATCCACTGCTGGATACGATTGTTCACCGGGTGCTTCCTCCTGTGGCGGACCCGGACCTTCCGTTTCAAATGCTGATCACCATGCTGGATTATGATTCTTATGTCGGCCGCATTGCGACCGGCCGTGTTTTTCACGGCAAAGTCAAAAGCGGTGAGACCATGGCCCTTGTTAAAATTGACGGCACGGTGATCCGCGGCAAGGCCACGAAAATTTTGAAATACATCGGCCTTATCCGGGTTGAAGCGGAAAGCGCGGAAGCCGGAGATATTATTTCGATTGCGGGAATCGATGAGGTCAAGGTGGGAGAAACACTTGCCTCTCCGGAGAACCCCAAGGCCCTGCCGACCATCAAAGTCGATGAACCCACCATTTCGATGAATTTTTCCCATAACACCAGCCCGCTTGCGGGCAAAGACGGTGGGCGGTTTTTAACGTCCCGCCATATTCGCGAGCGCCTGGCCCATGAAGCGATGATGAATGTTGGCATTAAAATTGAAGAAGTCGAAGGCGGCGAGCGCTTCAAGGTTTCCGGCCGCGGCGAACTTCACCTTTCTATATTAATTGAAACCATGCGCCGTGAGGGGTATGAAGTGGAAGTTTCCCGCCCGAAGGTCATTTTAAAGAAAGTAGATCATGAGTTGCTTGAGCCGGTGGAAGAGGTGGTGATTGAAGTGGACCCCGCTTACCAGGGTGCCGTGATGCAGGCCATTGGCAGCCGCAAAGCCGAAATCAAAAATATGATCAATAGCTCGGTAGGCACGGTCCGTTTGGAGTTTTTGATTCCTTCCCGTTCATTGATCGGTTTTCGCGGGGAATTTCTTACCATGACTCGCGGAACGGGCATCATGTACCAGAATTTCTTTGAGTATCAAAAGTTTAAAGGTGAAATTCCGGGCAGGCAGGCCGGAGTTCAGATTTCGCAAAATCCCGGGCAGGCCGTGGCTTACGCTCTCTGGGGTTTGCAGGAGCGGGGCGAGATTTTCGTGAAACCCGGCGATACCTTATATGAAGGCATGATTGTAGGTGTCAATAACAAGGGCCAGGACCTGGTGGTCAATGCCATCCGGGAGAAGAAACTTTCGAATATGCGCTCCACGGGCACGGACGAGGCCATTCAGTTGGTGCCGCCGCGTGAAATGACGCTTGAATTTGCCCTCGAATTCATTGAAGACGATGAACTTGTGGAAATTACCCCGAAGAATGTTCGTTTGCGCAAGCGCTGGCTCACGGAAAACGACCGCAAGACCCAGGGCCGCGGCGGCCGTAATTAGTTTTAAAAAGTTTTAAAACAGACGTGTTTTTTTCTGGAATTTAGGTATAATACTTTCATGGCTGAAAAAAAGCATCCTTCAGTAGACACTCTTCTCAAAGAGAAAAAAATTTATCAGATCGTCAACCCGCGTCTTGTCCAGGCTCCGCCCACCCTTAGCGTCAAAGACGCGATCAAGCATATGCAGGACAATAAGGCCGGCTACATGGTCATTGCTGAAAACGGAAAACCCGTCGGCATTTTTACCGAAACCGATGTCATGCGCAATGTATTGGAAAAAGATGTCGATTTGAACCGGCCTGTGCGTGAATTCATGACACCGGACCCGGTGGTGTTGACTCCTCAAGCCACGGTCGGTGAAGCAATCGATGTGATGGGCACGCGCCGTTTTTATCATATTCCGCTTGTGGATGAAAAAGGCAATCTGGTCAACGTTATTTCTGTCAGAACATTAATTCGTTTCCTTGCCGAGTTTTACCCTGCCGAAGTTTTGAACCTTCCTCCGGTTCCCAATCAGGTTATGGAAACTCAAGAGGGGGGCTAGTTTTAAATGTCGTTAACTAAAATCAAGAAAGTCGTTCCTGCCGTAACGGTCCGTTTTGCCGGAGATTCCGGGGATGGTATGCAGCTTACCGGAGATCAGTTCGCCGATACGACTGCGGTTATGGGCAATGACTTTGCCACCTTGCCCGATTATCCCGCTGAAATTCGCGCACCCGCCGGGACCCTTCCCGGTGTTTCAAGCTTCCAGATCCAGTTTTCTGAATCCATGATTTTTACGGCCGGCGATGTGGCCGATATTCTCGTGGCCATGAATCCGGCGGCTTTGAAGGTGAATCTCGGAATGGTTAGAAAAGGCGGGCTTCTCATTATTAATGAAAATGCCTTCAATGAAACCGGGCTTCGCAAGGCCAATCTCAAAACCAATCCTCTGGAAGACGGCACGCTGAAGGATTGGCAGGTCATGAAAATTCCTCTTTTTGATTTGACCCGCAATGCGCTTAAAGACCATCCGATCAAGCTCACGGAAGTCGAGCGCTGTAAAAACTTTTTTGCGCTGGGCCTGACGTTTTGGCTTTATGACCGCCAACTGGACCATACGGTCAACTGGATTACGAGCAAGTTTTCTAAAAAACCCGAGATTGCTGCTGCTAACGTGGCTGCGCTCCGGGCCGGTTATAATTTCGCGGACATTGCGGAAATCCTGGGCACTCAATACCAGGTCCACAAAACCAAACTCGATCCCGGCACTTACCGCAAAATTATGGGCAATGAAGCGGCCGCTCTCGGCCTTGTAGCAGCAGCGCAGCTTGCGAACAAAACTCTTTTTTACGGGTCTTATCCGATTACTCCGGCAAGTTCCATTCTCGAAAGCCTTTCGCGGTATAAAAATTATGGGGTCAAAACATTTCAGGCCGAAGATGAAATTGCGGCCATTGGTTCTGCGATTGGCGCGTCTTTCGGCGGAGAGCTGGGTGTTACGGGAACCAGCGGTCCCGGCATTTGCCTCAAAGCCGAGGCTTTGAATCTTGCCGTGATGGCAGAACTTCCATTGATTGTCATCGATGTACAGCGCGGCGGCCCCAGTACGGGCATGCCGACCAAGACCGAGCAGGGAGATCTTTTGCAAGTGCTCTACGGCCGGAACGGCGATTCGCCGGTAGCAGTCCTGGCGCCAAGCACGCCCTCCAATTGTTTTGATATGGCCGTCGAGGCCGTTCGCATTGCGGTCAAATACATGGTGCCTGTGATTTATCTTTCCGAGGGGTATCTCTCGAGCGCTTCGGAGCCTTGGAAACTTCCTGAAATCGATAAACTTCCCAAAATTGAAATCAAACATCCCGGCAAAGAATCCGTCGGTAATTTTCTTCCTTATTCCCGCGATCCGAAAACCCTGGCGCGGCCCTGGGCGATTCCAGGAACTCCGGGGCTTGAGCACCGGATCGGTGGCCTTTCCAAGGCGGATCTTACGGGAAATGTGAGTTACGATCCTGAAAATAATGAAAAAATGATGTATTTGCGTGCCGAAAAAGTCCGCCGGATTGCCGATGATATTCCTGAATTGGAAGTGCATGGCCCGGAATCCGGGAAACTTTTGGTGCTTGGCTGGGGCGGAACTTATGGCGCGATTTATCAGGGTGTCGAAGAGGCCAAAGCCGGCGGCGCGCAAGTTTCCCGCGCCCATTTGCACTACCTGAATCCTTTCCCGAAAAATCTGGGAGCTATTTTAAAACGGTTTGAAAAAATATTGATTCCCGAACTGAATGCGGGGCATCTTCTCATGCTCCTTCATCATCAGTTTCCGGGAGTGAACGTCATCGGCCTTCATAAAATGCAGGGCCAGCCGTTTAAGGTGGCGGAAATTACCGCCAAGATAAAGGAAGTTTTATGAGCCCTGTGGATACCGCTTCAAAAGTGCCTGCGCCGCCCCCGTTTACTAAAGAGGATTTTGTTTCCGGACAGGAAGTCCGCTGGTGTCCGGGCTGCGGGGATTACGCGATCCTTGCGACCGCGCAACGGACTCTTGCTAAATTCGATATTCCCCGTGAGAACTATGTCTTTATTTCGGGCATTGGCTGTTCCAGCCGCTTTCCTTATTATATGAACACTTATGGCTTTCACACCATCCACGGCCGCGCGCCCACGATTGCTACAGGCCTTAAATGTGCGAGGCCGGATTTGAATGTTTGGGTCGTGACGGGGGATGGAGACGGGCTTTCCATCGGTGGAAATCACATTGTTCATTGCATGCGCCGGAATGTGGACCTGAATATTCTGCTGGTGAACAATCAGATTTACGGGCTCACGAAGGGACAATATTCACCCACTTCGGAATTCGGCAAGGTTACAAAATCCACGCCGATGGGATCAATCGATTATCCGATCAACGCGCTTTGCATTGCGATTGCTTCCGAAGCGACGTTTATTGCCCGGGCTTTTGACGCGGACCCAATCCACATGAGCTATGTGATGGAGCGCGCCATGAAGCATCGCGGCGTTTCCTTCGTGGAAATTTATCAGAATTGCAATATTTTCAATGACAAGGCTTTTGCGCCGGTGACCGGCCGCGAAACGCGTGAAGACCGGATGGTTTATCTCGAACACGGCAAGCCGCTGATTTTCGGAAAAGCCAAGGACAAGGGCGTGCGGTTGCGCGGGCTCAAGCCCGAAGTCGTCAGTTTGAAAGACGTCAAACCCGAAGAGCTGATTATTCATGATGAAAAGAATGCGTCTTCGCACTACGCTTATCTTTTGACGCAGATGACTTATCCGGAGATGCCTGTGCCGTTTGGTGTTTTTCGGGCAATTGAACGGCCCACCTACGATCAAATGATGACGGCTCAAATCACAGAATCGGTCAAAAAACGCGGCAAAGGCACGCTTCAGGACCTGATTTATGGCGCTGAAACGTGGACGGTGAAATAAATGAAAATCCAATGCCCGTCCTGCGGCCATCAGAATATCGAAGGTGAAGACCGTTGTGCGCAATGCCTGCACACGCTCCATCAGGTCGTCATTCCACCCAAGAAGAAAGACATGATCCAGAGCGTCATGATGACCGCTCCGATTTCGGATCTCCTCACCGGCAAGGACCTTTTGGTGGCAAGCCCTTCGGATTCCATCCAGAAAATCGTGAAGATTTTTCAGGAGCAGAAGAAAAACTGCGTGCTGGTTTATAAAAGCAAAAAAATGGTCGGCATTTTATCGAACCGCGACATTCTCTGGAAAGTCGTGGGCAAACATAAAGACCTCTCGAAAGTGAAAGTCGAAGAAGTAATGACCCCGAATCCTGAATTTGTGAAGCCGGATGATCCGATTGCTTTTGTAGTCAATAAAATGGCCATGGGGGGCTTCCGCCATGTGCCCGTGCTTCAGGAAGACGGAAAACCGCTTAGCATTATCCTCATCAAAGACGTTCTCGGCTATCTCGCCCACCGGGAAAAAAACAAATAGTCTTGTATCACATTC
>CAYGIT010000162.1:0-5478 GCA_964349955.1 uncultured bacterium
GGCGCAACGTGCCGACACTATGCTGAGTGGGTTTGGTCTTGAGTTCTCCGGCAGCTTTAATAAATGGCACCAGCGTCAAATGAACGAAAATGGAATTATCGCGCCCGACTTCATGGCGGAACTGGCGGACGGCTTCAAGATAAGGAAGGGATTCGATGTCGCCGACCGTGCCGCCGATTTCCGTGATCACGACATCGTAGCGTTTGCCGCGTGAAAGTTCGCGGATCCTCTCTTTGATCGCGTCGGTGACATGCGGCACAACTTGCACCGTCGCGCCCAAAAAATCGCCGCGGCGTTCCTTGGAAATGATTTCATAATAAATCTGGCCGGTCGTAATGTTGTTGAGCTTGCCCACCGAGATGCTCGTGAAGCGCTCATAATGCCCGAGATCCAGGTCCGTTTCCGCGCCGTCTTCGGTCACATACACTTCCCCGTGCTGATAGGGATTCATGGTGCCCGGGTCCACGTTGATGTAAGGATCCAGTTTCTGGATGGTGACTTTCAATCCTTTGGCTTCGAGGATCCGGCCGATGGAGGCTGCAGCAATGCCTTTGCCCAAGGATGAAACAACACCGCCTGTAATAAAAATATATTTTGGCATTTTGATTTCCTGTTTTTTAGGACTTCAGTTTGGCTTCCACAAGCCGGAGATCTTCCGCCGTATCCACGCTCCAGGAGTCATAGGCGGTTTCCACGACACGGATGGCAAAGTCACGCTCGAGAATTCGAAGCTGTTCAAGTTTTTCACGGTCTTCGAGAAATCCAATCGGCCATGTCACGAATTGCAAAAGAAAATCCCTGCGATACCCGTAAATGCCCAAGTGCTTTAAATACGTAGGGGCAACGCATGCGTCGCCCGTACTGACATTTTTCTCCCGGTAATAAGGCAAAGGCGACCGCGAAAAATAAAGCGCATTTCCGCCCGTGGAACAAACGACTTTGACCACATTCGGATTTTCATAATCCGCATCCAGGTTCCGGCGAACGGCAAGCGTGCCGACCGGAATTTCAGGATGATTCCGCATGGCCTCGACCAAATCATCGATCCCCGCCGGATGCATCATCGGCTCATCGCCCTGAATGTTCAAAAAAAGGTCCCCTTCCCGCTTGGAAGCCACTTCCGCAACGCGCGAACTTCCATTAGGATGGTCCTGACGGGTCAAAAGCGCTTTTCCGCCGAAAGAAACCACGCAATCCAGAATACGCGGGTCATCGCAGGCCACGATCAAATCGCTTAAACTTCGCGCGCCGCTCGCCCGTTCCCAGACATGCTGAATCATGGGCTTGCCATGAATCGGGCGCAGCACTTTTTCCGCAAGCCGGGTGGACCCCAATCTTGCAGGAATCACGCCGATCGCTTTAAAACTTTTGGAAGCTTCCATTCTAGCCCACATTTCTCATCAATGATCTACTGCGTTGACGTATCTGCATGCGTCTGCTTCGTTATGCTCCGTCGGCTATCCTCAACGTACTATTGCTAGTACGTTTCCGGGAGCCTCGGTCGCAAGCCTCGCATCCACAAGCAGCTACGCCAACTCGTGACGATCACTGATGAGAAATGCGGGCTAAACTTTTTTCTCCACCGCTTCACGCAATTCTTCAGGCGATACCGTCGCGGTGCCGAGTTTGCCGACCACAATGCCGGCGGCAATATTTGAAAGTTTGGCCGCTTCTTTCATCGAAGAACCCACGGCCAGCGCCAAAGCAAAAACAGCGATCACGGTGTCCCCTGCGCCGGAAACATCGTAGACTTCCCTGGCAAAAGTAGGAATTTTCACGGTGGGCTTGCCTTTTTCAAACAAAGCCATGCCGTCCTCCCCAAGAGTCATCAACACCGCCGTGCATTTTAACTTCTCGAGAAGCTTGCGCCCCACTTCTTCCAGCGAATAATCCTCGCTCTTGTAATCCTGAAGGGCCCCATACGCTTCCTTGCGATTCGGGGTAATGGCGGTCACTCCCCCATAATGCGGAAAGTTTTTTTCTTTCGGATCGACCAGCACCGGTTTGCGGAATTTTTTCGCAAGATGGACCACTTCTTTTAAAAGCTTCGCGTCAATCAAACCCTTGCCGTAATCTTCGATAATGACAGCATCCACTTTTGAAATTTTTTGTCCGATAAATTGAAGAATTTTCCGGAGAATTTCCGGCGCCATGCCATGCGTTTTTTCACGGTCCACACGCACCATTTGCTGGGAATGGGCAATGACACGTGTTTTCAGGGAAGTCGGCCGGGCCGGATCGTAAATGACGCCGCCGGTTTCAATTCCGGTCTGGCGCAGGACTTTTGCAAGCATCCGGCCGTTGATATCACGCCCGATGACCCCGCAGGGAAAAACAGTCCCGCCCAAAGTGTGAATATTGTTGGCAACGTTCAGGGAACCGCCCGGCATGTAGGATTCCCGTTGCACATTGACGACGGGCACAGGGGCTTCCGGAGAAATCCGGTCCACGGAGCCCCAGATGAATTGATCCAAAATAAAATCCCCGATCACGAGGATGCGGGCTTTTTTAAATTTGGCGGTGATTTCGAGAAAACGCTTTTTTTCAGCGAATGAAATGGGGTAAATCATTGAAAATAAATGAGTTCCAGAAAAAGTGTTTTCCTTCGTAAAATGGAAAAAAACCGGCCTTGTCAAAAACCTGCCTAGTGTACCATCTGCGGGATTTTACGTCAATGAGGGAAAAATGTTTTAACTGATTGCAAAACAATGAGTTACGAGATTAAAGCCTTCCCCCCAGCCTAAATTTTCATTTGATGAAACTTTAACTTAAGGGCCTCGTAAATCCCCGAAATCTTGAACCAGAAAAGAACCGGATTATCGGAAGTTCTCGAAATCTTGACCCGCAGCATGGCAAACGGCCCGATTTCCGAACTTTTGAGTTTCTTGGGGGAAGTGGTAAACGCCAGCCGGTATCCCGCTTCTTCGGCAATTTTTCCGATCAGGGAGTTGAAATTTCCTCTTGGATAGGCCAGGTAAAGAACGGGCCTGCCGAAAATTTGTTCCAGTTCGATTTTCGCATTGGCAATTTCATCGCGTATTTGGGTTTCGTTCAATTCGGAAAGAATGGGATGCGTGCGGGTATGCGAACCGATCGAAATCCACGGATTTTTGAGAAGCTCCTGGACCGTGGGGACGGACATGCTGCCTTCCGTTTCGTGTTTGAGCGGTTCCGTGATGACAAAAAGCATGACCGGATACTCATAATTTTGCAGGATCGGAAAAGCCTGGGTCGCAAAAGTCACATTGCCATCATCAAAGGTCATGACGATTTCACGGCCCCGGGGTTTCCTGCGGCCCATCTTGATTTCATAAAGCTCGTCCATTGAAATCACGTGATAACCGAAACGCTTGAGAAATTCCATCTGCTTTCTGAAACTTTCGGGCTGAACATAATTTTTTGAGGCGATCGCATCTTCGCGCGAGCCCAGGAAATGGTACATCAAAACCGGGACCTGCCCCGGCAGGGGGAAAATCGCGAACGCCGCGGTGGCGGCAAGGGCAAGCAAGCCAAGAAAAATACCGGTGATTTTAAGAAAACGTTTCATGAAATCCTTTTTGCTCTAAAATTTTCAGAACCCGGTCCGGGCGAAACTCCGTAAGGCAGCGCCGGTCAGGGCAAGACGCATTATACCGGAAATTCCGGTAACAGGGACGGCATTCCAGCGATTCATCAAAAATACTGAAAGCCTGAGGCGAAGGAGGAAAAGGGCCGTAGACACCGGGGTCCACCGGCCCATAAAAAGCAATCAGGGGCTTCCGGAGCGCATGCGCGATATGGACTAGCCCGCCGTCATTGCCAATGAACAAAAGAGATTTTTCAATAAGCGCAGCCGCGGTGCGGAGGGAGGCCTCTCCGGCCAAATTCACCGCCCGTGTTTTCATCCGGCCCTGGATTTCTACTCCCAGCTCTTTTTCCCCGGCGCTTCCCAAAATAAAAACACAAGCCGCTTGCATTTTGACCGCAAGTTGATCGGCAAGCTCCGCAAAAGAAGCGGCCGGCCATCTTTTGAAATGCGCATCCTTTCCCCAGGAATCCCCTCCTCCGGGACTCAAGGCCAAAAATCGCGGGTTTGTTCCCGGTTCGGTGCGATGCAAAATGTTTTCCGCTCCGGCGCGGTCTTCGGGCGCCAAATAAAATTCGAGAAAACGGTCTTCCACGCGAATCCCCGCCAGCTCCGCAAGATCACAATAATAGTCCACCACATGCCGGCCCGAAAATCCCCGGGGAAGCGGCAGGCGGCGCGTGTGAAAAAAACCGCGCCGTTTGTAATCAAGTCCCGCGCGTGCAGGAATGCCGAGAAAAAGAGCGCTTAAAAATGCGTATTCCCCGCGCATGGAATAATCCAGCAGGAGATCGTACTTTTCTTTGCGAAGCTGCCGGCCCAGGCGGGCCAGTTCCCGCAAATTCCCGAAAAAACTTCGCCGGTGAAATAAATCCTTATCGATGGGATACAAACGGTCCACATGCGGATTCGACTGAAGCACGGCCTCCGTCCGGGAACCCAGCAGAAGATCCACCTTTTCCACCGTCGGTAAAAGCCGGAGAGCGCGGAACACCGGCGTCAGAAAAAGAAGGTCCCCGATTCCATAAGGTTGGACAATGAGGACGCGGCGGATCATAAGTCTGTGGTCTGCGGTCTGTGGTCTATGGTCTGTTCCACCGCCCTCATGACATCTTCCGGGGAAATCACATCCAGGCATAAAAAATGAATTTCGCAGTTGTGCGCAAGGCAGGGATCGCATCCGGTATTTTTCCAGACCACCCGTGAATTTTCACCCAGCGGCCGCCAGCGGGCAGGCGAAAGGCCGGGTTGATTCCTTCCAAAAATGGAAACCACCGGCGTTCCCACGGCATTCGCAATATGCACGGGGCCGGAATCATTGGAAATGAGAAGCCGGGCGCGTTGAAGCAAGGCTCCGGTCATGGCAAGAGAAAGCCGGCCGCTCAAATCATGAACCGGCGCCGTGGCGCGCGACTGAAGCCTTTGCACCAGGGGCCGGTCCTGAAAACTTCCGATAGCAAGAATTTCGGCACCGTAACGGGAGACCAGGCAGTCGGCCAAAAGGCCAAATCGCTCCGCCGGCCATCTTTTGGAAGGACAGCTTGCGCCGGGAGCCAAAACAATCCAGGGTTTGTCCTCCCGGATTTTGCTCCGGCGAAGCCATTCTTCGAGTGAAACCACGGCACGGTCCGGCACCGGAAAAACCGTTTGAAGTTTTTCAGGAAGAGAAATTCCGAGCGGTTCCAATAAATCAAAGTTGTATTCCGCCTCATGCTTTTTTCCTTCCCGTTTTTTTTCGGGAAAAGAATGCGTGAGCGCCCAGGCAGCTTTTCGGTCCCAGCCGATGCGCGCCGGAATTCCCGCAAGCCAGCTCACGCCATGCATCCGGCGGGTGGAATGCAAATGAATGGCAACGTCGAATCTTTTTTTGGAAAGCTGCCGTGCAAACCGGAGGTTCCCCGCTCCTCCGGCTT
>CAYGIT010000163.1:0-5448 GCA_964349955.1 uncultured bacterium
GTGAAGGCGGGAGAGCCTTTTAAAATTACGACCTCAGACCCGATGGACCATGAAGTCCGCAGTTTTGAAAACACGACAATGCTTTTTCATTTTGGAATGGATCCTCATGGCGATTTTGTCGAGAAAACATTTGAAAAGCCAGGGACTTATCTGATGCGCTGCGGGTTGCATCCCTGGATGCATGCCTTTGTTGTCGCCGCAAAAAATTCTTTTTATGTGGTATCGGATTCTGAAGGAAAATTTGTTTTGCGGAATGTGCCGCCCGGAAAGCATGTTTTGAAAATATGGCATGAGACTTTAGGAGAGGCCGAAATCCAGATTGACGGGGATAAACCGGTTGAAGAAGCGCGGTATGTTTTTCCGAAAGTGAAAAGTTCCACCGCATAAAAAAGTGGTTTTAAAACCTGGCTTGGCGTATCATACGAAATCGTTTGAACGTGAAGCCCTCATAAATTAAAAGGAGTTGTTCCGTGAAAAAAATCATTTATTCTTTTCTGGCGTTTTCTTTAATCGCGTCACCCATTTTGCAGGCTGCCGAAGAAATGGCAATGAAACCGGTTTCCATGCCCTCGGAAGCCCAGGCCGCCAATCCCTTCAGTATGACTGTGACCGGCTCGGGGCGCATGATTCCCAAGGCCGGACCCGTTTCAACCGGCCGCAGCCATTATGAAGGGGTGAATCTTCCTTATTTGATTTCCACGCCCAAACCCATTCAGTATCCCCGCTGGGCCATGCGCCAGGGATGGGAAGGCAAGCTTGAGATTGCGCTTGAAATTCTCAAGGATGGCAGTGTCGGACGTCACAAAGTCATGAAATCCACCGGCCACCGCCTTTTGGACGAAGCCGCTACCGAAGCTGTCCGTACTTGGCGGTTTGCTCCGGCCACCAAAGGCGGCAATTTCGTTCTGACCTGCATTGAGCTCCCGGTCACTTTCCAGCTCGAAAACGAATAAGACCCCCTAATCATTTTTTTCTCTCTGGGTCCTCTTGAAGAGCGTCCTGCATGTAGTCCAAAACAATATTAATCATTGTTTTGACTGTATTATTGCAGGACTTGAATACGATAAGATCTAAAGCTTTATCTGCTCCATATTTTCTTATAGGGTCGCTAATCAGCGAATGAATGAATGATTGCGATGCTCTGTCGATATTTTCAAAATTCAAAATAACTTCTTTGCTTTTTTCAAGTTCCGGCATAACTTCTTTTAAACGGATTTCTTGCCCGATATCCTTATTTTCCGCAAAGTCCTTATTGCCGATGCGTTTGAATATATTGATTTCTCTCATATGAACCTCGCTTTTTTATGCGGACTCTTTGTTTTTCTTAGAGATGAATAAGTCCTTCTAATCGCCGCCAGGAGTGCGTCAAATTCCCGTGTTTGATTAAGAGTAATGTCCACGCCCACTAATGTTCCTTGCCAATAGGGCAAATTCTCCAATTGATTGTGGCGATCCTCAAAGGGATCGGCATTGAGTGTCATGGTCTTGTTTGTGAGTAATTTATAAAAAGCATTTCCACTATAAATCATAAAAAAATCTTTGTTTATTTGAGCGATTGATTTAATAAAAAATAAACCTGCGCCACCATTCTGTTCAGTCCCGCCAGGCTTGGGGGTTGTTCCTGTAATCCCCGGCCACAATGCAAGACGGAGGGCCTCTAAATGCGTTGTCGCTCGATGTGAGCGGTTGATGGTTTTTTTTATGCCATCTCCTGTATCTGCAATGCCTATACGGATAACATTGCTTTTTGGATAGAACTGGGCGCATAAAATGGCGCCATTTTTTGCCCAAGAGTGTTCAAGTACATTTCTTCCCAGCTCGCTGATGATATAGCCAATTGTTTTAGCTTGTTCGGGATCTTTATGTAAAATTGGAATCATTTCTGTAATAAAGCGTGCTAATTCATCGGATGTCCTGACTTGCTGTAACGGGATAAATCTTCCTTCTGAAGCATGTTCGGTAATATTGATATCGCAAGGAAGGCCCAGCATTTTATAGAGTCCCATTCTTACGAGATAAGCGCGAGATTTAGCCTCAAGTTTAAGATGGATATTGGGCGGTTTTACATTGAGCCCTATTGCTGTAATCATAGATAAAACGAGGGGGTGGATTGAAACCCAATTGGGGTTAGAGGTTATTTCCAGGGTGTCTGGATTTGAAGGTTCAAACCCACGCAAAAAAGGATCAATGTTTCCTAAAAATGCGCTATTCGGGATGTGTATCTTCATGTGCGGAAGTATATTCGGAATTACGGGAAAGTCAATATAAAAACCCCGGGAATCCCGGGAAAATAAAAACCCCGGGAATCCCGGGAAAATTAATTTTATAGCAAATATCCTCCCCCCAAGCATAATTGGCAGTTTCCTATTGCCCAATGGGCGAGCCGTAGTATATAATAAAATACTATAAATTAAATGATAATTTATTATGTCCTCCCTTAAACGATACCAACACACCCTTCTCATCTTTATCGCAGCCGCTCTAGCGGTGTGGCTGCTCTTCAAAAGACTTTCCTAGCCAATGGAAATTCCTTTTTTCTGGCCTGCGCTGGGATTTACGCTCGGGATTCTTCTGCGCTGTCCCTGGCTTGCGGCCCATGAGGTGTGGGTGGGAGCGGCCTGTTGTTTAGGATCCATTTTGCTCTGGCTTTCACGCGGGCGAAAAATCTTTCTTCTTTTTCTCGTATTCATTTTTGCCTGCCTGGGAAATCTTTTCTCAAACGGCGATCACTTGCGGCCTGAAGATGCCGTAGAAAAGCAAGCCGCGCAGGAGAACCGTCCCGTTTGGCTGGAAGGAAGAGTCCTCTCCCAGCCTGAAAAGAAACAGACGGGAAAAAAACAAAATATTTCCTTTGTCCTTTCCGCCCAACGATTTTCCAAAAGAATTCTTCAGTCAAAATTCGAAAGCCATCGCGTGAGCGGCAAGGTCCAGGTGTTTTTAATGCAGCCGCCGGCCCCCTGGCCCGAGGCCGGGGACTTCGTGCGCATTTCCGGGCGGCTGGAAATCCCAAAAACCGTATTGAATCCGGGGGGATTTGATTACAGGAAGTACCTGGCTGGACAAGATATTTTCTGCGTTTTGAACGGGTACGGCGGAAAGTCCCTGAAAATCCTGAAGAAAAGGCAAGCCTCGCGGTTTGATCAATTCATATTCAAGCTCCAAAAAATTATTGCCGTGAAAATAGACCATCTTTATCAAGGCGATATCGCCATCCTTTTCAAAGCTTTGATTCTCGGAACGCGCCGCGGCTTGAGTGACGGACTCAAACAAGACTTTTACCGCACAGGCACTTCTCATCTACTGGCCATCTCGGGCCTGAACATTTCACTTGTGGCCGGAAGCCTTTATTTGATGGGGGTTCTCACGGGGCTACCTCAAAAAATGGCGGCCTTTACGGCATTTATCATTATGATCTTTCAGGTTTTGATTGCGGGCTTTGGAATGCCGGTGGCCCGTGCCGGAATCATGGCGGGCACCGGTTTTTGGGCGATTATTTTCAACCGTGAAAAAGATCCCCGGAATGCTTTCTGCCTCGCTTTTTTAGCGCTTCTCATCCTGGACACCCGGAGTCTGGCCAACGTCTCCTTCCAGCTTTCTTTTTTATCGGTCTTTGCCCTCATGATTTTTATGGGAAATTATTTTTCCGGGTGGAAGTGGATGGATTGTTTTTCCGGAAGCTTCGCGGTGCTGGCCGTTACTTTTCCGCTTACGGTGATTTACTTCAACTCTTTCGCGCCGGTCAGTATTTTTGCAAATGTTGCGGGAATTCCTCTATTTGATTTGGCCCTGCTGACCGTATTGCTGGCCTTGGCAAGTCCATTCCCTTTGTTCACTCCTTTGATCGCCGGCCTTGCAGAATTTTTTTTGAAGGCGGCCCTTGCATGGATTCATCTTTGGGGCCGGCTGCCTTGCGGTTATTTTCATGTGCCTGTTCCTTCGTCTTCGAAAGTCATTTTTTATTATGGATTTGTCCTGTTTATCACCCTTGCAAAAATGAAAAAGTGGGTTTTGCCGCCGAAATGGGCAGGCGCGCTTGCGGCCGGGTGGATAGTTTCAGCAGCCCTTTTTTGCTGGCCTGTCAAAACAGAAGGCTTTCAGCTCACCCTGTTTTCAGCCGGCCGGAATGAAATGGCCCTTTTGGATTTCGAAGGGCTTCAATGGTTGGTCAATGCCGGGCGTGGCCGGTCTTCCGGGCAAGCGGAGTGGATATTGCTTCCGTATTTACGGAGCCGGGGAATTCACCAGATTTCAGGCCTATTGCTTTCCGATACGAGCCGGAAACATACCGGCGGTCTTAAAACTCTGACAAGACAGTTCACTCCGGATTATTTGCTCTATCCTGATACCTCGACAGAAAAGGGGAAAGGCAATATTTCCTGCTTGTCTCCTTTTCGCCCCAAGATAGAAAAAATCGCCCTGAATCCCGGCGCCCGTATTTCCATGAAAAAAAGAGGGGAGATAAAAATCGTAGATGTTGTGGGCAATAAAATGATTTTTATGGTGATTTATGAAGGTCGGCGATTTTTATTCCTTCCGGCGGTGAATCAAAAAATCATCGAATCAATGGAATCGCAACTCAAGGATTTAAAAGGCGTTGATTTTTTAGTCCTGCCCGCCTTTTCTGCAAGAGAAGAAAGATTGTCCCGCGAAATCATCCGGAAGATCGAGCCGTTGCGAGTGAGCGCGCCGTTCTTGTCTCAAGAGCTCGAGGAATTCCTTGTCGAAAATAAAATTGAAAATTTTTCTCTTGAAGAAGAGGGGAGCCTGACCGTCAGTTTAGAAAATCGGGAATTTAAATTTTGGAGGGGGAAACAGCCGCAAGAACCCGGACGGGCTTTTGCTTTTCATTGGTGATTTGATGGGGGAGAGAGGCGTCGAAATAAAGCGTTTCGCCGGCTTTGAGAAGGTATTCCTCGCGGTCCACTTTGACTTTGACTTCACCGTCCAACAAATAAAGAAACTTTTCCACGCCGCGCTCATTTTGTTCAGAAGCGGTGGAAGCCCCGGCCTGAAGAGTGATCAAAAGCGGAGTGATTTTTTTCTTGGAACTTTCAGAAGTGAGCAATTCGATCTGGGTATTTTTCCCGTGGTGCACGACTTTGCGTTCGGCTTCTTTGGTGAGATGCGAAATCTGGTCGTAGCGGCGGTCCACTCCGGCATAAAGTTCTGCCAGGCCCACCCCGATCACTTCGGCAATCCGTTCATGGCTTTCCACGGTGCCGAGCATGGTGCCGGTTTCAATTCTGGAAAGAGTGGCTTGGGCAACGCCGGTTTTTTCGGCCACTTCCACGAGAGTCAGGCCTTTTTCCTTGCGCAGCTTCCTGATTCGGGCCCAGAGATTTTTAAGCATGTTCGTATCTTACTTAAAAAAAAACACATGTCAAATGTTTAACGAAAATATCGGGTTGTTGAATATGATTTTAAATAAATTATAATTTGACAAATAAA
>CAYGIT010000164.1:0-5380 GCA_964349955.1 uncultured bacterium
AGGCGGAGGCGGCTTCCCAGCGCCAGGCCAAAAAAGAAAAACTAACTCCCTTAGATCTGAAGCGGCTTGAAATTTACTCGCATGCGATTCATTTTCAGGAAATTGCAACCGGCAGGATTCCCGGCTGGATTGCCAATCCCGAAGACGCGCGCGCGGGCTGGCTTCCCTTTCAGGGATTTATCAGCGAAGCAGCTTCCATTCTCCGGTTTTATCCCGAGGCGCAAGGGCTGGCCGTTCAAAAAGCTCTCCGGCAAACGCTGGATTTTTTAAAAGAAAATCCGGATTCTGAAAAATCCCTGGAAGCCGCAGAGAGTTTTAAACAATCCCTCGAAGACCTTCTTGAATCGCGGGGAGTGGCACTGAATCAAAAAGTGTTGCGGGCGGAAGTGATTTATAACCGGCTGCATGCTTTTGAATGGGCGTGGAAATTTTATCTGGTAGCCGCGATTTTTTTTGCCCTTTGGCCTCTCCGTAAAAACGGAATTTACACAGCCTCTTGTCTGTTTGCTGTCGGCTTCCTGATTCATTTTTACGGGTTTTACCTTCGATGTGTGATTGCCGGAAGGCCGCCGGTCAGCAATATGTATGAATCTGTGATCTGGGTTTCCTGGGCAGTTGCGTTTTTTGCGCTGGTTCTTTTTACCTTTTTTCGCTCCTCCGTCATTCTCATGGTCTCGGGCCTGGTCGCTTCTTTGGCTTTGATGATTGCGCAAAGTTTTCCGGCCTTGCTGGACCCCTCCATTGCGCCGCTTGTACCCGTACTGCGCAGCAATTGGTGGCTGACCATTCATGTGCTGACCATCACCCTTAGTTACGGAGCCTTCGCGCTTGCCTGGGGCCTTGGCCATGGCGTATTATTCCGTTTTGCTTTTGGCAATGAAGAAGACGAAAGCGCGCAACGGCTCGCACAATATCTTTACCGGGCCGTCCAAATTGGGGTGGTTTTGCTGGCTTCGGGGACGGTTCTCGGCGGGGTGTGGGCAAATTATTCCTGGGGCCGTTTCTGGGGATGGGATCCGAAAGAAACCTGGGCATTGATTGCGCTGTTGGGATACCTCGCGGTTTTGCACGGACGGTTTGCGGGTTGGCTGGATGTCTTCGGCCTTGCCATGGGCTCCGTGATTGCCTTTTTAGGGATAGTGATGGCCTGGTATGGCGTCAACTATGTGCTGGCGGCCGGTCTTCATAGTTATGGTTTTGGAGGCGGCGGCGCTCCTTATGTGGGGGCGGTTGCCCTTTTGGATCTGGGCCTTGCGGGTTTCACCGCATGGGTTTATAAACGGAAAAACAAAATTTCAAATACAATGTCATCCTGAGGCGTTTTTTGCCGAAGGATCTCTGACCTCGGCGTGGAGATTCTTCGCTTCGCTCAGAATGACAAATCAACGGTTGAACGATTTTTAAAAGCATGGTAAATTCCGAACTTCAAAAAAATCCGGGCCGTAAACTTTTTTACGGGCTTTTCATTTTCCCGCTGCTGATTGCGGTGGGAATGGCTGTTCTTTTGTGCACGGTGGTGCTTCTGACGCGCGAAGTGGAAACGCCGGAAACCCTGATCAGCGCGATCAAGTCCGGGAGCCCGAGCAAGCGCTGGCAAAAAGCTTTTGAACTGGCCAATGAAATCAATCAGGGCCGCGCGCTGATACGCCAGGCCGGCGTGATGAAAGAAATCATCCATATTTTGAATGACCGGGCCGGCTATGACACTAAAACGCGTTCTTATATGGCGACGGCGCTTGCAAAATTTAAAGAGCCCGAATCCACCGAGGCGCTTTTAACCGCGCTCAAGGTTGAAGAAAACCCGGATGTGCAGGTTTATTTGATTTGGGCGCTGGCGGCAAAAAAGGCGCCGGAAGCCGTGGATCCGGTCATTTTATTTTTGAAAAATCCGCAGGAAGATTTGCGAAAAACGGCGGCGTATGCGCTTGGAAATTTAAGGGAGGCAAGGGCCGTTCCCGCGCTCGAGCCTTTGCTGAATGATCCGGCGCGCGATGTGCGCTGGAATGCGGCGCTCAGTCTGGCCCGGCTTGGCAGTGCCGCGGGCTACGACGAAATTGTAAAAATGCTTGATCGGGAGGCGCTTCGCTCCTATCATCAAGTTCCGGCGGACAAAGTCGAAGAAATCATGGTCAATGCCGTCCGCGGCCTGGCAATTTTGAAAAAGCCCGAGGCGCTTCCCTTATTGGCTGAACTTTCGAACCATGATTCGAGTTTGAAAGTGCGCCAGGCGGCTATTGAAGCGATTGAATTCATAAGTTACAAATAAAGAAAAAACAAGAAAGTATAGAATGTCCGAAGAAACTCCAAAACCAGCGCAAAATCCTGTGCCGCCAGTTCCGGCATCGCCTTCTGCAGTTGTGCCTGCTGCTCCAAAAGTTGTCGCTGCCCCCGCTCCCGCTGCGCCACGCCCCGCTGCCCCGGGTGGTCCGGCATCCCTTGAGCGCCGCCACTTTATTTTTAGCTGGCTGGGCCTTGCCTGGACGGCTTTTGCCGTAGCCACCGGCGCGGCGCTTTCGACCTGTCTTCGTTTTCTGTTTCCCAATGTTCTTTTTGAGCCCAAGCAGACGTTTAAGGCCGGGCTTCCGGATACTTATGAAGTGGGCAAGGTGGATCTGCGTTTGGAAGATAAATATGGTGTTTGGCTGGTTCGGGCCACGGAAGGAATGTATGCTCTTTCCACGATCTGCACTCACCTTGGCTGCAAACCAAGCTGGCTGGATGGCGAGCAGAAATTCAAATGCCCCTGCCATGGCAGCGGTTTTTACAAGACCGGCATTAATTTCGAAGGCCCCGCGCCCCGGCCACTTGAGCGGTACCGGATCGGCATTGCCGAGGACGGCCAGATTCTGATTGATAAAAGTAAAAAATTTCAGCAGGAAAAAGGGGAGTGGAATGACCCGGAAAGTTTTCTGAATTTATGACCGACCCGCCAAAACCCGAACAACCGAAAAAGAAATTCCCTTTTAATTTATTGCCGGAGTTCAAAAAACCGGAATTGATGAGCTTCAAGGATTTCCGGATGAAGACCCAGGTCGGAAAATCCATGTTTCGCCATGGCTACTCGGATGACGAGCGCGACCGCGCCCTGACGGTTCTCACAAACGTTTTTTTTCATCTTCATCCCGTGAAAGTCCGCAAGTCCGGCGCCCGTTTTGGTTTTACCTGGTGCGCGGGCGGGCTTTCTTTTTTCGTATTCCTCACGCTTGTCGTCAGCGGCATTTTGCTCATGTTTTATTACCGTCCGACAGTCGAATATGCTTACAATGACATTGTGGCTATGCGCGAGCATGTGCCGTTTGGAATCATGCGCGAGCTGCACCGCTGGGGCGCACATGCCATGATCATCACGGTATGGCTTCATATGTTCCGCGTGTTTATGACCGGTTCCTACAAGCCGCCCCGGGAATTTAACTGGGTGATCGGCGTGATTCTTCTGGTGCTAACCATGCTTCTGAGTTTCACGGGTTACCTTCTCCCATGGGACCAGCTTGCGATTTGGGCCGTGACCGTGGGCAGCAACATGGCGCGCGCCACGCCTTTTCTCGGCCACGAAGGCCCGGGCGCCTCGCTTCTCAAGCTCGGCGATATTCAACTCATTCATTCCGGAAGTGACGTGCGCTTTGCGCTTCTGGGCGGGCATTTTGTCGGTGCCGCCACGCTGCTTCGTTTTTATATTTTGCATTGTGTCGCCATTCCCGTGGTAGTCGTCATTTTGATGGCCGTTCATTTTTGGCGCATTCGTAAAGACGGCGGGATCAGCGCTCCTCTATAAAATTCAGGAATTCGCGTCATGCTAGAAGCCTTTAAAGAATCCGTGAATGCCGTTTCATCCCCCGTGACTATTTTCACGGCGGTGACGATTTTTCTCATTCTTTTTGTCCGGTTTCCGAAATTTTTCACTTCCACCCCGGTCAGTCTGGCGCTTGCCGGGCTGGGCCTGGCGTTTTTCGGCATCGGCCTTACGGACCATCATTTCCGCAAAATCGTCAGCACTCCCGACAATGTGCCGATTGTGGGCATGCTTTTTATTTTCAGTTATTTCACCTGGTTTTCCGTGCGTAAGGGCGTGGAAAATGACGAGCTTATGGCCGCCGGAAAGCCCACGCGCGAGAAAGCAGAAGCCGAAGAAAAAGTGATGGTATTCCCGTACCTCATTTACATTGAATTCGTGGCCGCGCTTTTTTATTCCATCCTGCTGGTTCTCTGGTCGATTTATCTCAAGGCGCCTCTGGAAGACCCGGCCAATCCGAGCATTTCACCGAACCCGTCGAAGGCGCCCTGGTACTTTCTCGGGCTGCAGGAAATGCTGGTGTACTATGATCCCTGGATTGCCGGTGTTTTGCTGCCGACCTTCATTATCCTGGGCCTTTGCGCGCTTCCTTATATTGATAATGATCCCAAGTCTTCGGGATTTTATACTTTCAAGAGCCGCTGGCCGGCCATTTCGCTGTTTCTTTTCGGGTTCTGGATCCTCTGGATCCTGCTCATCGTTATGGGAACTTTCCTGCGCGGCCCGAACTGGAATTTCTTCGGGCCTTTCGAAGTTTGGGACGTGCACAAGCTGGTGCCGCTCATGAACGTGAATCTTTCCGAATTTGTTTACATCAAATGGCTGGGTATGGGGCTTCCGAAAGCCTGGTATTTGCGCGAGGCGCCGGGAATCCTGATCCTGTTTTTTTATTTCGCGGTACCCGGTTTTATTTTATCCAGGACCCTTTTCAAGCGGATTTACGAAAGGCAGGGTGCGGTCCGGTTTCATATTTATATGATCCTGCTGCTTGTCATGCTTTCGCTGCCCATCAAAATGTATTTAAGGTGGGCCTTGAATTTGAAATATATCGTGGGCATCCCGGAATTTTTCTTCAACATTTAATGGCCTAAAATATGCCTCCTAAACCTCCCTCTCTTTACGATCTGAAAAAAACCACGATTTTTTTTGCGATGGCCTCTATCGTGCTTCTGGTGGGATTGGTGATGATGGTGCTTCAGGATTCTAACCGTGAATGGAAGCATTGGCAGCGCGAATTTATGGAATACAGCCGCGAAAAGGCCGAGGGCGAGCTTGAAACCGCCCGTAAATCAGTCGATCAAAAAAAACTTGCTGAATTAAACGGCCAACGGGCTCAGGCGGAACAGGATATCCAGGCGCGCCGGACGGAAATCGAAAAAAATAAGCAGGAAATCGCCAAGCTGGAGATCGAGCTGACGAAAGCCAAGACCCTTTACCAGGACCTTAAACAAGTGCATGAATCAGACCGCTATTTCCTGGAAGAAACCCGTGCCGCAGGCCACAAAGAAAAGGCCGCCTTTTACGAGCAACGAATGGCCAAACGCCAGCCTGCTTTTGAATCGGCAAAGCAAAACCAGGAATCGATTGAGG
>CAYGIT010000165.1:0-5373 GCA_964349955.1 uncultured bacterium
CCGACAAAAATTCCTCATAGGTAAAATAGCGCCCGGAGTAACCATTGAAAAATTTGCTTACCGGCCTTTGAGGACGGCGCCCCGCCTTGCGCCGCTCATCACCGCGATCGGCGTTTCGTTTCTTCTCCAGAAAATCGTCATGCTGATTGCCGGCCCTTCCGATCAGAATTTTCCGCCTTTTTTCGAAGTCAAAAAATATTCCTGGCGCAGTGTCAATTTTACCAGCCTTCAAATTTTGATTGCGGTCGTTTCGCTTACCCTAATGGCCGCCCTTCACTGGTTTGTCAAAAAACATAAAATAGGGAAGGCCATGCGGGCTCTTGCCGATGACCGCCAGGCCGCCAGCCTGATCGGCGTTCCTGTCGACCAGGTCATTTCCACCGCATTTCTGATTGGTTCCGCGCTTGCGGGCGCGGGCGGCGTCATGTTCGGAATGTATTATAATACGGTTAATTTTCATGATGGGTATTTGGCCGGTCTCAAGGCTTTCACAGCCGCGGTCTTGGGCGGCATCGGCAATATTCCCGGCGCCATGCTCGGCGGGGTTCTCTTGGGTGTTCTGGAAGGCCTCGGCGCCGGCTATCTTTCTTCCGAATGGAAAAACGTTTTTGCCTTTTTCATTTTGATTTTGATCCTTCTGGTCCGTCCTTCCGGCCTTTTGGGAACCCGCGTGGTCAAAAAAGTATGAAAATACCAAAACCCAATGTCATTCTGAGGCCGAAGGCCGAAGAATCCACAAGCACAACTTCTCCCAAGAAGCAGTCTCCAAGATTCTTCGCTCCGCTCAGAATGACAGGCAGTAAGGGGCTCAGGATGACAAGTCTAATCATTATTTTGACTCTTGTTTACCCCTGGCTCGATTCCAATCCTTATCATATCGATGTGCTGGTGACCGCCGGTATTTTCATGCTCCTGGCCCTTGGCCTGAATGTCATCGTGGGATATGCCGGAGTCCTGAATCTCGGTTTTGCGGCATTGTATGCCGTGGGGGCTTACACGTACGCGCTTCTAAACATTTATTACCATGTTCCGTTCTGGATCGGGCTTTGGGCAAGTGCCTTCATGAGCGCGATTTTCGGAATGCTGCTCGCATTCCCGGCGCTTCGCCTGTCGGGGGATTATTTGGCCATTGTGACCCTGGGCGCCGGCGAAATCGTGCGCATTGCCTTGAATAATCTGGATCCGGTTACCGGTGGACCGAATGGACTGCTTGGAATCGCCCATCCATCGCTTGTCCTGGGCCATTTCCGCCTGGATTTCGGGGTGCAATCGCAACCTTATTATTATCTTATTGCGGCGCTGGTGCTGATGGTTGTTTTTTCCCTGAAGCGCCTTGAAGATTCGCCTCTCGGCCGCGCCTGGGTAGCAATCCGCGAAGATGAACTCGCGGCATCCTGCATGGGCATTAATCCGCTCGAGGCCAAGCTCTGGGCCTTTGCCATCGGTGGATTTATCGCCGGAATCGCGGGGGCCGTGTTTGCCTCGAAACAGGGAACGGTTTCACCCGACAGTTTTGATTTTGTGGTTTCAGTCATGGTGCTTGCAATGCTGGTGCTCGGAGGAATGGGAAATATCAACGGAGTTTTGCTCGGGGCCTTCACCTTGAGCCTGTTGCCTGAATTTTTACGCGGCTTCGATGTTTACCGGATGCTTCTTTTCGGAATTGCGATGATTTTGATGATGCTTCTGCGCCCGCAGGGAATTATCGGCGAAGCGCGTCACTTGAGAGAATTCCTCTCGAAAGAGGAAAAAAATCCATGAAGCCGTCGCATGTTCCTGCGGATTTTCCAATCCTTGCCATCGAAAAAGTCACCAAGCGTTTTGGCGGAGTATCGGCCCTTCAGGATGTGAGTTTTTCCGTGAATCGGGGGAAAATCGTCAGCATCATCGGGCCGAACGGCGCAGGAAAAACCACGCTTTTCAACTGTATCACCGGCCTCGGCCTTCCCGAAGAAGGCTGCATTTATTTCGGGAATCTCCAGATTGCCGTCAACCGCCTTCAGCCATATCAGGTTGCGGTGAAGGGGATTGCGCGCACATTTCAAACCATCCGCCTTTTCAAACAAATGACCGTGCTTGAGAACGTCATGGTCGGGGGGCATGTGCGAACCCAATGGGACTTGATGGATATTTTGTTCCGGTCGCGCCGTCTTTCGCTGAAAGAAAAGCGCCTGAAAAACCTTGGTATGCGGCTCCTGGATTTTTTTGGCCTGCAATCCAAAGCCCAGGAATTGGCTTGCAATCTTTCTTACGGACATCAAAGAAAACTCGAAATCGCGCGCGCGCTTGCCTCCGACCCCAAGCTGCTCCTGCTGGATGAGCCGGCAGCGGGCATGAACCCCAAAGAAAAAGAAGAATTGCTCCGCCTGATCCGCGCCATCCGCCAAACCGGCGTGACCATTCTTCTGATCGAACATGACATGAAAGTCGTGATGCCGATTTCGGATTCCGTGGTCGTACTTGACTATGGAAAAAAAATCGCCGAAGGCAATCCCGACGAAATTCAAAGCAATCCCCGCGTCATCGAAGCCTATTTAGGGATTGGGGCAACCCATGCTTGAGATTTCCGACCTCCATTCCGGCTACGGAAAAATCGAAATATTGAAGGGGATTTCCCTGAAAGTCCCTGCCGGAAAAATCGTGTCTTTGATCGGTTCCAACGGTGCCGGAAAAACCACAACGCTGATGAGCGTTTCCGGGGTGGTCCCGGCCCGGCAAGGCGAAATCCGTTTTGACGGAAAAAATATTTCAAAATCAAAGCCCGAAGAAATCGTGAAGCTGGGGATGGTGCAAGTGCCTGAAGGCCGCCGCATTTTCCAGCACCTGACGGTTGAAGAAAACCTGGATCTCGGGGCTTACACACGCAATATTCGTGAGGAGATCGCGAAAGACAAAGAAGAAATCTTTCAACTCTTTCCGATTCTCAAAACACGCCGCAGCGGATTGGCCGGCAATTTAAGCGGCGGCGAGCAGCAAATGCTGGCCATGGGCCGCGCCCTGATGGCCCGGCCCCGGCTTCTGCTTTTGGATGAACCGAGCCTGGGGCTTGCTCCCAAGATGATGGATGTGGTATTTTCTCTCATTCAGGCCATCAACCGGAAGGGGATCACAGTCTTACTCGTCGAGCAAAACGCTTTCAAAGCGCTGGAGCTGGCCAGTCGCGCCTACGTCATCGAAAGCGGAAAAATCCAGCTCGAAGGCACCGGCAAAGAATTGCTTGCCAGCCCGCACATTAAAAAGGCTTACTTGGGCGGGTAGAGAGCATCACCTTGTCATCCCCGCGAAAGCGGGGATCCAATTTTGAGCGTTAAAGAAAAGGATTTATGAAAATATTCTGTCTCGATCTCGAAGGCGTGCTTGTCCCCGAAATATGGGTAGAAACTGCGAAACGCTTCAAAATGGAATCACTGAAACTCACCACGCGTGATATTCCCGATTACGACAAGCTCATGAAATACCGGATCGCAATTTTAAAAAAGGCCGGTATTCGCCTGAAAGACATTCAAAAGGTGATCGCAAAAATACAGCCTCTGCCCGGCGCCAAGGCATTTCTCGAAAATCTTCGCAAAGCCGGCTCCGTAATTATTCTTTCCGATACTTTTGTCGAATTTGCCGGCCCCCTGATGGAAAAACTCGGCCGTCCCGCACTTTTTTGCAATCAGCTCATGATCGATTCCCGGGGCTTTATTTCCGGCTACAAGCTCCGCATGAAAGACGGCAAACGCAAAGCGGTCGAAGCCCTGAAACAATTAAATTTCGAAGTTTATGCGGCCGGGGATTCCTACAACGATCTCACCATGCTAAAAGCCGCTCGCCGCGGTGTCTTATTCCGCCCTCCCGATTCCATCCGCAAAAAGTTCCGCCGCTTCCCCGCAGTCGATTCCCATGCCTCGCTTCTTCGCCTTTTGACAAAATAATTTCCCTCGCTTCACTCTTTAAGCTGTAAGTTATTATTATTAAACAACTTATAGCAATAAAACTGCCAAATAAAAATCACTAACTTCTTTGACTTCCTTCATCCAGCCATGTACTTTTTAAGTGGCTCTTAAAAATGCCAAAAAAACGATAAAAATGGTCTTAATCTACAACACCTAACCCCTTAATTTTAATAAGGAAACGTTAGAGAATGAGATTCAAAAGCAAAAAAATTGTGGCGTTGGGAACGATTTTTTTATTCCTCTCCTCCAATCTTTCTTTCGCGGCAAATGTAGGGGCACCCCTTGCGGGTGCCCGGCGGGACCGGGCGGGGACAAGCCCCACCCCTACACTCGAGGTCGCAAAAATCCAGGTCCCGCCCGAATTAGGCAAAATCCAGGAATTCTACGATTCCAATCCTCAAAAGTTGGTCGTGACACGCTCCCGATCCCCAATCCCCGATTCCTATCCCCCGGTTATATTAATTCAAGACGCCCACGCCATTCCCGACGCCCAACGCAACATTCAAAAACTCATCACTTATTTCCAGAAGCAATACGGTATCCGTCTCGTAGGCCTCGAGGGCGCCGCCTCCAAAGCCGACCCTCAAATTTTCCAAAGTTTTCCGGATAAGGCTCTTCTCAAGAAAACCTTCGAAGAATACATGGCGCGAGGCGAATTAGCCGGTGCCAATGCCGCTGCGATTTTCTCCCCGTCTGTAGGGGCACCCCTTGCGGGTGCCCGTGAGGCACAGGCAGAAGAAAAGGGGACAGGCAGCGGTTTCCTGCCTGTCCCCTTTTCGGCCGCCCCTACCATGTTCCACGGCGTCGAAAACTGGAAAGTATACGAAGAAGGCCTCGCCCTTTATCTCGTGGCCCTGCAACAAGAGCCGGAAGTTTTAAAAATCGTGAAGCGTGAAGAGTTACGCGTGAAGCGAGAAAAAGAAAAAACTTATTCAAAACAACTTCTGGAAATTGATCAAGCGCTTGAAGATTTTCACGCCGGCCAGGGAGATTTGGCCGTGGTCTTGAAAAAGATGTCAATGGTAGGGGCACCCCTTGCGGGTGCCCAAAGGCACCGGGCAGGGACAAGCCCTGCCCCTACACTCGAGGAAAAGGGGACAGGCAGCGGTTTTCTGCCTGTCCCCTTTTCGATCAAGACATTACTCGAGGAAATTAACAGCGACAAAGGCTACTGGGGCAAAGACGAATTAAAACGCGAACAAAAATATTCTCAGTTGAGCAGCCGATTTCAATCAGAGTTTGAATCCTATACCCGCGCCGTCAAAGAAAATCTCTTTCGCAACGATGCCGAACGAACCCTTGACCGCGAGAGCCATCAAGTGGATTTACTCTCGAAATTGGCGAAGCTGGAATTGAGCCGGGGGGAGTGGAGTGAGGTTAAGACGGGTGTAGGGGCACCCCTTGCGGGTGCCCGGAGCCCAGGGCGGGGACAAGC
>CAYGIT010000166.1:0-5285 GCA_964349955.1 uncultured bacterium
TTCCCAGATTGGTTTCAGATAAGGAATGAACCAAGGCGTGAAACCGAAACAAGCAATGCCGATCCCCAGAAAATAGATATATTTCAACCGACGACTTAAAAAGTTTTTTTGCTTGGTAAAAGTCAAAGAGAAGTAAAGCCATGAAATGGGAATAAAAATCGCTGACATATTTGCGAATCGGGCTGAAAATAATGCAACCTCGTAAGAGACGTTTTGGCTAATTTCAATTGCTGTTCCTATTCCCCATCCAGTAACAAAAATCGAGAAAATGAAATAGCCTTTAGCAATACTGTCCTGACGTTTTAAATAAACCAGGAGCGCAATCAAAAAAGCAGAAAACGAGAAAAACAAAAGAGAGAAATTGTAGGGGTTCATTTTGTTGGGAATGCCAGAGTGAATTTTGTTCCTTCGCCTAGTTTTGATTTGACTGAAATCTTGCCGCCGTTGCGTTCTACGAGTTGCTTGGTGATGTAAAGGCCGAGGCCGGAGCCTTTTTCACCTTTAGTGGAATAGAAAGGTTCGAAAATCCGGCGCTTGTTTTCTTTAGGAATGCCGGGCCCGGTGTCGGAAATTTCAATGAATAACTTGCCATTGGGTTGATAAGCATTGAAGCGGATTTCTCCACCAGTTTCAGTCATTGCATGGCAGGCATTGATCGTCAAATTGAAAAAGATTTCCTCGAGTTGACGACGATTTGTTGTGAAGCTAAGGCCGTTGGTCGACACCTGTTCGATTCGGATTTTCCTGTTCTCAACTTCATTGGCTACAAGATGAGTCACATCTTCAAAGATTTCTTTCAGAACGACTTTTTCTCTCTTCTCTGTAAAGCGTGGCTTTGCAAAATTTGAAAAACGTTCGATGATTTCCATTGCCCGCGTTAACTGCGCAAGTGCCGCATCTAAAACCGATTGGTGCCGCGCATCTGAAGGAAAAAATCCCCTCTCAACGCCGTCGAGATGGCTTTCAATTTTCCCTTTCGCAATAAACAAGGGGTTCCGCAACTCATGGTTGAGGCTTGCGGCCATAATTCCGATTGCAGCCAATTTTTCTCGCTGAAAGGCATCTAAGAGCTTTTCAGTATCAAAGAGCCCATAGCGGATAAGCGCTATGCCGACAAACACAGGATAAAGAGGCATAAGCAAAAGCATGGGCAATGGCCAAGTAATTCCAAATACAGGGAAAAAGGTTACGCCGCCCGCCGCAAAGGAAATGAACCAGCCAATAATCAGCCACTGCAACTGGGTTTTAACTTGGCCAACAGCACTGCGATATGCTGAAAGTAAGACATGAAAAGCATAAGGTACCAATGTAAAAAAAAGTCCTAAAAATACATAGAACAAGGGTGCCGCTGTCTTGTAGTAATGAAAGACAGGCACAGAGTGAACGCCTTTAAAAAACAGGGGGGTGGGGCAGAACATTGCAAGAATAAAAGCGAAGATATAATTTGCTTTATAGAAATACTTAAATGGTTCACTTCTGCCGGCGAATTTCATAACAAAATGAAGCCAGGTGATAGGAATAAAAACTGCGAATATTTCCGAAACTCTTATTAAATAAAGAGTCAGGCTTGGCGAATAATTTTGACTTGTCCAAACCGAATAAATAAAACCCCAGCCACAAACACTGATGCTAAAAAAAGCAAAATGAAGAGCAATGGCGTCATTGCGCTTGAAGAAGGTTAGAATCCCAATAAGCAATACCCCAAAGGAGAAGAGCAAGACGGCTAAAGAGTAAGGATTCATCTTTTAAACTCCAAACTAAAAGAAGTGCCTTCGCCTACTTTTGATTTTACGGAGATTTTGCCGCCGTTGCGTTCGACGAGTTGTTTGGTGATGTAAAGGCCTAAACCGGTGCCCTCGTCTTTGGTGGTGTAGAAAGGTTTGAAGATTTGATCGAGTTTATCAGATGGAATGCCGGGGCCATTGTCTTTGATGAGGATGTTGACGTGGCCATTTTGCTGGGCGGCGGTGATTTCGATTCGGGCTTTGTCGTCGCCGCATGCTTTTAGGCGGGGATCCTCGACAAAAGCATTCGAGGATGACAAGGAGCCCCTTTTATTCGAGCATGACAAGGGCGATCCTTTAATGGCTTGGCAGGCGTTTACGATTAAGTTGAATAGAATTTCTTCGAGGTGGCGGCGATCGGCTTTTACGGAAGGAAGATCGAAAGGGACATTTTGTTTAAATTCGATCTTGTCTAGCTCGAGCTCGTGATTCACGAGTGGCAATACATCCGATAGAATTTGGCTTAAATCCACTCGCTCGACCTGGGGCTCTTGTTTGACGTCCTGTTTCGCAAAGACAGAAAAACGCTTCATGATATCCATGGCCCGGGAGGCTTGGGCCGCTGTTTTTCCTAAAATTGCGTTTGCCTTGTCCAGGGCTTGCTCATAATTGGCATAGACACTTTCTTCGAAATTCGCCAAATGAGAATCGGCCAATCCTTTGATAATGTAGAGCGGGTTGCGGATTTCGTGATTAATGCTGGTGGCGAGAGTTCCAATTGCGACAAGCTTTTCGCGATGGGCGGCCTCGGCTAATTCTTCCAGCTCGAGAATATTGTTGCGCAGCATTCCATAGGTAAGAACCATTGCTGAAATAGCTATTCCAAGATTTCCGCTAAGTGAAGGGCGAAAATGAATATTGAAAACAGGCAGAAGGAATAGAGTTCCCCCTATGAAGCCGGAAAAGCATCCCCAAAAAAAGAAAAGGGCTTGCTCTTTTTTTCTTCCGGTCGCGGTTTTCAGAATCTGAAATAGGCGGACATACGTGGCTGCCGTAATAAAAAAGTAACTCGCAATGGCTAAGGAAAGAAAGAACGTTTGGACAGGAAAAGAAATATTGAATATTTGATTAAGCTGAGGGCCAATTACAAACGGGGTCAAAATCGTTAATATGAGAAAAAAAAATGCCTGTCCATAAACGATTAGGATGAACCGGTCTTTTTGAAAATCTCCCAAAACTGTAATTAAATGGTAAAAAATAGGGGCAATAAAAAAACCAAAACTGTAAGCCCACTTCCAACCCCAAACTTTAAGTTCATTATTCAAAAAAACAGGGATCATAAAAGCCCCAAAACACCAACCTACACATAAAATGTAAAATGTCATTAAAAGCCGGTAGACTCGAGTGCGGCCAGCGATAAAAGCAAAGATAGCAAAAATGGCCGCAAGCACAGTACTCAATAAATTAGTGACTGCGAAAAGACTCATTTAATGCACCGCCAGACAAGAAGCAGGTTGAAATTCCATCATAAATTTTGTTCCTGTCCCAGCTTTTGATTTGACGGAAATTTTTCCGCCGTTGCGCTCGACGAGTTGTTTGGTGATGTAAAGGCCGAGGCCGGAGCCTTTTTCGGCTTTGGTGGTGTGGAAGGGTTCGAAGAGCCGCCGTTCAATTTCTTTGGGAATACCGGGGCCGGTGTCTGAAATTTCGACCAGGACTTTGCCGTTTGGCTGATAAGCCTTCAGATGCAGATCTCCGCCTGATTCTCCCATAGCCTGGCAGGCATTGACGATCAGGTTAAAAAAGATTTCTTCTAGCTGGCGGCGGTTGGCGGTGACGCTTAAGCCATTTACGCGAGAAGTCGCTTGCTGATCCCCGACAAAATCATTCGGGGATGACATGTTTATCGTATCTTTCTCATTATCATTCGGGGATGACGGGTTTATCCGGATTTTCTTCATTTCGAATTCCTTGGAGGCGAGTGTCAAAACATCTTTAAAAACCTCACCTACAGGCACTTGCTCTTTTTGGGTCTCCGAGGCGTTGGGTTTGGAAAAATCAGAGAACTTTTTCATGATATCCATCGCGCGGGTGAGCTGGTGAAGCGCGTTCTGGACCACGGCCCTGCCTTTTTCGGCCTCGTCTGCTGGGGAAGTAAAAATTCCCTGTTCCACCGCATCCAGATGAGATTCCATTTTGCCTTTGGCGATAAAGAGTGGATTCCTTAATTCATGGTTCATGCTGGAGGCGACGAGGCCCACGGTGGCGGAACGGCTGCTCCTCAAAATTTCCACAATGGCGTCCACATCCATCAAGCCGTAGCGGACAATGGCGTAAGCCGTAATGACAAACATAAAGCCGACAAAAAAATTAGTTGTCGGCGGAATCATAATGTCGAACCAGAGGAACCAATTGATGGATCCCCCGCCAAACCCGATCAGGCAGGCCACAATAATCAGGGCGGTTTGTTTTCGTTCTATCCCGGAGGTTCTGAAAAAATGCTGAAAAAGAAGGGCAAAGGCGGAAATGATCATAGTGAAAAAATACACGACATTTGTGAACAGGAGCGGCCCTGGTTTCGGCCAAAATTCAAAAAACATGATTGGCCGGACGCCGGCGATCAAGGCGTTCGACAGCATTCCTAGCGAATAGAGAACACCCAGGCAATAAGAAAGGATTAGCCATTTCTTATAGCACTCATAGCGGCGGGTAAAATGCATTACGAAATGGAGAAAAGTGGCTGGAATAAACGCGCAAAACATCATGTGCCGTCTTAAATAAAATTCAGCGGCGTGGGCATCTTTCGACCAGCCCCATAAGGCATAAATCAGGCTCCAGCCGGCAACGGAAATTCCGAAATAGAGGAAACTGCGATTGAGAGGATTTTTTTTATTCCGGAGATAAATATAATAAACGAGAAAGATACCGCACAAGCCATTAAAAAACGCGGAGGCCGCGTAATAATTGCTCACGCACGCGCCTTTCCCGGGTTTTCGGCGGAGGGTTTGGGGGCTGGTTTGGAGGCAGGCGTATCGGCGATTGAGATAAATTCTTTTTTCAGGAAGGAGTGGACATCATTGAAGGCGAAGCGCCAGCGGGTGCCACCGATTTTGTAGGCGGGGAGTTTTCCGCTTTTAATGTATTTGAGAATGGTTTTGCGGGATTTGATTCCCAAATAAGATTGCACTTCGGGAAGGGAAAGAAAGTCCTGTTTTTTTTCGCCGCTGTTGTTGTTCATAGTTTAGGTCAACTGGCCTTGATTAATATTATCCCCGACTGCCTGTTCAGGGAATTCCCGATGAAAAATTTAGGGAATGCATCAGTTAAATCTAATATGAATGCGAAAAAGGACTGGATAAAAATGGGTATTATTGAGCGAGGGTCATTTTACTCCCGAATTGATTTTAGTCAACACTAATTTTACGTAAGTCCTTATTTTTCAATAAGATATGATGAAATTTATTGATAAAACTAATTAAAAGTTTTTGAAGAAGACTTAGAGAGCTGAGTCTTATTCGGAAACCGCCCCAAGGAACGGCGGATCGCCTTTTCCAGCTCCAA
>CAYGIT010000167.1:0-5285 GCA_964349955.1 uncultured bacterium
GGATATTGTAGAGAACCGCACAGAAAGGAAAACGCCGCGAGTCCCCATACTCGCGGCGTTTGAGAAGTTCCTCGTGTGAAAACTTTCGCATCAAAAAAGGGGAAAACGACTAATTGGAGAGAGCTGCCTTTTGAACGAAATTGCGGATGAGCTGCCGGTCTTCCAGGGCGATGCTTAAAAATTCCACCCCGATCCGGTAAACCAGGCCATGACCATGGACTTTACCCAGCCAGGCGACTTTCGCCACCACCGGCACTTGTTTTTCCGTCTCCGGAAAATTGATCACCAGACTCAAAACACTTTCCGGCTTGATTTGTGAGGCGCAAGAAAAGCGGAGACCCGTTTCCGAAAGATTGGTCACATTGGTAAGCATTTCCTGCGGAATATCATCGGAACGAAGGCATTTGAGAAGGTTAGAAGCCCTGGTACGACGGGCATTCCGGCGATTCTCGGTGGCCTCCGGCTTGTTCCCAAACAATTTAAACGGACTGAATCTCGACAACTGAATTTGCATATTTTGTTTTAAGTAACCTTCCCTTTTGGTTTCGCTCTGTCTAAAAAAAGGGTAACACAAAATGGACCCCGAAATAAGCAAAAAAACACCCTTAAAATTTGCAATATAACATCCTATAACATCCTCAAACACCTTGGGAATTGAAGAGACTTCTTTGCAGACTTTAAATGGGGTTTTTAAGGTCCTCCCTGACTTTTAAAAAGTAGCCACAGGTTCTCAAGCCTCTTTCCACGGATAGAAACTCATTACTTCTTTTTTCCAACCGTCTCAGGTATAATCCCTTTTCTTTAATTCTTCGTGTACTTCATCGGGGCGTAGCGTAGCCTGGTATCGCGCCACGTTCGGGACGTGGAGGCCGCAGGTTCAAATCCTGCCGCCCCGAGTTTTTCGGAGAGGCAGGATTTGAAGGGAGCACCGTTTATTGACGTGACTTAATGTCACGTCAATGGTGCGGATGGTCGACCCGGAGCGAAGCGAAGGGCGCCAAATCCTGCCGCCCCGAAGGGGCGACGTGGGGCTTCCTTAAAAAATGAAAATCTTCATCGTTTGTCTTCTATTTCTCGCCCCCGCCCCTCCCATTCTCCACGCCGACTCGCAATATGGTTATTTCCGGCCCGCTCCCGATGAAAATGCCCCCGGATCCGGGTATGTTCATAACATTTCTTCAAAAAAAGGATTCTTCGCCAGCCTTCAGGATTATGGCGAAAAAGTACTTAGCCTGCTTCTCGACAAATAACCCTTGGTATTGTTAAAAAAAAAGGGGCTAACCCCTTGCGGTTTCTTGATTCACGTGTTATTGTTTCACAAGATGATACGATTATTTAACAAGTCTTGATAAAGGGCATAATTCATTGAGCGCGGCAGCCAAGAAAATCCTGATTGTGGATGATGAAAAGGGCATTGTGGAAGGGATTCAAAGCCTGCTTGAAGCCTACGAATGGCAAACTTCCACCGCAAGCAATGGCCTGGAAGCTCTCGAAAAAATTCGCACGGAAAGACCCGATCTTATTATCCTGGATGTCCTGATGCCCCAGATGTCCGGGCTTCAATTCGTGAACGCGATCAAAGAAACCGCCGGAGACCTGAAGCGAATCCCGATCATCTTGATTTCCGCCCGCCCTTCCATGGAACAATTTTTTGGTTCCACCGACATTGAGTGTTTTCTTTCCAAGCCTTTTAAAGAAGAAGAGCTTGTGGCCAAAATCACCAAAAGCCTTGCCCGTCACATTCCCTCCGGGGAGAACACCCCGCCAAAAGAAACTCTTGCTGAAGCGCCCCTTTCTTTGGCCGAAGGGAAGGGGAAAAAAGTAGTTGTCATCGGCGTGGAAGAATTTGCGGTCCGAAAACTCAAAGGGTGGCTGGAATCCAATCAATATGAAGTGGAATTGGCAATGACGGAAAAAGAGGCTGTGAGGCTTGCCGAAAAATTTTCTCCGCGAATGGTCTTGGCCCAATTCTGGGAAGATGATGCCGTGCTTGATACCCCCAGGATTTACCAGGAACTTTATGCCAGGCGTCCGGCAGGCTCGCGCATTCCTTTTACCGCTTTTTGCAGATCCCCGCTCGTGGTGGATGCGCAGAAACATTTTCCCCGCCAGCAGATTCTTTCCTACGCGGATACCTCCGAATTAATCCAGAAAATCTCCGCCCTGCTTAAAACCACTTCAAATACCTAGAAGCTCACAACAGAATTTATTTTTCCCGCTCAAGGGTGCGGGAATTAAAACGAAGACCCCGGAGTTCGGGCGCAACGCAGGCCATGAGCCCGACAATTCCAAGCGTGACAAATCCCCCGGCAACGACACAGGGAACCGTCCCGATCCAGGCCGCTACCATTCCGCTTTCAAAAGCGCCCAGCTCATTCGAGGCACAGATAAAGACCCAGCTCGCAGCGGCAATGCGGCCCCGCAAATTTTCCGGCGAGAGAAGCCGCACCATGGAACGGCGGATGACCATGCTCACCCCGTCAAAAATGCCGGTAAAAAATAAAGCCGTCATCGAAAGCCAGAAATTTCTCGAAAAAGCGAAAAGCATAAAGCTCAATCCGAATCCAAAAACAGTGAGCAGTAAATTGCGTCCGGCACGGGCCATGGGCGGGTGCCGGGTGGCCGTCAGGCTGACGATCAATGCGCCCAACGAAGGGGCGGCATTCAGCATTCCCAGGCCTTTGGCGCCCACATGAAGAATGTCTTCCGCATAAACCGGTAAAAGCGCGATCGCGCCTCCAAAAAGTACCGCAAATAAATCCAGCATCAGGGCGGCCCAAAGCGGCTGATTGCTGAAAACAAACTTCCAGCCAATGCCGATGCTTTTCAAGACCGGCTCCCGGCGCACAGGCAGGATCTGCGGATTGGGGCGGATCGCCGCCGTGCAAACCCAGGAAAGCGCAAAACAAACCGAAATAAAAAAATAGGACGTTGCCGCGCCTCCGGCATCGAAGACAAACCCAATGATGGCCGGCCCCAGCACCAGGCAGCTCACCCATACACTACTCACCCAGGAAGAAGCATTCACCGTCAAATGTTTGGGAATGACCTGCGATTCAAAGGCCGTGCCCGCAGGATCCGCAAAACCACGCGCCAGACCCGCCAGGAAAATCACGCCGTAAAGCCCTAAAAGAGGAGTTTTCTGGTTTTGCAAAGACAGCAGGGCCAGGGCAATCCCGCAAAAACAGGAAGCCGCGCGTGTGAACAAAAGAATTTTGTGCCGGTTGAAATGATCGGCGGCATAGCCGCCGAAAAGCACGAGAGAAATGGCCGGGACCGCTTCCACCAGACCCAGCCAGCCGAGGGCCATGGGATTGTGCGTGATTTTGTAAATTTGAAAACCGATGACGACGGTGAGGGCCCGGCTTGCAATCGTAAAAAGGCCTACGGACCCGAGAAAAAAGCGGACCGGGGTGATTTTAAGCGCATCAGTAAATCGTAGAGGTTCAGGATTCATCCGGCTTTATCCGAAGAGTTTCGATGAATTGCGCCCGGTCGCCCTTCCATTCATGTTTCCACTTTTCAAGGAGTGTTTCAGCCGGAGATTTTTCGGGAATAATGATTTCATTCATGAGACGTTCCAGATAAATACATTCACTGGGCATTGCGGGCTTGGCATTCTGTTGGGCCAGGCTTGCGCAAGCAATATCCACCAATTCTCTGGCAATCGGCATGACCGGCTGGCCCCCGAGTTTCGCTTTCAGGCCCTGTCTCGGCACAGACTGATGCAGCGCCAAGCGCTCCTCTTCGCTTGCAAAAGCCACAAGTTGCCACGCTTTTTCACGGGCCGTGTTGTCGTACAAAATCCCTTTCCAGAAGGCGGCAAGCGCGGGAATCAAATCGGGCCGCTGGCAATCGGCCCCGCGAATCTCCAGGTATTGCTTCAGCCGCACTTCGGGAAAAGCGGTACTTAAATGAAGGTCGAAATCCGCGATTGTGGCTTTGTGCCCGAGATACCCTTTCCCGATGAAACGGCGAAAATTGAAATCTTGCACCGGAATCCACTGATCACGGCGCACAATAAACATGAGCGGCATTTCGAGCAGGTATTCCAGATAATCCCGGAAAGCCATCCCGGGCCGGGTAAACTGGACAATCAGCCCGGCCCTTTCCGGGCTCGTATGATTCCAGATATCCAGGCGCCGGGTCAAAAATCCATTGGGCCGGCCATCTGAAAAAGGCGAATGGGCGAACATCGCGGAAACAATGGAAGTAATGCCCAGAGTGAGGCGCAACCCCGCCATGGCGTTTTCTTCACTCGTATAATCCAGGCAGATTTGATTGGTGGCGGTCCTTTTCATCATTTCATGAGACATTGTGCCGCGGGTACCGAGATAGTCTTTCATCAGCTGATACCTTTTTTTGGGTACCCAGGTGATTTCGTCAAGCGCCGTGAACGGCTGCATCCCCACCGCCAGCCAGGCGGCTTCCGGAAAGCGGTCATTCAGACTTAAAAGCTCGCCGAAGAAACGCTTGAGCTGTTTTTCGATTTCAAACACATTGGCCACCGGCGGGGCGCTTAATTCCATTTGCCCGCCCGGCTCGAGGGAAATAATCCATTCTCCCCGCTTGAGCGCAATGATGTTTCCGGATTCAAGGACAGGCTCATACGCAAATCTCGCCTTGAGCTCTTTTAAAATGGCATGAACGCTCAACGCGCCCTCATAAGGCAGCGCACGGCCTGTTTGTCTTTCCACGGCAAAGAATTCGGCTTCCAGCCCGATGCGGACTTTCTGAAGAGGTTTGCTGAAACCCTGAAAATAAGAGGCCAGGTCTTCCTCGGAATTCAAGATCCGGGAATCGCTTTGCCCCAAAAGCGTACTCATAAAGAAACTCCTTTTTTCCCCTAGTTTCATTTAAAATACCTTTTTTAGCAGAAGATAACAATCAGAATGTAGGGGCGCCCCTCGTGGGCGCCCGGACCAGGCCGTTTTATGCGATTCCTTTGCGTGATGGACCCGATTGAAAAGCTGGACCCCGAATGGGACAATTCCCTGGCGCTCCTGGGCGAACTTGCCCGGCGCGGCCATGAAACCTGGATCGCGGATGCGCCCGATCTCTGGGCGGACAAAACTACCGTTTATGGAAATTGCCGTAGGCTTCGGCCATGGTCCGTAGGGGCACCCCTTGCGGGTGCCCAGAGATACCGGGCAGGGACAAGCCCTGCCCCTACAATTTTTTCTCTGGAGAAATTCGACCTGATCCTCATCCGCAAAGAGCCGCCCTTCAATGAGGAATACCTTACCCTGACTTATTTACTTGAGCAGGTAGCGCAGAAGGTTTCT
>CAYGIT010000168.1:0-5151 GCA_964349955.1 uncultured bacterium
GGCCATGATCGAATCGGGATTCACGGTGATCCATTTTTTTAAGAGAACAATGGCCGGATCATATTGTTTTTGATTGTAGAGAATGACGGACAGCGCTTCATAAGCGTCTTCAAAGGCCGGAAATTGCTCGACAATGCGGGAGAGTTTTTGGGAAGCTTCCTCGAAGCGGCTTTCCCGGTAATCGGTAAGCGCTTCGTGGTAAAGGTCAGAAATTTCAGTGGGAACAGAGGCTTCGGTCATTCTGCCTAAGCTTCAATGCCGAGCTTTTTCTTGCCTTCTTCGGAGATGCGTTCCGGGGTCCATGGCGGATCAAAGACAATTTGCACATTCACGTTTTTGATTTTGCAGGTATTGATGATTTTAGTCTTGAAATCATCCGGAATGCTTTTCGCGGCCGGGCAGTGCTGCGAGGTCAACGACATGCGAATATTGCAGGTATCGGCGGCTGAATCCACTTCAATATCATAAATAAGGCCCAGGTCCCAAATATTGACCGGAATTTCAGGGTCAAAACACTGTTTTGCGACCGCAATTACATCATCCTTGGTAGGCATTAGTCCTCCGCTCCTGTTGCTGCATTGTATGCGCCGGGGCCCCTTGCGGTCAATGGAGCAAAATTTGTATTTTCTTTTAGGTCTAACCTCGCTAAAATTATCAACTTATGAATCAAGACCTTCAAAAGGATTCTCCGGGAGCGGGATTGTCGATTATTTCGGCCTTCACCTGGCTGCATACGGTTTTAGTGGCCATTGTCTGCTCTCTGTTGGGCGTCATCTTTTTTTATCCTTTGGGATTTATTTTTGACCGCAATCGGCGGTGGATGCATGATCTCTCAAGATGGTGGGCGAAGTTCGCGGTTTATTGTACGCCTCTTTCGGATTTGAAAATCGAAGGGCTTGAAAATATCCGGCGCGGACAGCATTATGTGATTGTGGCCAATCATCAAAGCCTTCTGGATATTTTATTGGTGCTGGCCGCGCTTCCGGTGCATTACAAATTCATGGCTAAAAAAGAACTTTTTGTCTGGCCCTTTATTGGTTGGCATATGGGCCTGGCTGGTTATATCCCGATTGACCGCAATGATCCCGCGGGCCGAAAGACAGCATTTCTCGGAGCCCAGAAGGTTTTGGCGCAAGGGGTGAGTGTTCTTTTTTTCCCCGAAGGCACGCGCAGCCCGGACGGAGAAATCCGCACTTTCAAAATGGGAGCTTTCAAAGCGGCCAAAGAGGCGGAGCTGCCGGTGCTCCCCGTGGTGATTGATGGCACATGGGACGCCGTCCCGAAACATTCCTGGAAATTGAAGAAAAAAGTTGCCTTTGTGGTTTCGGTGGGCAAGCCGGTTGAATTAAATGCTGAAACACGCTTGGATACGGCGGTACCGGCGATCCATGCAGAAATGAGCCGGCGGCTTCATGAAATCCGGGGCCGAAAAAAATGAAAATTCTTACATTCAATACCTGGCAGGAATCGGGGCCGTGGCGTGAGCGTTGGGAAATTATTTTCGCCGGGTTGGAAGCGATGAAGCCGGATATTATCGGCTTTCAGGAGGTTTTTAATTCTGCCTGGGCGGATGAAATCCAAAAAAGAACGGGCTATCCATCAATGGTTTTTCCCGAAGAGCCGGGAGGGCTTTTGATTTTATCCCGTTTTCCCGTGCTGCGCAGCGAATGCCTGACCCTGAAAACCCGGTCTCCGCTGGAAATTTATTTCCGCTACGTTCTTTTTGCGGAATTGAAAACGGAAAAAGGGCCGCTTGCGGTCTTTAACACGCACTGGTCCTGGCAGCTTACGGATAGCCCCGTGCGCCAAAAACAGGCAGAAGAATTTTTGGAGTTTGCCCGTGCAAAAGCCGGAGACGGGGAGAGCGTAGCGATGGGGGATTTTAATTGCACGGTCTGGACGCCCGAAATCCGGAAATTAAAAGAAGCGGGATGGGTGGATATTTTCGGAGAGATTCATCCCCAGGTACCCGGATTTACCTGGGACAATGCCAATCAGTATGCGTTTGGCGCAAAACACGCGATGCCGGACCGGAGAATTGATTATATCCATACCCGGAACTCGTCTCAAATCCTGGGCCGCCCCGAAGCGGCGAAGGTGGTTTATTCCAGACCCGATGCGGCCGGCCGTTTTGCGTCCGATCATTACGGAGTGCTTGTCACGTTTACCGAGGAGAAGAAATGATCCAGTCGCCCGAATACAGCCTTGAAAAGGCCAAAGAATATCAAAAAATAAAGCAGAAGCTGACTTTCGTTCATCTTTTTCTCACGCCTGCAATTTTGCTTGTCGCTATTGCCACGCCGCTCTCAATTCATTTTAAGGATTGGGCGCTTGGCATTCATTCCCATCCTTCGATTGCGCTCGCGCTTTATTTTCTTTTTTTCTCTCTTTTTATGATGATCTTCGATCTTCCGCTCGGTTTTTATTCCGGATTTATCCTGGAGCACCGCTTCCGGCTTTCCAATCAGACCTTCGGCGTGTGGGCCCAGGATTTTCTAAAAAAATCCGTTCTTTCCTTTGTTTTTTCGCTCCTGCTTTTACTGGCCCTCTATGCGCTGATCTGGCATTTTCCCGCCACCTGGTGGGTTTGGGCATGGGCAAGTTTTGCGCTGGTGAGTTACGTGATGGGAAAACTTTTCCCGGTTTTAATCGTCCCTCTTTTTTACAAATACGGAAAAGTGGAGGACCAGGCGTTGAAGAGCAGGATCCTCGCACTTGCGGCGCGCTACAGCCTGCCCGTCGGGAATGTTTATTCGCTGAATCTAAGCAAAACCACGAAAAAGGCCAATGCGGCGTTTATGGGCATGGGCAAGACCAAACGGGTCGTTCTTAGCGATACCCTGATCGAAAAATTCACGGCCGATGAAATCGAGACCGTAGTGGCGCATGAATTGGGCCATTACAAACATCATGATATCTGGAAACAATTGGGCTTGGGATTGATCACTTCTTTGGCGGGCTTCTGGATTGTTTCGCGGGCCGTGGATCCTGCGGCGGGAGTTTTTCATTTGCAGGGAGCGGCAGATGTTGCGGCCATGCCGCTTGTCTTTTTGATTTTTTATTTGTTTTATCTGGTTTTAACGCCGGTTCAGAACGGTTATTCTAGAATTGTCGAACGGGCCGCAGACCGCTTTTCACTCGAAGCCTTTCCTTACCCGGATATTTTTATCTCGTGCATGGACAAGCTCGGCAAAGTCAATCTTTCCGATCCGGAGCCGCATTCGCTGATCGAATGGTTTTTTTACGATCATCCGGCCATCGGCAAGCGCATTCAAATGGCAAAAGAATGGAAAAAATGAAGCAGGCCGTTTTTATTCTCGCTTGCGTTCTTTTCGTCTCTCCCGCATTTGCCGCGGAGAAGGAAAAATCCGCAAACGAACAAATGCTCGAACGGCGCCAGCGCGTGGAATTGATGGGCTTTTTTTTAAAAGATCCCAAAGTCGCGGTTCTTCCGGGCACGCCTGTCGCGGTCCAGCTTTACAATCAGGCGGTGGAGTATTTTCAGAAAAATGAATATGACCTGGCACGCCAGACACTCAAGGATTCCATGGCGCAAGACCGCAAAAACGGTTTTTCCTGGGAACTCATGGGGGATATCGATGACCGGGAAGCCAAGTTGCCTGCGGCCCTTTCTAATTATCAAATGGCCTATCATCTTCAGCCGACGCCGGCCTTGAAGCGGAAAATCGAAAAACTTGGTAAAGAAGCGGAGATGGAAAAGGGGTTCTCCACTTACCGGGTAGAACATTTCATTATCAAGTATCACAACAAGGAAACACCGCTTGAGGGCTTTGAGTTACGTGAGCTTCTGCGCACAACGTATCTCGAAATCTCCAGGGATTTTGCTTTTTATTTCAATAACAAGGTGACTGTCCTGCTTTATGATCCGGACGAGTTTAAAAACATTGCCAATACACCCCACTGGGTAGGCGGGCTCTATGATGGAAAGGTCCGGATGCCGGCAAGTAAAACAGGCTATGCGGAAAATGATCTTGAGGCGCTCACTGCGCATGAGGTCACTCACGCGTTTGTGGCTGCCATGAGCGCAAGCCAGGCGCCGCCCTGGATCAATGAAGGCCTGGCGCAATATGAAGAAAACAAAGTACGCAAGCTCGACATGATTGTTTTTGACTCCGCGATCAAGACGCGGGCCCTTCTTTCTCTGGCGCAACTCATGCGCCAGAACCTGGAAGATATGAAAGACCCGCTTCTGGTCAGCCTTTTTTACCGCCAATCCTTCCACTTCGTGAATTATTTGATTGAACGCTACGGTATGTTTCGTGTGAAGCAGGTTCTTGGCGAGTTTGCCAAAGGCAAAGATTCAGAAGAGGCGCTGCGCTCGGTTTTGAAGATTTCCCCCGACCGGCTTGAGAGAGAATGGAAAGATACGATTTTCAAATAATCCCCCTCAAGGAAATTTCCCGTGAATTTCCATTTGTGAGCCGTTATTCGCTGGAAGATCCGCTGCTTCGGGATTCGGTGAAGCAGAGAGGTGTATTGCAGCCGATTCTGATCGTAGGGGCACCCCTTGCGGGTGCCCGGGGCAAAGGGCGGGGGCAAGCCCCGCCCCTACACATTATTTCGGGACACAAACGCATTGTGGCGGCGGAGGTGGCAGGACTTACAGAAATTGCTGTTTTCAAAATTGCTGCCCCGGAAAATCTCGCAGATTTGTACTTGCTCTCGGTTTTTTCGAATTGGAAGCAGGGGATGAACGATCTTGACCGGGCCTGGGCCATTCATCGAGCGGTCCGGGATTTTAAGATGGATGAAAAAAGAGTCATCGAAGACATTCTTCCCACGCTTGGGCTTGAGCCGCAGCCGCACTTTTTTGAAGAATATGGAGAAGTGGCCTCCCTGGACTCTTCGGTTTTGGAAGCGATCAATGCTGGCAAACTGCCTTTCCGGGGCGCCCGGGTCCTCAACCGATTCTCAAAACCGGACCAAATGGTTTTTATAAAATGCATTACGGAGCGGGCCGCTTTGACAAGCAATCAACTGCTGAAGGCCGGAGAATGGCTTTTTGATCTTTTGAAATTGAAAAAAACTTCGCTCCCGGTCCTGCTCAAAACTTCCGGGCTTGAGGCCGCCCTGGAAGCGGCCGCTCAAGACAGGCGCCAAAAAGGGGAAAAGTTTTGCGCGGCTTTGCGG
>CAYGIT010000169.1:0-5140 GCA_964349955.1 uncultured bacterium
GTCAGGAACTTTGGAAAAAGGAGCCTCTGCCGGCGGAAGCCTGCAGGAAACGCTCAATGCCAGCAGCGCGATCACCGCCGCTCCCGCAAAGAAAGACTTCATGTATTTTCAAGATAAGCCTGCGCGGCCAGCGCGGCTTCGCAACCCTCTCCACAGGCGGAGACAAGCTGCTTGACTGCACCCGCCCGGATTTCCCCGGCCGCAAAAACACCGGGCGCCGAAGTAGCAAGAGATGGCCCGGTTTTCACGTACCCGTGATCATCCAGCTCGACAAAATGATTTAAAAATCCGGTATTGGGCTCATGGCCCACAAAAATAAAAACACCGTCGGTACGGTAAGGCCGTGTCTCGTCATTCTTCATGCTTTTGAGGACCACGCCCTCGACCTTTTTTTCTCCTTCGATCCGGTCCACCACGGTGTCCCAGATATAATCGATTTTCGGGTTTTGGCGCGCGCGGTCCTGAAGGATGGGGCTGGCCCGCAATTTGTCCCGGCGGTGAACGACGGTCACTTTTTTTGCAAAGCGCGTGAGAAAAATCCCTTCCTGCATGGCGGAATCTCCGCCGCCGACGACGATGATCTCTTTTTCTTTAAAAAAAGCGCCGTCGCAGGTGGCGCAATAGGAAACGCCGCGGCCGGTCAGCTCTTTTTCTCTCGGAACACCCAGCGTGCGGAAAGACGCGCCGCAGGCAAGAATGATGCTGCGTGCCGTAAATTTTTTTTGTCCGGTTACCACCTCAAAGAGGCCGTCCTTTTTTTCTATGGACTGGACTCCGGCATAAACGACTTCGGTGCCATAGCGTTTGGCCTGGTCTTCCATGCGCTTGGAAATTTCACCGCCGGTAATGCCTTCCGGAAAACCCGGATAATTTTCGACAATGTCGGTCAGCGCAATCTGGCCGCCAGGCACGAGTTTTTCGAGAAGCAGAGTAGAAAGTTTGGCGCGGGAAGTGTACAAAGCGGCCGTCAGCCCGGAACCGCCGCCGCCGATGATCACGACATCATATTGATCCATGCCTTCAGACCTCGTTCACGCCGGCTTCGCCCATTACTTCTTCTGCGGCAAAAATCGGCGCCCCGGCGCGAAGGGCCAGAGCAACGCTATCAGAAGGCCGGGCATCGACAATGACCGTTTCCCCGCTTTTCTGGAGGAAGTGGAGACTTGCGTAAAAAGTATTTTGTTGCAGTTTATCAATCGCCACTTTTTCGAGCCTGGAGCCAAGCCGGTCCACGATTTCAAGCACCAGGTCGTGGGTCAGGGGCCGTGGGGGTTTGATCCCGCTCAACTTCATTTTAATGGCGTTGACTTCGGCGATGCCGATCACAACGGGAAGAAAGCGGGTACCGTCTTTTTCCTTGAAAACAATGACCTGCTCATTGCGGGTTTCATCCACCTTGATTTTGCTTAAAACAAGCTCAATCATTCCGCTTCCTGGGGGGCGGTTTCAAGTTCCGAAGGATCTTTGTTTACAAACGGCTTGATTTTGACCGTGCGGTCTCTCTTGGCCTGTTCGGCCAGGTGGCGCTGGGCCTGCTTGGCCTCGATGATTTCTTTTTCGAGCGTTTCCTGCTCGGCAAGAATTTTACGCATGGCTTCTTCCCGGGAACGGATTTCGTTCTCAATCCTCTCCTGGTCCTGCACCATTTTCTTCAGAAGATTTTCCTTCTCCCCAAGCTGATTGGCGATTTGCGTCCGTCGCTGGACCGCTTCGCGCTGTTCCCAATGCTGATGCACATCCCGGAGTTGCCGCCGCAGGCTTTCAAGCTCACGCTCACGGGACTCCAGGAGTTCCCGGTGCCCCTGAATTGTTTTTTGCTGATCTTCACAGGCCGTATGCATCTGGATGACTTCTTTTTCAAGGTCAAGCTCGCGGGATTCCTTCCGGCGGATTTCTTCGGAGGCCGTTTCCATCTCAAGTTTGAGACTTTGCAGGTTTTGCTCCATTTCCGCGATGCGGCTTTCGGCTTTTTCCCGGATATTTTTTCCCTGGAGTAGCCGGACTTCCAGCTCTTGGACCTGCCGGGCAAACGCCTGGGACTTTTCCCCGGTCTGCGCAAGCTGATCGGTTTGTTCATTGATTTTTTCTTCGAGATTCTCTTTGGCGGTTTCGAGAATTCTTGCCCGCTCAAGGGCCTGCCGTGCCTGATGTTTCGTTTGTTCAAGGTCGGCCATGGCACGGGTAAGGCTTTCGCGCAAAAGGCGGCTGGAATTTTCGTAATCTTCATTCAGGCGTTTGATTTCGACTTCCTTGCGCGCAGAAAGCTCGGCCGCGACCTGCTTTTCCTTCTGAAGGGTTTGCTGAAAATTCTGGAGCGCGGTATTCAATTCCTGGATTTTCTTTTTCCATTGCTCATTTTCCCGGATCACAAACGACAGCTTTTCCTCATAAAGGGTCCGGCTTTCACGGAATTCTTCTTTCAGCATTTCGTTTTTTTCCTGGGCATTGGAGTAAAGCAAGCGGAGTTCCTTGATTTCCTTGTCTTTTTCCCTAAGTTGCTGCTCAAATTCCGCCGCCGGGACATAATCTTGAGCGGGAACCATTTTGCTCATTTTCTTTTCGATTTCTTCTTTTAGCCGGCGGGATTCTTCCTGGGAAGAAAGGCATTCTTTTTTCCAGCTCTCGGCTTCTTCAAGCAGGCGGCTTCGCTCTTTGTCGGGAAAGGAGTTTTGCGAAAAAGCCGGAAGCCGCATCTCTTCCACGGGGTTTTCCGTCCCCAGCGCAGGGCCGGGATTATTTTTTTCCTCGAACAACCGCCGGTCGATAAGAAACGAGAGGTTGGGCGATTCAGGCCAAACCGTGCGGTAACATTTCCGTTTTTGAAGGGTATCATTGGTGAGCAGCATGTCTGCACCCGTCGGATGAAAATACTCTTTCAACTTTGACGCGATTTCGCGGGTAAGGTTATCGAGAAGAATAATGGGAGTATTGGCCACCAGGTCCGAAGTCTCTTCAGGTGAAAGAGAAAAAACCTGGGCAATCTTGACAGCCAGCCTCTTCTTGTCAATCTCACTTCGGAGGGGGTTTAAAATGAGGCACCAGTTCTGCTCTTCCCCCTGGATTTTTTTATTTCTTACTAACATAGGCGGTGGTGGATAACGGAGCTTCGAAAAGACCCGGTTAATCAAAGACTGATTCGGTTTGAAATTTCGTAGATCACGGGCATCTCCCAATACTCGCCCATCAGGACCTTGACGATACCGGTCAGTGAAAGAATGCTAAAAACGACAAACGCTACGGTGAAGACCAGCTCCCCTAAAATAGGAACGACCCTCAAAACACTCGCAGCCACTTCGAGAATAAAAAGCACAAGCGCCTGTTTGCCGTGAAACTGCGCAAATTTGCTTTCCTTTTTCAAAAGAAGCGGAACAAAACATAGCACATTGAGATACCCAATGGCGGCAAAAAACTTCGAGCTCTCGATTTCAGAGCCTTGCGGGATAGGGGCTTGCTGATTCATGAAATAAGACCGGCTCTCCTTTAAAGAATATGGAGGGTATTATATAGAAGGCACCTATCGAGTCAAGCAACTTACCTGCGGTTAAAAGGAGTTCTCATTGACCGGATGGCCGGCGATCAAATTCTCATGGATAATCTTGTCCATGAGCTCGGGCGTAACATGATGATACCAGGCGCCATCGGGATAAACCGCCACAATCGGCCCTCCCTGGCAAATTCCAAAGCAATGGCATTGGGATTTCAGAATACGATCCGGCCCTTCGTTGAGTTTTAGCTCTTTGATCCTGTCTTTGAGATGCTGATAGAGATTCGGGGCTGATTCCGGAGCGCAACGCGGTCCGGTGCAGACCAGAATATGCTTTTTATAGTTCTGAAAAGGCGGCTTTTGATCAGTCATGACTTTCCTTTCGTCTGTTTGGCTTTTTCTTCGAGTAAGGCAAGAAGCATGGGGTGTTCGGAAACAGGTCCCGCGTAATGGAAATCGACTTCCGGATGCTTCGCCTTGGCTTTTTCGATAAACCGGGGAATGTCTTCTTTGACATGCCTGCCCGGAAAAAACATCATGGGCAGGATTATGATTTCTGAAACTCCTTGAGCCATGCAATTCTCGATGCCTTGAGGAATGGCAGGTTTGGCCAGTTCCAGAAAAGCGCCTTCCACCCGCCGGTGCGGATAAGCTTTGCGAAAGCGGTCAAGAAAATCGAAAAAAGCCTGGTTAGCTTCCTGGTCGCGGCTTCCATGGGCGATAACAAGATAGGCGGATTTCATAGTTTCTATATTCTATCATCTGTCATTCTGAGCGCAGCGAAGAATCTCTGAGGCAAGCCCTGGAGATCCTTCACTTCGTTCTGGATGACACATCCTTTGCAAGAATTGAAGATCAAGGTTTCGGACCAAAAGATCGCGCAAACGGTTGAAATGGATTTCGCGGAGATCAATTACTGAAAGAACATTTCCGCTGCCCAAGGATTTTCCGGCAGAGCGCGCAAGCGCCGTTAAAAAAGAAGCCCGGAATTCCGGATGATCGAAAAGTCCGTGATAATAGGTTCCCGCGAGCCGGCCCGAAAAATCAACCGCGCCTTCTTTTCCGAAAGCCGGATAATTTTCATGACGCGCCGTCACTCCCATATGAATCTCGTAAGCTTCGATTTGCCCCTTAATTTTTTGGCCGAATAATTCCGCAGCCACTTCTTCGCGGACCTGGCGCACCACTTTTTCCGGCATAAATTCGGTGGTCATGTTGAAAAAGCCGAGCCCTTCCATTTCAGAAATTGCCGATTCCGTATTTTGAGGATCCCGGATGTTTTTTCCCATCATTTGATAGCCGCCGCAAATGCCAAGCATTTTTCCGCCGCGCGCGACGAAATTCCGGAGGACGGGAATAAAACCGCGGGCCTGGATGTCCTGAAAATCCTGGACTGTGGATTTCGTGCCCGGAAGAATCAAAAGGTCCGGCTCCCCCAGTTCTTCAATCCGTTTCACGTACCGCAGCCGGACGCCCGGTTCCTGCCGCAAGATTTCAAAGTCAGTAAAGTTGGACATGCGGGGCAAAAGAATCACGGCGATGTCCAGCGTGTCATTCCCGCATGCTTTTAGGCGGGAATCCACAAGTCGAGGATCCCCGACAGAAACATTCGGGGATGACAACATATCTCCATCTTTTCTCAACCCATCCTCGTCC
>CAYGIT010000170.1:0-5105 GCA_964349955.1 uncultured bacterium
GGCTTCAGGCACCCGCTAATTCCCGGTCTTTTGTGGCGCATTCCGGCAAAAGAAGGGTAGTGATTACGGGGATCGGCGTTGTTTCGCCGATCGGAATCGGAAAAGACATCTTCTGGCAGGGCCTCAAAAGCGGCAAGTCCGGCATTTCTCCGATCACCGCATTTGATCCTTCCGAATTTACCACCCGCTTTGCCGGCGAAATCCGCGATTTTGATCCTTCCCTTTATATTGACGTCAAACGCCTCAAACGCATGGACCGCACCTCGCAATTTGCCGTGGCCTGCGCAAAAATGGCAGTCCAGGATGCGGGCCTTGATTTCCGGAAAAACGGCGCGCAGGAAAAAACCGGCGTGATTGTCGGCACCGCGATGGCGGGACATGGTTACATCCTTACCCAGCACAAAACGCTCATGGAAAAAGGCCCCATGCGCATCAATCCTTTCACGGCACTGGCCTCCTTTCCCGATGCCTGCGCCAGCAATATTTCCATTGAACTAGGCATCACCGGCCCGAGTTTTTCCATCGCGACTGCCTGCTCTTCTGCCTCTGATGCCGGAGGTTATGCCTTTGAAGCCATTCGCAGCGGCGCCATGGATTTTCTCATCATGGGAGGGGCGGAAGCTTCTATTTATCCGGGAATTCTCGCCGCTTTCTGCGTGGCGCGCGCGCTTTCCACACGCAATGACAATCCTCAGGGGGCCTCGAGGCCGTTCAGCCGCGACCGTGACGGATTTGTTTTAGGCGAAGGCGCGGGAATTCTTGTTTTGGAAGAGTATGAACATGCCCGGGCGAGGGGAGCGCATATTTACGCCGAAATCCTGGGCCATGGCATGACCTGCGACGCCTATCATATGACGGCGCCCGACCCGGAAGGCACCCAGGCCGCGCGCGCGATGCACATGGCCATGGCAAATGCTGGCGTGACGCCTGCAGACATTCAGTACATCAATGCGCACGGAACTTCGACGCCGCTCAATGACAAGACCGAAACGCTGATCATCAAAAAAGTTTTTGGAGAACGGGCTTACAAAATTCCGATCAGCGCCACGAAATCCATGATCGGGCATTTGATCGGAGCAGCCGGAAGTGTGGAGTTGATCGCGACTTTGCTTGGAATGGAAAACGATGAAATCCCGCCGACCCTCAATTACAGCGTTCCCGACCCGGAATGCGATCTGGACTATGTCCCGAACCAATCCCGCAAATTGAAAATGAATGTTGTGATGAAAAATTCCTTCGGTTTTGGCGGAAAAAACTCAGTTCTCGTCCTCGGAAAAATCTGATCGATTGTCAATGATTCCGCGCTTTGAATTTTCTACGAACTGGATCAGGTGGGCAACTTCGGAGGAGACCAGGTCTTTTTTCATGATTTCGAGGGCCTGGCTTGTATTCAGTCCGGCGCGGTAAAGCAATTTATACGCCTTTTTGATTTCTTCACGCACCGCCGCAGAAATGCCCGCGCGGCGCAATCCCACGACATTGATTCCCAGCACGGTAGCCGGTCTTCCGCCCGCGATCATATAAGGCGGGATGTCCTTGTTGGCTGCAGAGAGAGCGCTCACCATCGCGAGGCGTCCGATGCGTGTAAACTGATGAAAGCCTGTCATTCCTGAAAGAAAGGCCCGGTCTTCCACTTCCACGTAACCGGTGAGCGAGGCCTGATTGACCATGATCACGTGATTGCCAATGATGCAATTGTGAGCAATGTGGCAATAAGCCATTAAATAATTGGAATCGCCGATCCGGGTGGCGGTGCCGGCCTTGGTGCCGCGATGAATGGTGATAAATTCCCGGAGGGTATTTCCGTTGCCGATCCTGGTGAACGTAGGCTCGTTTTTGTAGGCTAAATCCTGGGGCGAATGGCCAATCACCGCATGCATGTGGATTTGATTGTTGTCTCCGATTTCAGTGCCGGTGCAAAGGGTTGCTCCTTGCAGAATCGTATTGCTATTCCCGATTTTGACGTCATCCTCGAGGATGACATGAGGACCGACCGTGTTTCCGGAGCCGAGGAGGACATTTTTCCCAAGAATCGCGGTAGGGTGAATTTTGTTCATAATGCCGGAATTTTATCATAGATGCTGGTTTTTCGGGCACAGAATGTTTATAATGATCTTCGTTTTCAGGAGGGCTCATGAGCATTTTAAAAAAGTTTTATTGGGGATTCCTTTTATTTTCCGGCTGCACTTATCTCAACCCGGCCGTGGAAAATTTCAATGTTGTCTCCGTGCCTGAAGAAGCTCAAATGGGCGATCAAATGGCGGCTACCATTTCCCAGCAAATGAAACTGGTGGAGACTCCCGCGCTTGTCAATCCGGTACGCAGCATCGGCAACCGGCTGGTTGCCCGCCTTCCCTCCAAAGATTTTGAGTATCGCTTTTATGTGGTCGAAGATAAAACGCCCAATGCCTTCACGATTCCGGGAGGCCGTATTTATGTGCATACCGGGCTTTTGAGTCTTTCGAGCGATGAGAGCGAGCTTGCCGGAGTTCTGGCCCATGAAATCGGCCATGCTTCTGCGCGGCATCCGGCCCACTCCATTTCGCGCCAGTACGGCCTGGATTCCTTGTCGAAATTTCTTTTCCCCGAAAATAAGCAACAACTCCGGCTGCTGGCCATCAACCTTGCCCGCACGGGTTTTCTCACGCATTACAGCCGGGCCGACGAACTCGAGGCGGATGCCATTGGTTTTAATCTTTTGAAATCCGCGGGTTTTCAAAGCGACGGCCTTGTGCGTTTCCTCAAGAAAATCCAGACCCTGGAAAAGGGTGGCGCTTCTATCCCTTTTTTCGCCAGTCATCCGCCGACTCCCGAGCGAGTGGCAAGGCTTGAAGCCATGCAAAAGGGCGGCCCAAATGTCTCCCTGGCTTCTGAGAACAAATCCCTGTTTTAACCGTGGCATGCCGCCTTGGGATTTGTTACAATACGTTTTCCTAAAATAAGCCGGATTCAAAACTTATGTCACAAATAATTTCTTTTCATAAAATGGTGGCTTCCGGCAATGACTTTATCGTCATTGACAACCGTCGCCGCATCGTGCGGGACGCCGTTCGCCTGACGCGCGCGCTTTGTGCCCAGCATATCAGCGTGGGCGCGGATGGCGTTCTTCTGATCGAAAGTTCCCGCAAAGCGGCCTTTAAAATGCGCATTCTCAACTCCGACGGTTCCGAGGCCGATGCCTGCGGAAACGGTTTCCGCTGTATTGCTCTTTATGCCCATAAAAAAATGGGACTCCCGGTGCGTTTCCAGTTTGAATCCAGAGCGGGATTGATTCAGGCCCAAGTCAAAGGCGGCCGGGTTTGCGTCGGGCTTGTCCGGCCCAGCCAGCTCCAGGAAAAAGCGGAGCTGCAGGTTTCCGGAAACCGTTTGCATTATTCCTTTATCAATACCGGCGTTCCGCATGCGGTGATTTTCGTAGAAGGCCTGGATAAAATCGACGTGAACGGTCTTGGCCGGGCTATCCGCAATCACGAACGTTTTCGTCCCAAGGGAACGAATGTGAATTTTGTGGAAGTGCAGGGCGATCATGAAATCGAAGTGCGCACGTATGAGCGCGGGGTAGAAGGGGAAACGCTCGCTTGCGGCACGGGATCGACCGCCGCAGCCCTGATCAGTTGCCTTTTGGGCAACGCGCATTCGCCGGTGCGGGTGAAAACAAAAGGCGGGGAAATTCTTACCGTGGATTTTATCAAGCAAGGCTCAAAAATCGAAAAAGTGACGCTGGAAGGCCCCGCACGTTTTGTTTTTGAAGGGAAAATCACGGTATGAACAAAAAGAAAAAAATTTTCGAAGGTTCCATGGTCGCGCTTGTCACCCCTTTTCATAACGGGAAAGTGGATGAAAAAGCGCTCAAAGGCCTTTTGGATTTTCATCTTCAATCCCGGACTGACGTCATCATTCCCTGCGGAACCACGGGGGAGTCGGCCACGCTTTCTCATGATGAGCACCGGCATGTGATGTCATTTGTGGTGGAATACATTGCCGGACGCATTCCCGTGATTTGCGGGGCCGGTTCCAATAACACGGAAGAAGCCCTTGGCCTTGTCCAGTATGCCAAAAAAATCAAAGCCGACGGCGTGCTGGTGGTGACGCCTTACTACAACAAGCCGACCCAGGAAGGCCTTTACCGGCATTACGAATTTTTAGCCGGCAAAGTGGACATTCCTTTTGTGCTCTACAATGTTCCTGCGCGCACCGGAATTTCTTTGGCGCCGGCCACAGTCGCCCGGCTTTCCCGGCTTTCCAATATTGTGGCGGTCAAAGAAGCCAGCGGCAATCTCGATCAGGTCGATCAAATCCTGGAGCTTTGCGACATCACCGTTCTTTCCGGCGATGATCCTCTGACGGTTCCGATGATGTCGATCGGCGCCAAAGGGGTGATTTCCGTGACCGCGAATATTGTGCCGCATCTGATGCGAGACATGGTGCATTCGGCTCTCGAAGGGGATTGGGAGCAGGCGCGCCAGCTCCACCGCGAACTTTACCCGCTTTCGAAAAATCTTTTTATTGAAACCAATCCGATTCCGGTCAAGACCGCGCTTGCGCTGATGGGAAAAATCCGGCCGGAATTCCGGATGCCGCTTTGCGAAATGTCCAAAGACAATCAAAAGAAACTGGCCGAAGCCCTCAAAAAAGCGGGATTGATTAAAAACGCATGATTAAAATTGCCATTGCAGGCGTTGCCGGCCGGATGGGCCGCGCCATTTTGAAAATCGCGGCCCAGAACAAGGACTGCCAAATCGCAGGCGGCCTTGAACAGGCTTCAAGCCCTTTGATTGGCGAAGACCTCGGCCATTTGACCGGTGGCGCTCCGCTCAAAGTCAAAGTTGTTTCCAGTATTTCCGAAGCCCTTGCCGGCGCCGATGTGCTGATTGATTTCACTCATTTTTCAGCCACCGATGCGCATTTGAAAGCGGTCCTCGAGAAAAAAATCGGGTATGTGCTCGGCACCACCGGATTGAACGAAGCGCTGCTGGCGTCTCTCAAAGCGGCCGCGAAAACCATTCCCATTGTCCAATCGCCGAATATGAGCATCGGCGTTAATCTTCTTTTCAAACTTTCCGAAATGACGGCGCGCGCGCTGGATGAGGATTACGATATCGAAA
>CAYGIT010000171.1:0-5105 GCA_964349955.1 uncultured bacterium
TCTAGAGGACATTTCTACTTTGCAGATTTAGGACATTATCATTTTGCGGTTACACTTAAGGAAGGGAGCAATTAAAGGATTTCTTTGAGGCGTTCGGCGGGGCGGGCGAGAATGGCTTTGGGGCCTTTTTCGACAATGGGGCGCTGGAGGAGATCCGGGTATTTGACCATCAAATCGATGATTTCATCTTCACCAAGTTTCTTGTCTGCAAGTTTCAGCTGCTTGTAAATATCCTCTTTCTTGCGTAAAAGCTCCGCGGCGGGGATTCCCATTTTTTTGAGAAGCTCTTTTAATTTGTGTTTTGAAAGCGGGTCGAGGTAATAATTGACGGAGTTAAAATCCACGCCGCTCTCCTGAAGGGCGGCATGGACCTGCCGGCAGGTCGTGCAGGTGGGTTTTTGATAAATGATGATTTTATCCATAAGCATCCGGCTCACCGGAAAAAAACCGGCGGCCTAGAATCTTTTCTTTTTGCTTTTGGAAGAGCGCATCTTGCGGCGTCTTTTTTCGCTCGGTTTTTCGTAATGCTTGCGCTGTTTGAGAATCTTCAAAATCCCCTCGCGCTCGATTTTCTTTTTCAAACGCTTCAGGGCTTTATCCAGAGGCTCATTTTCGCTGACTTGAACTTTTGGCACTCGATTCGATCCTTTGGTTGGTGCTTCGTTTAAAGTGACGTCATTATACGTCTAAAGCGGTTGCTTGCAATAAAAACATTGCGTGGCGAGCTCCACAATCACGGCCTTGCAAAAGGGGCACCGCTTGAATCCTTTTTCCAGAGGTCTGCCTTTTTCCCGGACAAATGCCCACAGTTCGCGCAGCCCCAGCAAAAGAGCGGTGGATCCCAAAAAAACCGAAATGACTTTGAATCTTGAAACCCCGTAAGGCAGCCCGAAGGCAAGGTCCAAAAGCCAAATGCCGTAGGCAATCCAGAAAGACAGATACATCCCGAGAATACTGCGCAATCCCGGGCGCCAGAATTCTGCGCTTCCAAAGGCCGCCAGGATAAGACCCGCCCCGCCGCCTATAAGGACGGCAAGAAAAATAAAATTTAAAACCTGATCATTCGGGGCCGGATGGCGCCGGTAATTTTCAAGCCCCTGCATCGGCACCCGCGCCTCGAGCTCGCTTTCATGCCCTCGGAGGGAAATCCCGCGCCGGGTCAAAAGATTTTCGATTTCATGCCTCAATGCCTGAAAATCTCCCTGCGAGATAAATGCTTTTTCAAAATCCGTGTAGGTCCGCCCCTCCAGCAGGAATTTCACAAAAGACCGGTTGGCCTGCCTCGGATCTTCGCGCATATCCAGAATCAAGGCCTCTAAAAAGAAAGTGAAAAAATTTTCGGGATAATCCTTTTGCGCCGATTCGAGCAACGCAGCCACCGGCCCGGCCGATTGCCAGTTCCAGAACATCCGGGCCGCCCGCGACGTTTTTTCAAGCGAGTCATTCATGCCCCGGAGTTTCAAGGACCGCTTCGCGGCAGCCTGGTTTATGCTATCCAGGGTTTTCTTGATTTGCGTCTGAAAGCGCGGAGAGTAATCCACCGGATAGGCTTCCGCCCGGGCAATTCCCAACAGTCCGGAGAACACCATCACGGCTAAAAAAAGTTTAATCTTGGTCATACTAGCCCACATTTCTCATCAATTGTCTACTGCGTTGACGTATCTGCATGCGTCTGCTTCGTTATGCTCCGTCGGCTATCCTCAACGTACTTTTTAAGTACGTTTCCGGTAGCCTCGGTCGCAAGCCTCGCATCCACACGCAGCTACGCCAACTCGTGACGACAACTGATGAGAAATGCGGGCTACAGAATTATCGGCTATTGCACTTCCGGGCATTATTCCCTAAAATAGTCGGCCATGCAATTACATCCATCGATTCGTCCTTACCACGAGGCTTTCTTGAGGCTTGTTTATCCTGCCGCCTGCCCCCTTTGCGAAGTCCTGCTGGAAATCACAGAATCCGGCCTTTGCGCTCCGTGCCGGGTAAAAATGCAAAATGCGGCTTACGGTTTTGAGGAAGCCTGTTCAGGGCAACGCTTTGAATTTCTGGATTCCGCCTGGGCCCTTTATCCTTACGAATCGCCGGCCGGGGAAATCCTTTCGGCCATCAAGTTTTTCAGCAAGCAATGGCTGATTCCCGTCTTCGACCAAGCCATCGCCCAATTCGCTGTGGCCATCGCCTCGGAAACGCCTTATGACGCTCTTATTCCTGTCCCCATCGACCGCAAGAGGCTCTTTGAGCGCGAATTCAACCAGGCGGAATTGATTGCGGCGCTGGTTTCAAAGCATAGCGGGGTGCCCCTCAAAAAGAGCCTCAAAAAAGTACGCCGGACTTTTTCCCAGAGCGGGCTTGCCAAAAAGCAGCGGCAGATCAATCTTTTTCAGGCTTTCCAGCTTTTCAATTCCCGCAGCGTAGAAGGAAAAAGTTTCCTTTTGATCGATGATATTTTCACCACCGGCGCCACCGGAGAAGAAGCGGCCAGAACTTTGAAAAAGCACGGCGCGCGCCAAGTCGATATCCTGACCGTGGCCCGGACAGAGTCCCGGGAAAACTCTCCGCAATGAAAGTTCTCGACCGCTACCTCACACGAGAACTTTTTATTCCGGTTTTTTATTCCAGCCTTAGTCTCATTTTCCTGGTTTTGATTGCCGACATTTTCGATAATCTCGACGCGCTTCTCATGCACAAGACTTCCCCGCTCATCATCCTGAAATATTATCTTTTCCTTGTCCCGTACGCTTTCGCCCAAACCATTTCCTGGGCCTCATGGCTTGGCACGCTTTTTCTGCTCGTCAACCTCGGCTTCCACAATGAAACCATTGCCATGAAAGCCGCCGGCATTAAAATCACTTCCATCATGAAACCCGTTCTTTTTCTCGGTTTTCTTTTTGGAATCAGCGCCTTTCTTGTCAGCGACCACCTGGTTCCGCCCACTTACCGCGCCGCGCAGGAAATCAAAGACCTTTATATTGAAAAGGAAAAAAGTAAAGACAAGCGCTTCGATAAACTCATGAAGAACGTGACTTATTATTCCGGGGGGCAACAACTCTATTTCTTCCGCACTTTCTCAAAGGCCAAAGGGGAAGTCAGCGGCGCAGTGGGGTTATGGTTTGAAGGAGAAAACTCGCGCCAGAAAATGATGGCCCAAAGAGGCCGGTGGCAAGACGGGGTTTGGCGTTTTGAAGGAGTGACCGAATATCAAATGGATGCGCAGGGCCGCATTCTCGGAGAGCCCAGGACCTTTCCGTTCAAAGTTTATCCGGAATTGAAATTCACCCCCAAGGAATTGGCCATGGCCTCCATGGAAAGCGCCTTTCTGACTTACCGGGAGTTGAAGTCTTCAATCCAGAAGCTTCAGGAGAACGGAGTGAGTGTTTATTCGGAAAGCGTGGATTTAAATTACCGGCTCGCGCAGCCCTGGCAAGCCCTTGTCATGATGCTGCTTGCGGTCCCCTTTCTTGCGCGCACCACGAACCGCAAAGCCATCGCGATGAAAGTGCTGATCTGCGTGGGGGTTATTTTTGCCTATCACGTAACGGACGCCATCGGACTTGCGCTCGGAAAAGCAGGAAAAATTCCCCCGTTTTTAGGCGCCTGGTGCGGCAATATTCTTTTCGCCCTCACCGCCATCTTCAATCTCGAAAAAGGGAACTACTAGTCGAGTACTGTCACCCGGGTCATCGTAACGGGGGCCATGGGTTTGTCCTGGGAATCCCGCGGCACCCGGGCAATCTCATGAACGATTTCTATTCCCTCCGTCACATGCCCGAAAACGGAGTGATGGTCATCCAGCCATGGCGTCGGAACTTCGGTAATGAAAAACTGGCTGCCATTGGTATTGGGCCCCGAATTGGCCATGGAAAGAATTCCCGGTGCATCGTGACGCAGGTTCGGGGAAAATTCATCCTCGAACGAATAGCCCGGCCCGCCCGTCCCTGTGCCCGTCGGATCTCCGGTCTGGAGCATGAAATCCGGGATCACGCGGTGAAAAGTAATCCCGTCATAAAATCCTTTTTTGACGAGCTTCACGAAATTGTCTACCGTGCGCGGAGCATTTTTCGAGTCAAGGTCCGCGAGAATGATTCCCATGCTGGTTTCAATTTTGATTTTCACGATGCCTGTCTCCTTAGGGGTTGTTTTTTGCACGGGGGCCGGTTCGGGCGCCGGCACTGCCTTCACGGCCGGCTGTTCCGCTGGCGGATTCAAAACTTTCGCCTGGTTCCCTGCGCATCCTGCTAAAAGAAAAACCGAAATCAAAAACAATGGTCTCATTTTTTACTCCTTCTTTGTGTCTGATTGCGGGTTTTCCGGAATCGGGATCTGAATAACTTGATTGAGCCGCGGCAGTTCCGGAATCGCCGCCAGGCTTCCGGACAAGGACTTCATGCGCTCGGCGATCATCTCCAGGGAAGTCGCTATGTTTTGATTCTGCGAAGACGGGAACCTCAAGTTCCCGCGAGCGTGACGAAAGGATTGACTTTCGTCGAACGGCTGGTCATTTTTATCCTGAACCGCATCCGCCGGCGCAGCACCGTTATTAAAAAAAAGAATTCCAAAAAAAATTGCCTGAAGGACAATTTTTTTAAATCTCCGTTCCATCCGGGATACTGACTCCTTTGGGAATGATGACAATGCCGTCCCGGATGTAAAAATTAGGCCCGTCTTTTTCATCCTCTTTCCGGCTATTGGTGATTTTCACGCCGTTTCCGATCCGGACATTCTTGTCCAGAATGCAATTTTCAATCCGGCAGTCCTTGCCGATTCCGAGCCCCACATGCGAACGGGCTTTTTCGGCTTCGTAGTAATCATTGCCCATCAAAACGCTTTCCTTGATCACCGTGTCTTTGCCCACAACGGAACGCACGCCGATCACCGAATTCTGGATTTTGGCTTCATTTAAAATACAACCGTCGGCAAGCAAAACATTCTCAAGCTGGGCCCCAAGGATTTTATTGGGCGGAAGAAACCGCGCACGCGTAAAAATCACGGCGCCGGGCTCGAAAAAATTAAACTGCGGGTGCGGGCGGGTCAAATCAATGCTCGCTTCGAAGAAACTGCGAATCGTTCCGATGTCCTTCCAGTACCCCTTGAAGACATACCCGCAG
>CAYGIT010000172.1:0-4956 GCA_964349955.1 uncultured bacterium
GTCAAGAGCCTATTTCTTGCCCGTCTTTTTCGTGGTATAGTCTCGCCCTTATGGGTTTTCGATGCGGGATCGTGGGCTTGCCGAATGTCGGCAAATCCACTATTTTTAATGCTTTAGCCAAAGCCAAGGCGCCGGCTTCTAATTATCCGTTCTGCACTATTGATCCCAATACCGGGATTGTCTCGGTACCGGATGAGCGGCTCGACGCGCTTTCCAAACTTTATCATCCCCAAAAGACCACGCCGACCACCATTGAGTTTTATGACATTGCGGGGCTGGTGAAAGGTGCCTCCGAGGGCGAGGGACTGGGCAATCAATTCCTCGGTCATATCAAAGAAGTCGAAGCCATTCTCCACGTAGTACGTTGTTTTGATGACCCAAACATCATTCATGTTTCCGGAAGCGTGGATCCGGTTCGCGACATCGAAGTGATCGATACCGAACTTTGCCTCAAGGACCTGGATACGATGATGACGCGGTTTGATAAAACCGAAAAACTGGCCCGGTCCGGAGACAAAGACGCGCGCGAAAAAATGCCGGTTTATGAAAAAATAAAAACGGCGCTGGAAGCCGGACATGCCTTGAGAAAAGCAGGGTTAGATGAAGAAGAGAAAAAAATCGCGCGCGATATGGCTTTTTTGACGCTCAAGCCCGTGCTTTATTGCTGCAATGTCGCGGAATCTGATGTGGTGAGCGGCAACCCATGGGTAGAAGCGGTCAAAGGACTAGCCATCAAAGAAGGCGCCCAGGTTGTCAGTATTTCCGGCAAGGTGGAATCCGAGCTGATTGATCTTTCCGAAGACGAGCAAAAGGAATTTCTAAAAGAACTTGGATTGCAGGAGGGCGGGCTGAATACTTTGATCCGTGCCGGCTACAAACTCCTGGAATTGATCACCTATTTTACAGCCGGTGAAAAAGAAGTGCGCGCCTGGACGATCCGCCGGGGCACCAAAGCCCCGCAGGCCGCCGGCGTGATCCATTCCGATTTCGAGCGCGGCTTTATCCGCGCCGAAACCATGAATTGCGCAGATTTGATTCAGCTCGGTTCCTCGGCAGCCGTCAAAGAAAAAGGCCTCCTCCGCATTGAAGGCAAAGAGTATGTGGTCGCCGACGGCGATGTCATGCTCTTCCGCTTTAACGTTTAATCCTCCTTCCCGCACTGTCATCCCCCGGCTTGACCGGGGGATCCAATGGATTCCCGCTCAGGCTTTTGCAGCCCTCGTAGAGTGTTCGCGGGAATGACAAAATAGTCCCAAGTCAAATAATAGCAATAGATTAAGTTAATAGGCATCCCCTGCCTATTTGAAACTTTCCAAAACGTCGTGTATCTCTTACTTGATAAGCAATTCGACTATGCGAGATACACGTTCCTTTTTGTCTTCTATTATAGGTAAGCCATGCGCAGGAGCTTCCAAAAGGCGATGCTCCGGACGCAAAATGACTGCCTTTTTCCTTATTTTTACTTTCCTTTCTACCAGCATTACATCTCCTCTTTCTGCCCAATCTCCGAAGGGAGTGCCCAGGGTTTCAGACTCGCATAGTCTCGCCAGCCGGCCAAAAGCCCTGGCAGCCTTGGGCCTCCCTTCGGAACTGGGCACGATTGAAGAACGTTTTGAGGGCAAACAGGACCGTGTCGTGCTTTTGATTCAAGACGCGCATAGCGCGGCCGAAGCGCAAAGGTCCATGCGCCAAATCCTGGAATATTATGAAAAGCAGGGTGTTCGTCTGATCGCGGTCGAAGGCGCAGCCGGCAAATTGGATGTCGAACTTTTTCGTGCTTTTCCCGACCGCGAAAAACTCAAACAAGCCTTTGAATTTTATTTGGGCAAGGGCGAGCTCTCCGGCGCCGCAGTCAATGCCGTCTTAAGCCCCTTTGAATCCGATTACTACGGGATCGAAGACAAAAAACTATATGAAGAAGGCGTCGGCCTTTTTCTACAAGCCCTCGCCCAACAACCGGAACTTTTAAAACAGGAAGAAGGGGAGAGAAGGGAAATAGAATCGCTCAAAAAAGAGAATTACTCCCCCCAACTTCTCGAGCTCGATTCCAAAACAAGCGCGCTTGATAAAAAAGACTTTGATTTGGGGCCACTCTTGGAGTTTCTGGGGCGACATTTAAAAGAGAAATCCCGTTTTCCGCATCTTGCCGACTATTTCGCGGAAACCAATGCTGCCGGTAAAAAAGATTTCGGCCGGGAAATCGAAAAAGCCATTAAGGCGGTTCAGAAAAAATTAGAAGCATCCTCTCCTGTCATTCTGAGGCCGAAGGCCGAAGAATCTCACGAGATTCTTCGCTCCGCTCAGGATAACAAAAGGGCCTTCCAAGAAAAACTCCAGGCTTATAAAACCGAACAAATTTCACAACAAGCCTTCGCCCATTATCTTCTCAATTTATCCCTTCAACTTCCCCTCTCCCCCCTGGGGGAGAGGGCTAGGGTGAGGGGGCAGAGAGTAGAATTTTCCTCCGACCTTCAAGCCGCTGTCTCCCGCTACGACCGCCTCAATCAAATGAAAGGCCCCGAATTTTTCGAAGAGCTCGAAGATTTTGTTTTGGAAATCAAACAAGGGCTTTTCCGCAATGATACCGAGCGAAAAATCGATGCCCGGGATCGGCAATTCCGGCTAATGGACCATCTCATCAACTTGAAATTGACGCGGAAGGAATGGGAAGAGTTGAAAACGAGCGTAGGGGCACCCCTTGCGGGTGCCCTTGAAGGGCGGGGACAAGCCCCGCCCCTACCCCTGCACTTTGCCTTCTATGAGAACGCCGAATCCCGCGAAAAAGTTCTCCAGAAAAAACTTCTAATGCTCATGGAAAAGAAAAAAACCCAGGCTGCGCTTTTCGTGGCCGGAGGCTTCCACAGTTCCGGAATGGCGCGGTATTTAAAAGAAGCTGGAATTTCCTATGCCTTGATTTCCCCGTCCATCAAAGCCCTTCCCGAAGAAGGCCTTTATTTCCAGCATATGCGCGGCGAAGTTTCCTGGAAAAAATATTTCAAAATCAAAAACGGGCGAGTGGATTTGTTCGAGTCGTTTACACGGGCGGCGGTGGATCGATTATTGAATGTAGGGACACCCCTTGTGGGTGCCCAGAATGTCTATGGGACAGGGCAGGCGCAAGGCCTGCCCCTACAATTAATCAAACCCTGGCGCGACCAACTCATCCGCAACCTCGCCGCGAAAGAAAAAACCGCACAGGCCGAAAGCTACACGCGTTTTCTGGATGAAGCCGCCGTCAACTTCATGGCCCCGTCCAAAAAAGAAGCCCTCCAAAAAGAATGGCTCGCCAAAGTCGATCAATTCATCGCTGGCCTTCGCGCCCTCAAAGACAAAAACCAGCTCACCCCTCAAAACATCATCAATCTTACTGCTAATCCTGTCGCCAAAGTTGCAGCCCAACACCCGTTTGCAAATGGAGGAGTGGTGCCGGGCAGTCTTTATACTTTGAGTTCTCCTCAGGCCGCCCCAACATTTGAGCCTCGCTCAGAAGCGCGGACCGTAAAAGACGATATCCGGAAATATCTCGATAGGCTGGGGAATGAAGGCTGGCAAGAAGTGGCGATACAATGGGGGAAATCAAAATCGAAATCCCTCGGAGACGATTTTGTGCAAATCGTTTCCTATGACGACGGGGGCTGGGGAATTTCAAAAATGAGCGAGTCCGGTCATCTGAACATTTTTTGGACACGGGTTCCACAGACAGACCAGTTTCAATTAACGGTCAATCAAACCGTCATTCCGGGATTTGAAAAGGAAGACCAAAACCCTCTAAGGGGAATCTTTTTTAACAGGAAAACGCCGCAATTGGAAATAGCTTTTTCTAAAAATCTTGAAGAATCATTCAGGGAAATTCCTGATATAAAGATTGAAACCCCCTCCAGCCTCAACGCGGGCGCAGGCCCCATCGGGCACAAAATCGAATTCACAGACGCGTATGCTTTTTATCGTAATTATATTCGCTCCGAAGCGCGGACAATGGAGGAACAGGACCAGCGGGTCACGGTCACGCTCAAAGCGGGCCAAACGCAGTATTTTTTACCGGAAGAAAGGGAAGGGATTCTTTCTCTTGGGCCCGATTCTTTCCGTGAAGAGAAAGGGCAAGTCCAGGCACGCTTGACGGTAAAACCTCTTAGAGGGGGACTCCCTGTTACTTTAGGCTGGGCCGCCAAGGACGGAATTGTTCAGTCGCTTTTTGTGAAAAATTTTGCCGCGAAAAATTCTTCGATCAAAATCCTCAACATTGACCCGGCCGCTCAAACGGTGGAAGTCAAAATCGCATTTCGCTCGGCAGCGCCGAATTATGCCCAGTTCGATAATGTGCCTCATCCTGTTTTTATCACGGCTTACAACAAGGACTCTGCACGGGAAACGCAGAGAATTGTTTACGTGAACCGGGCCTTTCTTGAAGCGGTCAAGGGAGACGGGCCAGTTCCTTCCCTGAACAACTGGATCGGAAAAAACTATTTTGAAAAAAACAAAAGGGAACAAGCGGAAAAATTCACGCAGGATGATCTGGAAACTCTAAAAAAGGAGAAAGACAATTTTCTCCACAAGTTCGAAGCCAATGAAAATGCGAAAGGCGGGTTCGAGACAGTAAAACTGCCTTTTTATGGCGACGACGGAGATTTAATCGGCGTGCTCGGGATGTTTGCGGACGCTGACGGACATAAAGACACCGACCCGATGAACCCTCTATTACGGGCGACCCTCGACAAAATCCAATCCACTCGCTCCGAAGCACGAGTTTCTGAAAATGAATTTTTAAGAAAGATCGGAATTGACACATCCTACACAGAATTGCCAGAACAGATTCAATCCGCTATGCGTCAGATTCTTCGAGAAATTAATCGCGAGGGATTTGATCCCGACGAAATGGTGGGCTCACTCCGAAGGCGTTTTTGGGACATAACCCACTCACCGGTCGGAGGGGAAAGCGCGCTAGATATGGCTCTAAGG
>CAYGIT010000173.1:0-4812 GCA_964349955.1 uncultured bacterium
AGAAATAGTTCTGGTCGATGCCGTCCGGATTGTCCTCCGAAACGGTCTCCAGCACTTGGGAATCTCCCAGCCCGAATCCATGTGAAACCCCCGTCAAAAGTTATTTTCATCGTCGGCCCCACCGGCGTGGGAAAATCTGATATTGCTTTTGAGCTGGCCAAAAAACTCAATGGTGAAATCATTTCCGCCGATTCCATGCAGATTTACAAGGGAATGGATATCGGCACCGCCAAACCCTCTTTACAAATCCGCCGAAAAATCCCTCATCATTTAATCGATATTGTCTCTCCCACCACGGCCTTTTCCGCCTTTCGCTTCCGCGAATTGGCTTTGAAAGCCCTCCGTAAAATTTGCGCCAAAGGCAAAGTCCCGATCGTCGCAGGCGGCAGCGGCCTGTATGTCCGCGCGCTTTTGCAGGGCATTACTGAACAACCCGGCCCCAATCCCGCGTTCCGCCGCGAAATGTCCAAAATCGCCGATGAACAAGGCATCAACGTACTCTATCAAAAGCTCGAAAAGCAAAATCCCCCGGCCGCCGCAAAAATCAAACCCGCCGACAAAAAACGCATCATCCGCGCCCTCGAAATTTCCTATCAATTGACTTCTGGAAATGTTCCCCTCTCCTCTTGGGGAGAGGGCAGGGTGAGGGGAAATCGACAGAACAGCGCCGTAAGTTTGCGGGAATTAGGATTCAGCCCTATTGTCATCGGCATCACCAAAGATCGCCCCGAACTTTACCGGGATATCGAAAAGCGCGTAGATTTAATGTTTCGCAGGGGATTAGTCGGAGAAGTCAAAAAGTTAATGCGAAAGCGAATGTCAAAAACCGCCCGCGAAGCGATCGGCTATCGCGAAATTCTACAGTCTGTCAAGGGAACCAATTCAGCTTTGTCATTGCGAGCGGAGCGACCCTCTGCGAGGGCTGCCGAAAGCCTGAGCAATCTCGAAGCCCTCATCAAACGCAACACCCGCCGTTTCGCCAAGCGCCAACTCACCTGGTTCAAACGCGAGCAGGGCATTCAATGGTTTATGCGTTCCTCCAGTGAATCTTCGAAGGCTCTCTGCCACCGGATTCTGCCTCATACCTTGTAATTCTTTAGAAAATCAGTCCAGGGAATGCTTGTAATTTTTTCTGAAATCTTTTCGGTGTTTTCTGTAAAACTTAATAGATAGCCGCGGGATGTTTTTAGGAGAGAGGTGATTTTTTTAAGTGAAGAAAAATGTTCCATCCGTGGTGTCTGGGTCAGTTTGATTTCAAGAAGATTTATTAACGGCCCATGGTCAAGTACTACATCAATTTCATTATGATTGGAATCGCGGTAAAAATAAGGCTCATAATTCAAATTGTGATTCCATTTATACTTAAGCAGTTCAGCGATGACCAGGTTTTCCAGTAGGGCGCCCGCTTGCGGTCCCGATTGAAGTGTCGTTGCATCCGGATAGCGGAGAAGAAACGACAATAATCCGGTATCTGTGAAATAAATCTTGGGGCTCTTCACGACCCTCTTGCTGATATTTTTTGCGTATGGGCGCAGAAGATAAACAATGCGTGTCGTTTCCAGCAATGACAGCCAGCGTCTGGCCGTCGTAAAACTAATCGCGCCCTCTTTCGCGATTTCATTGAGATTGAGCAGCCCTCCGGCACGCGCGGCAAGAAGTTCCAGAAAATTCTGAAATATTTTTAAATCATGGACTGAAGCGATTTGACGGATGTCCCGTTCAATATAAGTTTGAAGATAGGCCGAATAAAACCGGTTGCGATCGACACCGTGAACGACAATTTCAGGAAAAAAACCGTTAAATATAGCTTTAAAGCATGGGGCGGGACGGTTTAACATAAGTGCCGGCATTTCTTCTGAAGAAACCCCCAAAAGTTCATAAAGAGCCACCCGGCCCGCTAGTGATTCGCTTATGCCTGCCATGAGAGGAAAACATTGAGAGCCGGTTAAAAGATAATGCCCATGATTACCCCGGTTTTTGTCCACGCTCATTTTGATGTAAGGAAGGAGTTCAGGCAGATGCTGAATTTCGTCAATAATCATATGCTCGGAGCGGGACAGAAAAAAGCGGGGATCATCTTTGGCCGCTTTGCGGGTAAATGCATCATCGAGCGTAACGTAATGGTGCTTTGGAAACAGGGTTTGCAGCAGGGTTGACTTGCCGGTCTGCCGGGGTCCTGTCAATACCACTACCGGAAATTCTTTTGCGGCGGCCTTTATTTCCGTTTCAATGGCACGATGAATGTACGCTCTCATGATCTGAACTGTAGCATAGAAACTATGCAAATTCAACTTTTAAAAGTTAAAATGCATAATTGTGTAAATCGCTAAGGGGTGGTACCCGGGGATGAGAAGACGATTAAGTATTGTGTCCACAGAACAGCCTCATCAAAAATAAGACCACATATTAGAGCTAATATGAATTGAGAAATTAATTTTTACGTAATAATCGCAAGATTGGATTGTGAGGGGGTGGTATTTGGGGTGGTGTCGGAAGCAATATTGTTTGCATTCGCCCGCCGGCGACGGATATCGCTGACTATGCGGACAAGGGCGGCCGGCAGGTTACTGGCGATTAAACCATCTATATTATCAGAGGACTGTGCAATTGAATTCGCGTCCCCGTCTTGCGCCGCAATTTGATTGGCATTTGTCGCAAACAAATTGAGAAGATCACCAAGAACATCATCGCTTTGGCCGGACAGATAGATGTCCCAGGCCGTGGCATTTGCATTTTGCATCGAAGCCAAAGTATCGGCCCCAAGCAGATTTGTCAACAGGGCATAAGCCTGGGGGGTTGCGGCCGAACGGAGAGGATCCACCGCGCTTCGGATATTCAAATTTGACGAATCCGAAGAAGAGGTGTCTGAAATAAGAGAAAATAGATTTTTAGAAGATGAATTAGATGCTAAATCATCCGCGGGATCCTGCGAAGATCTATTGGCCAGATTAGTATCGGAGGTGTTATTGGCCAATGCCAAATAATTATCCGCCGAAGAAGAATGGGATGGCGGCGAATAAGGCGTGCTCGTCGTATAATATTGAGGCGTATTTTTCGTAGAGGGTGCCGGTGAACTTGCAGGAGAATAATCTTGTGAATCCGTCCCCGGAAGGGTGGAATCATTTAGTGGTGAGCCCGCCATCGCCAAATCGTTTGGTTGTGTATCGAGAGATGAAGTGGGTTGGAGTACGCCGGGTCTATTGCCGCGTTGAGGAATAACAGGCCCGAATCCATCATCCAGCGGCCCGGCCGGGCTTGCAGGTGCTGTGGAGGCCGGAGGATCCGCAGGTATAACTTCCACGTCAAACGTGGGGATTTCACGAGCAATGAGTGCTCTGGTTTGACCCAGATTTCCAGGGTCAGCCTCCACAATGAGGGTAATGACCTCACCGTTGCTTGTTGGAAACCGGGCTCCACGCGGACCATTAGGGTTTGATGATGGCGGTGCTAAACGTGTGGGCTGGCCGTTGCCGACAGTTACCGTCCACTCTCCTGCTTGATTTGTCTCAAGAGTAAAAGGATCTGAAGCTCCTTCGATAATATTTGCCGTTCCTTCGGTCAGAGGTATCGGGGTTGTTACGACTGTTGCGTCATTTCCCGGGTCTAATGTCCGTCTGACAGGGGCACGATGTCTTTGAACATTGCGAATAGTAGTGCTTGTATCTCTTAAAATAATTTGTCCGTTTTCTGTCAGTTCTATAGTAAATCTTGCATTTCCTCCGTTTCTGGCCATAACCTCAACTGGCGTTCCGGTTGTTAAGGGTTCTGAAACAGGTGTTAAAATATTTGGTCTCGAGTTAGCATCCTGAACAACTGAAAAATTAGTACCATCATACCTTATCTCCGCGGCGACAGCACCGTTTTGACCGATAGTTACAGAATCGCCGCTTCTTAGATCCGGTAAAGCGAGTTCCAAAGTTTCGTTTCGGCCGAGGGTTTCTGCGCCGCGATTTTGAACCGTACCTGATCGGCGGTTCGTAGTTTCAGCCGCCGGAGTTTGAGGAACAGACGCTGGATCTACCACGGTTCGGTTCGTGCCCGGGTTGGGCGTTTCAGACTCCGTAGGCGGACGCACAGGATCTTCAGGCAGGACTTCTACATGAGTATTATCAGGTAGCATGTCATTCGCGAGCGGGATTGTTGCATCCTCTGGAGCTCGTGCCGGCGGATCCGTAGTCGTCGGCTGATTTCTGGAAGATTCTTGAGATCTTTGAATTATTTCAATCTGGTCTGCTATTAGACGCCTTAGCTCGGTTGGAGTAAAAGTCGACAGGTCGTTATCTCGTCTAGCATTCCGCAGTGCGTTAGTTATTTCCCATGCTGCGCGCAAGGCATAACTTTCCAGGCTTTCTCCGCTGCGTTGTGGACCAATAAGTTCTTCCAAGAGCGGTCGATTGAGGGGGTCTAGAAGAAAAGTTATTAAGGGTTGGTTTAAATTTGCATCGCTTGTTGTATTCGCGTTATCAATTAAAAGATCAATCAGGGAATTTTTAGCCTCAGTGACAGAACGCGCCGCATTTAAATTTCGTCCTGTCCGGGTAAGGCCAAAAGTTGTTCCACCGGGCGCTCCATTGATGCTTGGCTCTCCAAGATTACGGACGACGATGCTGTTTCCATCAGCGTCAATAATAATTCGAAGGTCTCCAGAGGGACTGGTATATCCTTCGGTACCCTGGGGGATTTCGGTCCAAACGCCATCGCTTCCCATCACATGGTACTTTCCATTTTCATATTTGACTCTTGTTGTTTGTAAGCCGTGCTGGATTTGAACTTCTTGGCCCTCATTAAGTCCTCCCGGATTTCTTCTAATAC
>CAYGIT010000174.1:0-3190 GCA_964349955.1 uncultured bacterium
CCCGATAATCAGATTTATGCTCCGAACGGTGCCGCAGGAGAAGCTTCCCTCCTTGACGGCACGGGCCGTCCTGCAGTCCGGAAAATTCTGCTGCGCCGACCTCGAATAACGAGCAAGTTGGTTGACAAGAGGGGGCAAAGAAATTATTGTGTAGCGCCATGGCTAAAAAGAAACGTGCCGGGAAAATTTTGCGGGTAAAAAAACCGTTGCTGCGCTTTAAGAATGCGGCACTCTACCAGGCGGCGATTAGCCATCCCTCTTACCGCAATGAAAACTTGCCGGTGTCCTTAGAGGACTTTGACCGGCTCGAATTTTTTGGGGATGCGATCCTGAATTTTGTGATCTGCAAAAAGATTTATCCCCTGTTCCCCAAAGCCGACGAAGGCTTGCTTAGCCGCCTCCGCTCCATTCTCGTTTCGCGTAAAATTCTCTTCCGGATCGCGCGCGACCTGCGGCTGCTCGGCATCATGAAACTCGGCCGGGGGCTTCATGAGCAGGAAGATTTTCTCAAAGTGAAACTCGCGGCCGATGCCTTCGAAGCGCTCCTTGGCGCTCTCTATCTGGACCAGGGGCTGGAACGCACGGAAAGGTTTATTCTCAAATGCTTCCGCCCTTATTTTGACGCCAAAAAACTTTTCCGGCTGGACCCTAATCCCAAAAGCACCCTGCAGGAATTAGTTCAGAGAAGGTGGCAAAAACTTCCGGTTTACACGAGCCAGATCACGGACAAAGGGGTAAAGACCCTGGTTTTTATTACCCGGGGGCATCAGGCCAGTGCCCTGGCCCGGACACGGAAGGAATCGGAAGAAAAAGCGGCCCGGCTTTTGGTCCGGCGGATCCGTCAGGAAGCCTTGGGACGCGCCAGAAAGAAATCTTCGGCGGGAAAACTCTGAAATACCTTTTGACTCTTCTTTTTCTGGATACGCTCCTGCAAGTCCGGAAGAAGCGCCGGGTTGGGTTCCAGTTCCGGACCCTGAAGGCTTCCGGAAAGAAGCATCGGAACCGGGCCGAATTTCAAATCCTCGCTTCCTCCCACGGGAGGTTTTAAAGATTCCCCGAAAGCGCGTGCCGCCAGCGGCGCCGCAAGAAATGCCTCCAGCCGGTAATTGAGCAATCCGTCGGCAGAAGTTTCCCCTTTAGCGGAAATCGAGAGATTATTGGAAAGCAGCACGACCTTGGGAGTCGTGATTTTTCCTTCCTTGAGGCTAAATCGCGCGCGCAAATCATCGAAAGAAGTTTTTCCGGAAGCCAGGGTTTCAAGCGCCGAGAACCCGTTGATCTTCGAAATTTTTCCCATCACGTCAAATCCGTAAAACTCTCCGCTCGTCACAGAAAAAAGTCCTTCCCCCTCCAGATTTTTTTTCCACTCCTGAAGCGGGCCCAAACCTTTCATCGTTGCGGTCAGAAAAAGATTTCCGTCCATGATTTTTTCGGCATTTTTCCGGGACGCATAAAATTGCGAGAGGCTTAGTTTGTCGATTTCCGTCTTCAACTGATATTGAGGGCCGCCCGGCGCTGAAAAATCCACATCTCCCTGGAGCTGGCCCGTCCCCTGATAAATCCCGAACTTCATGCTGGGGACCGAAAACTTTTTATCCTTTTGCTCGATTTCAACCGAGAAGTTATCCACGGCCTGACCTTCATGAACCACGGCGGCCACGCCCTCTTTAAAGGAATGAAGTTGCGCCTTCCATGTCCCGGGCCAATCGCTTCCCTGAAAACTTTCGAGGGCCGCCAGCACTTTCAAAGGATACATCCGGGCAGAACTCAATTGACCTTTAAAGACCGGGCTTTCCAGGGGATTGTAAACAGAGAAAGCCATCGACAGGAGGGAATCCCCAATCTGTAATTCGGCACGTTTGAGTTGAATGGCCGTGTTCTCATAGTCGAGCATAAAACCAAGATGAGAAATTCCGGAACCATCGCTCTTCCGGAAACTGCCATGATCCAGGGTCAGGTTGAACATTCGCTTCAATTTATCGGGATTTTGAAGAAGGTTTCCGCTGAAATTGGCCAGGAGTTTAAATTCACCGGCAATCGTACTGCCCCCTGCGGGGACTGCTGCGCTGCCCCCTCCGGGGACTGCTGTGCTGCCCTGAAAAAAAGGCAGAAGCGTTTCCCATCCGGTCAATTCGAACTTGTTGCTAATCAGGTTCAATTCTCCGGCGCCGGTCCTGAAATCCAGCTTGCGAAGGGTTCCCTTGACCCCGGCATTTTTAAGTTGAAACGAAAAATCACCGTCTGCGGTGCGTCCATCGCGCACCAAAAAATCAAAAGAAATTTCCATCGGAACATCTTTGGGTTTTGAAAAAACCCGCCCATAAGTCAAAAGCGCAGGCGTAAGATCGCATTGCGCGTGAAGCGAAAGATGATTGAATGTGCCTTCAAAAGACATGTCCAGATTGCTTTTCCCTGAAAACCCGAGATTCAACGGCACGGCGTCTTTGAAAGGCCGGTAATACTGGGGAATTCCTTCCAGCCGGATTCCCGAAGCGCTAAGACGCGCTTGCTTAATCTCGCCAATGGCGGGATAAGCGAGCCCTGAAAAATCAAGCCGGCCCTCCGGCAGGTTCACCGAGGCCTGTTTCAGGGAAATTTCTTCGGATTCAGGGTTATACGCCAGGTCCCAGCTTGCGGAGGCATCAATCGCCGGCGAGGAAAAAACTTCGGCTTTATTCCGGATTTCATAAACCACCCCATGAAGGGACGACTGGCCGGTCCAATAAATGCGCGGGTCGGAATGTTCCTTGCGAAAATAGAGGAGGGCCTTGATTTTTCCTTTTTTAAGCGCATGGAGCGCGGGAAATTTCGCGCCGATTTTTTCAAGAGGCAAATCACGAAGTTCCGCATTTCCCTTCAAAGACCAGGAGTGCGCATCCCATTTTTCGATCCGGTCCGTCATCAAAATCATTTCTCCCCGTATTGATTTGGGAATGTCTTCATAGTCTCCCCAAAAACGGATCCGGATGGGCATATGAGGGCCGATGGGCCAAATCTTGATGCGGATATTTGCAATATTCATGGCACCGCCGCCCGACCGGGAAGGCACGGGGACAAGGCTTTTTCCTCCGGAGATTGAAAGGGAAGCAAGGTCCGCCTTCCGGAAAAGGAAGTTTAAAAAATGAAAAGAAAATTTAAGCTTTTCCGCCTCGAGAACACCGCCCTGCCCCCCCTTGAAAGTCAAAATGGC
>CAYGIT010000174.1:3200-4780 GCA_964349955.1 uncultured bacterium
AAGGAACGGGAAAGACGCTGAATTTGAAATTTTGGAAAGCCAGATTGGCGCCTGTGATGTCTTCGCATTTCTCCTGCAAAGATTGGCGGATTAAATCCGGTTTCAGGGTAAAAAAGAGAAAAGCATAATAGATGGAAAGAAAAATACCGAGGGCTGAAAAAAAGCGAAGAAAGAAGCGTTTGAAACGCTGCATGCCCGGGGAGGAGCTAATAAGCGCTATTGGAGCCGGGATTGCTGCTGACGGGTTTGTAGTCGTAGTCTTCAAGAAAACCCTGGCATGCGGAAAGAGTTGCGGTTAAAAAAAGAAAAAGAAAAAAATAAGAGAGAAAAGATTTTAGCGAAGGCATTGGAAAAGGCCCAGCGAATTAACGTTTTGTGTACTGGAAGCTTCTGCGAGCACTCTTGCGGCCCGGTTTTTTGCGCTCCTTGGCCCGGGGATCGCGTGTCATGAACCCTCCCTGACGAAGGGAGGAACGCAACTTTTCATCAAAAACGCAAAGAGCGCGGGCAATCCCGAGGCGCACCGCACCGGCCTGGCCGGCAATTCCCCCGCCGTGCACGTGTGCTTTGACGCGGAATTGATCCAGGGATTGGGTCGTTTTCAAGGGCTGCTCGACGATCATTTGAAGATTGGCGCGATTCAGGTAACTGGCGCTTTCCTGGTCATTGATGGAAATGCCGGTCTGACCGGGGAAAAGCCAAACACGGGCAATGGCTTCTTTGCGTCTTCCGGTTCCGTAATAAGAGGTCGTTTGTGCCATAAATCCTAGACTTCCAGGTTAATCGGTTTTTGAGCCTGTTGAAGGTGCTCGGCTCCGGCGTAAACACGCATGCGCCTTAACATTTCGCGGCCGTTTTTTGTTTTGGGAAGCATGCGCGAAACGGCGCGGGTAATGATTTCTGTGGGGTTCTTGGCCAAAAGCTCTTCAAAACGGTAGGTTTTACGGCCGCCCGGATATCCACTGTAATGATCATAAATTTTCTGGAGTGCCTTTTTCCCGGTCACGTAAACTTCGCGGGCATTAATCACAACTACCTGGTCGCCGGAAACCTGATCGACGGCAAAGCAAGTCTTGCCTTTCCCGATCAGAACAGTGGCGATGCGCGAGGCAAGCCTTCCCAGCGTTTTGCCGGAGGCATTGACGCAATACGTTTTACGGTCAAAATCTTTTTCAGTAGGAATAAAGGTTTTCATGGGTTCAGAAGAGCGGTAAGTATATCTAAAGCCAAAGGAAGTGTCAAAAGCTTTTTATATTTCTTTTCCCAGGCTCTACGGCAGCACCCGATCCCCTGCCCGACCTTTCCCCGAAGGGCGTGCAGCAGAATTTTCCGGACTGCGCGAGGGCGTACTCGTGCTGGCAAGTCCAGAAGCTTCCCCTTCGGCACCGGGAGTTCGTTCGCTCCAGCGGCGAACGACTCCCTGCTAACTCACCCTTTGAACTCGCCTTCGGCGAGACCTAGCTTCAAAGGGTTCCGTTAGCTGCCTCCGGGAAAGCTTCTGGACTTGCCAGCCTCAAGCTCAGGGCTCCGTCCGGAAAATTCTGCTGCCCCGGGCTCTTTTCTTTTTTCAAGCCCTTGGG
>CAYGIT010000175.1:0-4778 GCA_964349955.1 uncultured bacterium
AACAGTCGCACGAGCGCACCCGGTCTTATGCCAATGTGCAAATGATCGGCCGCGGCATCGGCTTGCCGACGCTTGCCACCACCATCGGAAATTCTTTCGCGCTGACCGAAAACTCCAGGATTTATTCTGAACGGCAGCGCTCGATGTACCAGGGCGTGGACGGATTTGCGGATATTCTCGGTTATGACGGCCGCTTGAACGATCACTGGGATTTTCAGGGGAAATTCGAGAGACGCCGGCTGGATGCGGACCGCTCGCGGCCCATTGATTCTTTTACCCAGCTCAATTTTGCGCCGAATAATACTTCCAATGTCGTTTCCGGCGCGGTGGGTTATGCAAACGGCAAAAAACTGCGGGCCAGGGCCTCCCTTGAACTTCGAAGAGACCAGGACATGCCGCATTTGATCCAGTGGGTGAGCCGCGATTCTCTTGAATACAAAATCAGCCAGGATTGGAGTTATCTCGGCAAAGTGGATCTCGGGAAATCCCGTTTTCTTGACCCCGATAACACGGCCGCTGACTTCCTGAATTTTAGCACCGGCTTTTCCTACCGGCCTGTGGACAATGACCGTTTGAATGTGCTGACCCGGTATTCTTATCTGAAAAATATCGCCAATGACGCCCAGTTTAACGGAGGGCTTTTTGCAGGCGTGACGGCCGATGAAACCGCGCATGTGATGGCCATTGATCTTGCCTATGACCTTTACCGCTGGATGGGCCTCGTAGAAAAATTCGCTTACAAACTTTCCTCCCTGAACAGCAATCTTGCCGACGAAGTCACGCTTCATAATTTGCTTTTTGTGCAGCGGGTTAATTTTCATGTGACCCGGAAATGGGATATTGCCGGCGAATACCGGGCGCTTTGGCAGTTTGACGGGGCTCAAACGCTGAAGCACGGGCCGCTTTTGGAAGTGGACCGCGAAGTTTATGAGTATGTCAGGCTCGGTTTGGGGTATAATTTTACGGATTTTTCAGATGATTTGCGCAAGCCCAGTAATTTCCGGACCCACGGGCCTTTTGTGCGCCTGACCGGAAAATTTTAACAGACTTTATAAGGAGGAGTACGATGCGACCGTCCAGATTCTGGCTTTGGAGTTTTTTCATGCTGGGCCTTGGAATTTCCCTTGCCGGTTGCGCCGCTGAAAAAGAAATTTTGCCGCTTCAGGACGAAGTGCTTCATGTCCATGCGCCGTATGATGTGACTTATCTGCGTGCCATCGAAGTTCTGGAGCGCATCGAAGGCTGGGAGCTTGAAAAAACCGAAAAAGAAAAAGGCATCCTTGTGGCCCGCAATATCAATTTTAGTTCTTTGTTGGATGCGGATAAAAGAAGCGCTACCTTTTTGCTGAAATCACTGGGTCCCCGGGAAACTTCGATTCAACTGGCTCCCCAGTCCCAGCGGGTCAGCGGCGGAGACATGCTGCTTCAGCGCATTTCCGAATCTCTGAACAAACAAACGTAAATTCCTCTCTTTGGATGCGATTCTTCTTCGCGGGGTAAAGACCCACAACCTTAAAAATATCGACGTCTGCCTCCCGCATAAAAAACTTTATGTGATGACCGGAGTTTCCGGGTCCGGAAAGTCGTCGCTTGCCTTTGATACCCTTTACGCGGAGGGCCAGCGCCGTTACGTCGAATCCCTTTCGTCGTATGCCCGCCAGTTCCTGGAACGCATGGAAAAACCCGATGCGGAATATGTCGCGGGCATTCCTCCGGCCCTCGCCATCGAGGCCAAGAATGTCATCACCAATGCCCGTTCCACGGTAGGTACCCAGACTGAAATCAATGATTACCTGCGCGTCTTTTTTTCCCGCGCCGGAAAAACCTTTTGTCCGGACTGCGGGCTGGAAGTCAGTGTCCATCATCCGGACAGCGTGGCTGCTTTTTTACTCGAACGTTTCCAGGACAAGGAAGTTTTCATTCTTTTCAAGGTCCCGTTCAGCCAGAAGGCCGCAAAATACCGGAAAACTTTCATCGAAGAGCTGGAACGCCAGGGATTTCTCGATTATTTCGAAGCCGGAAAAATCAAAAAGCTGGAAGACCTTAAAAATCAAAAGCAGGCCGTGGAAGAAATCCTTGTTTCCGCAGACCGTTTGACAGCCAATCCCGCTTCCTTAAAACGCCTTCGTGATTCGCTGGAGCAGGCCTTCCGCTACGGGAAAGGGGAAATCAGCATTTCGGTGTCTCTTGCCCCGCCGCTCGAATTTTCCGAAAAACTCAAATGTGTTTCCTGCGGAAAAATTTTCCGCGAGCCGGTCCCGAATCTTTTTTCTTTCAACAGCCCGCTCGGCGCCTGCTCCGTTTGCCAGGGCTTTGGCCGCGTGATCACGCTGGACTGGGACCTTGTGATTCCGGATAAAAACAAGACGCTTGCCGGCGGGGCCATCGAGCCCTGGACCAAACCCAGCGCCGAATGGGAGGCGCTCGAACTTCTTCGGTTCTGCCGGCGGGAAAAAATTCCCACCGATAAGCCGTGGAAAAATTTGTCCCAGACCCACCAGGACTGGGTCCTGAAAGGATTCCGCGGCAAGGCCTATGTAAAAAAAGGGGATTACTTCAGCGTAAAGGATTATTTCGATTATTTGCAGACCAAAACCTACAAAATGCATGTGCGGATTTTTTTGAGCAAGTACCGGGCCTTCGAACCCTGCCGCGCCTGCGGCGAGACACGCCTCAAACCGGAAGCGTTGTGGGTCCGGGTTTCCGGAAAAAATATTCACGAGCTCCAGACCATGAGCCTTCGGGCCGTACAGGCTTTTTTTGAAAAGTTGAAACTGACGGCCCCGGAGATGGAAAGGGTCGAGCCGGTTTTACTCGAAATCAAAAGGCGGGTGAAATTCCTGAATGAAGTGGGGCTCGGCTATTTGAGTTTGTCCCGTCTTTCGCGCACGCTTTCCGGCGGCGAGGTGCAGCGGATTCATCTTGCGACTTCGCTCGGTTCCGCGCTTGTCGACACGCTCTATGTGCTGGATGAGCCAAGCATCGGCCTGCACGAGCGGGACAACCGGCTTCTCATCAATCTCCTTTATCAATTGCGAGACCTCGGCAATACCGTGGTGGTGGTGGAGCATGACCGGACCATGATTGAAGCCGCCGATGAAGTTCTGGATATGGGCCCCTTGGGCGGAGAGCGCGGCGGACGGCTTCTTTTTCAGGGCAAAATCAGCGAACTCAAAAAGAACCCTGAATCGCTGACGGGGCAATACCTTTCCGGTAAGCTCAAAATTTCCAGGCGCGCACGTCATTCCCGCATGATTTTAGGCGGGAATCTGCTCGCTGATCCCCGACAAAAGCATTCGGGGATGACGCAGAGTGGACAGTGGATACGCATCCGCGGTGCGGCCCAGCACAATCTCAAAAACATCGATATCGATTTTCCCCTGAATCAACTGGTCGTGATTACCGGCGTTTCGGGTTCCGGAAAAAGCACGCTGCTTTACGATATTTTGCACAAACATTTTCTTCGCTTCAAAGGCCAGCCGGTGCAGGACCTCGGCCAGGTGCGAAAAATCGAGGGCTTTGAGTTTGTGGACGATGTCATCCTGGTCGACCAGTCTCCTATCGGGCGCAGTCCGCGCTCCAATCCCGCAACCTATCTCAAAGCCTTTGATGAAATCCGGAAAATTTTTGCCGCCACTTCCCAAGCGCGCCGCGAAGGCTTCGGGCCCGGGCATTTTTCATTCAATGTGGAAGGTGGCCGGTGTCCGGCTTGTAAAGGCGACGGCCGGCTCAAGGTTGAAATGCATTTTCTTGCGGATGTCTTTGTGCCATGCGAGGAATGCCAGGGCAAGCGCTTCAAACCAGAAATCCTGGAAATCCGTTTCGAGGGAAAAAATATCGATGAAGTGCTTGCGATGACCATCGATGAGGCCGCGGTTTTTTTCTCGAAGCAGGAAATTCTGATCCGTAAACTGGCCATCCTTCAAAAAGTAGGGCTCGGCTACCTTCGCCTCGGTCAGTCGTCCACCACGCTTTCCGGTGGGGAAGCCCAGCGCATGAAATTGGCCTATGAAATGGCCGAGCAGGGGAGCCGGCGCATTCTGTATCTTTTTGACGAGCCCACGACCGGCCTTCACTTCCACGATATCCGCTATTTAATGGAAGCCTTCCAGGAGCTTCTGGACCGGGGGCATTCCCTGGTGGTGATCGAGCACAATATGGAAATCATCCGCTCCGCCGATTATGCCGTGGATCTCGGCCCCGAAGGCGGCGACCAGGGCGGGCAGGTCCTCTACAGCGGCCCTCTCCCCGGACTTCTCCACTGCAGGGAATCCTATACAGGCCGATACCTTAAGCAATACGCACTGATTTGATCTTTCGTAAATGAGCGTGTACTCTTGATTTGAATGAAAAAAATTACCCTGATTTTGAGCGTTATGATTGTAATGATTGGTTTTTTAAATAGCGGAACGATCCGGAAAAAACAAGATCCCATTTTAAAAACCCAGACCGACCCCATTACCTATAAGCAGAAAATGGAAGAAATGAAAGACGGCCCCAAGGGCCCGCCCACGCCTTCTTTTCAGCTTTTTCCAAAAGAGAATTTCATGGCCGATTCCTCGGTCGAAGAGGGCAAAGAAGAACTGCCGCAGAACGCTTCCACTCCGGAAAACATCTCCGAGGTTCCTGTTTCCGAGGGAGAGGAATCGGAGGAATGGTGGGGGGATGAAAAAAAAGAGGACTCTCCGGCCTCCGCCAAAGCGTCTAATAATGAAGAAGAGACGGAAGAGTTGTAAAGTGCGCGTATGTAACCGCAAAATGATAATGTCCTAAATCTG
>CAYGIT010000176.1:0-4760 GCA_964349955.1 uncultured bacterium
CGTGAAAAGTGCATTCGCGGTCTTTTTCATTTTCCGCTCCGGGTCACAGGAGCAACCGGTTATTCCAAGGCTGAAGTGACGGCCGGGGGTGTGGATTTGCGGGAAATTCACAAGCACACCATGGAATCCAGGCTTCAGCCCGGTCTTTTTTTTGCAGGCGAAATTCTGGATGCAGACGGACGGATCGGCGGGTTTAATTTCCAGTGGGCATGGGCCAGCGGTTTTCTTGCGGGCCGGGCAGTTTCCGGCCAGCCCGGAAAAGCTTAAGCGCTGGTGGAAAGGGCCCGGGCGATTTTCAAGGCCTGGGCATACGGATCAACCGCTTTCTTCTTTGCAAAAGGAGCGGTGGTCCGGAAGCTGCCGTTGCTTTGAAAAATGCCGGGAGCCGGATTTTTTCCAATTCCCAAAGCCGGGTTTAAAAGAAGGGTGCCGGCATAATTGGGAGAAGAAACAGTCAAAATGCCTGTAAAAAGGGCCAGGGCCAAGACAATCCGGAGAGAGGGTTTCATGAAGGGCTGTGCTCCTTTTAAAGCTGTTTTCTGCGAGGAACGGTTAGTGGTTGCCGGTTGAGTTATGCCTTATAATACAGAGAAACCGGGCCAAAATCCAGCCCCAAGAATCTTCCGAATTCCCATAAGTCCCAGTTGACGGGATTGTATTTATTCTATATACTTATTAATAAGTATATAGGAAAGATACATGTCGAAGCCCACACGTAAAGAAAAAAGACTGGTTGATTATTTTAAAGACCAGGAAGGCCCCAAGAAATTTTCAGACGTGGTGAAAGAAGGGTTTCACCCTGCCTATCTCCATTCCCTTGTGAAGTCCGGGACTCTCACGAAAATGGACCGGGGTATTTATTGTCTCAGCAATGCCGCCGAGTTGTCGCAGCCGAATCTTGTTGCGGCCTCTCTTAAAGTGCCTAAAGGCGTAATTTGCCTCATTTCAGCTCTTTCGTTCTATCAGGTCACGGATGAAATTCCCCGGGAGGTTGAAATGGCTCTTCCGAAAGGCGGTTGGGAAAATAAAGTAGAATATCCTCCTATCCGGTATTTTCATTTTTCGGAGAAAGCCTGGCAGGAAGGGATTGAAATCCATCGACTCGACGGGTATCCGGTAAAAATATATAAACTTGAAAAGACCCTTGCCGATTGCTTTAAGTTTCGAAACCGAATCGGCCTTGACGTTGCGACCAATGCTCTTAAAGAAGCAATTCGTGCAAAAAAGGCCAAGCCGCAAAGTATTTATGACTATGCGAAAATTTGTCGCATGGATAAGGTGATGAAGCCCTACCTTGAAGCTCTACTATAAATTGATTATGAAATCCAAAAGAAAAACTAAAAAAATGCTTGCTCGGCTGAAGGCGAAAAGCGCAAATGAAGGCCGATTGTCTATGGGGAAGCAGAAAGAGGAAGTGCTGTTTCCGGTTGCGCCGTCTGTCAGAACTATGCCGCAAAGTTACGTCCAGTTTCTTTCAAATCTCAAAAAAAGAATTCAACAAGATCGTTTACGAGTCATTCTGGCAAGCAATGCCACGTTGGTGATCTTGTACTGGGACATCGGGCAAGGTATTTTAAAAAAGCAAAAAGAGGAAGGCTGGGGGGCTAAGGTTATTGACAGAGTCTCGGCAGATTTAGCTAAGGCATTCCCCAATATGAAAGGTTTCTCCCCGAGAAATCTGAAATACATGCGTGCTTTTGCAGAAGCTTGGCCAAATAGGTCAATTGTGCAAGGGGCGCTTGCACAAATTACCTGGTATCATAATGTGACATTGCTCGATAAGCTGAATGACTCTGCAATTCGTCTTTGGTATGCACGCAAGGCAGTGCAAAATGGCTGGAGCAGAAATCTACTTGCAGCCCAAATAGAATTAAGACTGCATGAACGGCAAGGTAAAATAATCAATAATTTTCAAATATCGCTCCCGCCTGCTGAATCCGATATGGCCAAACAAATATTTAAAGATCCTTACATTTTTGATTTTCTAGGGACCGCTGAACCAAAACGGGAAGCCGAACTTGAGCAAAAATTAATCGAGCATGTCCAAAAATTTTTATTAGAACTTGGATCTGGTTTTGCTTTTGTGGGCCGGCAGGTCCATCTAGAGCTTGGCGACACTGATTTTTATGTAGATCTTTTGTTCTATCATTTGAAATTGCGCTGCTATGTAGTGATCGAACTTAAAACAGGATCTTTGGAACCTGGCCATGTGAGCCAGCTTAATATGTATTTAAATGTAGCCGACGATTTGTTGCGACATCCGGAAGATAAGCCAACGATCGGCCTCCTGCTTGTCAAAAAGAAGCATAAATTAATTGCGGAATATGCTTTGCGTGGATATATCAAGCCGATTGGCATTTCACAATGGGAGACCCAGATCACACGGTCCTTACCCGAGAAACTTAAATCCAGCCTGCCTACGATTGAAGAAATCGAAGCCGAATTAAGCGAAAATGCAAAGAAATCATGGAAATATTCAAAAAAATCTTCAATCAGTATTTTGAAATGAAAAAAACAGCCTTTTTTCTGATCTTTTTGGTTTTTCCTCTCTTTTCTTCTCTCCAGGCCGTGCAGGACAAGTCTGCCGGAAATCAGGCAAGTCCATCCCGGGCAGAGATTCTTTCGAAAAAATATTTCCGGGAAGGAATGGATTTTTTTCAAAAAAATGACTGGCCGGCGGCGGCCGGATTTTTTGAAAAATCAGTCCAGGAGAATCCAGGATTTGCGGCAGGATACGAAGCCTGGGGACGCGCGAAACTTTATGCCGGCAATCTCGATCATGCGCTCGAGCTTTCCCAAAAAGCGGTTTCGTTGAATCCGGGCCTTGCCGAGGCCTACGCCAATCTTGCCGCGATTTATCAAAAACGGGGAGTCTGGCTCAAAGGCCTGGACGCCGGCAAAAAAGCCATTGAACTCAATCCCAACCTGGCCCGCGCGCATTATCACCTTGGGCTTCTTTATTTTGAGCAGGGCCTGCCGGAAGAAGCGGTCAAGGAATATACGAAAGTCGTGGAGCTAGCCCCCAATTTTTCGCATATTCACCTTGATCTGGGAAGAGCCTATGGCGCCGTGGATTATCCGGACCTTGAGATGCAGGAGTATCAAAAGGCCGTGGAGGAAAGTCCGGACAAAGCTGCCGCGCACCGTTACCTTGCTTTTGCCCATTACCGGAAAAAGGATTATGCGGCAGCCTTGCGAGAATGCCTGAATTCGCTGCAAAAAGATCCCAGGCATGATGAAACTTATTTTTATCTCGGGAATATTTATCGCGAAATGCAGCAACCTGCCAAGGCGCTGGCCGCTTACCGGAAAGCGGTTTCTCTCAATCCGGAGTCGATGGAAGCGCACCGTGCGCTTGCACCCCTGGCGATCAGGCGGCGGCAGGTCTTTACGGCCATTCATTCTTACGGAAAAATTTTGAAAGCTTCCCCAGAAAATTTTAAGGATTATCCTGATCTGGCCTATGCATATCAGCTCGCGGGTTGGACGGATAAAGCCATTGAAACCTGGAAGCAAGTGTTTGCCCAGGAAACGCCGCCCAATGATCTGGATGTGGTTTATTTTAATTTGGGGATGCTTTACCGGAATAAAAAGGAATGGGACAAGGCCATCGAGGCTTACAAAAAGGCCATCGAGCTTCAACCCAAACAACCGGATTATCATGTAGCCTTGAGCGTGGCTTATTGCGCGAAGGGCCTTGCCAAGCCGGCCATGGATGAATACCGGCAAGGGTTTGCCCTCAAGGCTCCTAATATCCTCAACCTTTTCAAGTATCTGGAGGCCACCTGTCCGGAAAATCCGCAGGCAGGCAAGAAGACGCCAGACCTCAAAACACGGCTGGAGCAGGCGAAAACAAGGGAATCTTGACCCTGATTTGCCTGCATGATAACCTTTCTTCTCATTTTCGATTCACGAAAGGAATAAAGCATGGATTTTAATATCGATAAAGTTGCGGAGCTGGGGCGGTTGAGTTTGAAGCCGGAAGAAAAGGCCAAACTCTCTCAGGATTTGAATCATATCGTGCAATACGTCAAACAGCTCGAGGCGCTGGATACGCGCGAAGTCGAGCCGACCAGCCATGTGCTGAATCTCGAAAATGTTTTTCGCAAGGATGAAGTCAAGCCTTCCGGCGTACGCGACGAAGCGCTTGCGCATGCTCCGCTCAAAGAAGGAAAATTTTTCAAAGTGCCTAAAACTGTGGATCGGGAATAGACGAGACTACAGACCATAGACCACAGACTAAAGACTAAACAAAAAAGAAAAAGGCGAAAATAGGTTATGAGTTTGGATTTGTGCAAGATGACACTTAAGGAGGCCATTGAAGAGGCAAAAAAAAATGGGCCGGAGCCTATTCTAAAAGCCTTCAAAGACCGTGCGGCGGCGCTTAATCCAAAACTAAATGCTTTTGTCCGTTTTTCTCCCGAAAAAGATTCTCTTACTTCTTATCCCTTACCCCTTAAAACTTCTCTTTTTTCGGGAATTCCCATTTCCATTAAAGATAATATTTGCATCCGCGGCAAAGAAACGACCTGTGCTTCGAAAATTTTGGCGGGCCATGTGCCTCCTTATGACGCCACCGTGGTGGAAAAATTGAAGACTGCTGGTGCCGTGATGTTCGGCCAGTGCAATATGGATGAATTCGCCTTTGGATCGTCTTCCGAAACTTCCGCGTTTGGCGCGGTGCATAACCCTTGGGATTTGGAGCGGGTGCCCGGAGGTTCGAGCGGGGGATCCGCCGCGGCCGTGGCTGCGGATATGAC
>CAYGIT010000177.1:0-4528 GCA_964349955.1 uncultured bacterium
TCCCATGCCCGAGGTTTCACGGCAGCGTCCGAGACTTGTTCTTTTTGATGTGGATGGAGTTTTGGTCCATCTTCCGGACCGCAAAACCCAATGGAAAAGAATTTACGGGCAGCTTCAATCACGGTTTGGAATTCAAATTCCGGGTTCCGAGGATGAGATCCGGCGGGTGCTCCGGGAAGAGGTTTATTATCTTGGAAAACAAAAGTCCATGCGCTCCAAACTTTTAGAAGGGAACGTTGATCAAGACGGCTATATCCGGGAAGTGAACAAAAAATTATCGGCCTACGCGTCCAGGCCGGTGAACCTGACTCTGAACGAATGGCTGGACTTGTATTTCGAGGACCGTAAAACCGCCCGGCCGGAAGCCGCCGCGCAAATCAAAGCGGACATGGATTTCTTTGCCGGCCAGTTTCCTTTTGTGGAGCGTGGCCTGATCACCGACCGTATGGCAGGGGATTCGGAGTTCTTTGGCCCTGTCTTGCAGCAACGCTATGGAAATGCTTTCAATCCGGATTTCCGGTTCTGGTCTTCCGAACTTGGCGCCACGAAAGAAGGCAAGGGAGCCTTGTTTTCCGTGACGCTGGAAAAACTTCAGGCGCTTGGCTATAAACCCGGCGAAGTGCTCATTGTGGATGACCGGGCCGACAACCTGAAAAAAGCCAAAGCGCTGGGTTTCCAAACCGCGCAATTTGTTTACGGCAAGAATTCGCTCCGTCAGGTTTTGACAAAACATCTTTTCGATCCGCGGACCTACGTCCAGAAAAATTCCAAAGAACTTTTCCGCCTTCTAAGAGACTCAAAAACACCGGAAGCCACAAAGAAAAAAATCGTGGCCATGCTGTGGGCCGTGGGCGGCAAGAAAGTCCGCGCCGCCGTGAAAGCTTATCTTGGGATTCATAAAGCAAAACAAGCGGAGATCGGGTTTGGCACTTCCGGCTGGCGCGCCACTCCTTCCACCGGATTAAACGATCAAAATTTCGGCCGTATTGCCGAAGCGGTGGCCAAAGTGACCGGTGCCAAGGAAATCAATGTCACGTATGACGCGCGTGTTAACAGCCGGGAATTTGCCGAGCATGTGGCCGGTGTTCTCGCGGCCAACGGCGTTACCGTTTATTTAAGCGATGCGATCACGACGACTCCTGCGGCGGCGGCACTTAGCAAAACCACGGGCCGTCCCACGATTCAGATTACGGCCAGCCACAATCCTCCGCAATGGAACGGCATCAAGCTGCTCGTCAATGGATGGCCTGCGGCGGATGATTTGACCCGGAAGATCGCGGTGAAAGCCAATGCCATCAAGGAATCCGCCAAGCCTGTCAGCGGAAAGACCCAAAAGATTACTTTGATCGAAAAACAGGCAAAACGGCTTGATCAGGTTTTCAAGCTGGACGAGTTGAAGAAAAAAGTGGATGCCTACAAAGCCGTTCACCCGGAGTTTGCGGTTTTAGTGGATTCCATGTTCGGTTCTTCCGGGGAATTTTTGGGGCCCGTGAAACAATTGGGTGTTATGGACAAGAGCCAGCATCTGCGCACCATGCCCATGAGTCAGGGCGCCCCTTATCCGAAATCAAGCTGGTGGCCGGAACCTCTTCCAAGTCTTTTGGAAGATTTGACGAAGCAGAAGCAGAAAGGCCAGCTTGCAGTCGGTATTGATAATGACGGCGACCGGCTTTCTATTTATGACCTGGATGGCACCGAACTTTCTGCGAACAAACTCGGCGCGATTTTCGCGTGGTACCTTGCCAAAGAAAAAGGCGTCAAAGGGGATATGGTCCGTACCCAGCCAACTTCCCGCCGGATGGACCTGGTGGCCAAAGCGCTCGGCCGCGAACTGACAAAAACAGGCGTTGGTTCCAAACATTTTATCGGGCCCTTTGCCAAAGGCGCTTTTATCGGTGTCGAAGAAAGTGGGCATGTCGTCGTCAAAATCGGGGATGAAGTTTTTGTGGATGACGCGGTCGCTCAAATTCTGCTCGCCATTGAAATCGTTGTTACAAAAGGGATGGGGCTGAATGAGTATTATCAAAAAGAGATCATGCCTGCGATCGGGTTAAAAGAGGATTTTGTCGATTATCGCCATGGTGTTGGCGAAGTGGATGATGCTTTCAAGAATCAACTCAAACAAAATCTCGATCAAAAACTCATCATGGCAGAGGCCATCACGGAAAAGGCGGGGATTTCTAAAGGAGAGATCGCGAATGTTATCCGGAACGCGGATGGTCTTCTCGTTGAATTTAAAGACCATTCCTGGGCCATGTGGAGAATGTCCGGCACCGAACCCCTCATTCGCGTCTACGCGGAGTCAACTTCTCAAGAAAAAACAGAGGGTCTAACCAAGGCGGTCCTGAATTATCTGGAAAGCGCGCGTCCTCGCAGCGAAGCTCGCGCCCTGAATGAGGACGCTCTGGATGCCCTTGAAAAAGCTGTGGGCGAAGAAGTTTCATTCAGCGCCAAAGAGCTGGAGCGCGAATTGAAAGCCGCGGGCGTTACGGTCCGTAAAGCGCGCGTCCTGTCCCTGACTGCCGCGGAAAAGAAATTATTTGAAACGGAAAGTACCTGGTTTGAAAATCTTGCCGACGGCATGGAGCAGGCCGTGATTTATGGTGAAGGTTCGCGTTTCGCGCTTGATACTGTTCGCGGAATTTTGCCTGCTGGCTGGACAAGCGGCGTGGATTCTCTTGATGCCTGGATTGCCGGGAAAATGGCTGGAACAGAGGCCGAACTGGAAGAGCATCTTCAGGATGTTCCGGAAGAAGTTCAACCCCGGGGATTTTTGGGCCGCACGGTTTCGGCAGTGGCCGGATTCGCGAAAGAAAAATTAATGCCGCTTGATCCGACTGACCCTGCTTATGAAATCCGTTTTGCCCAGCTCAAAATGATCCGTTTCGAAGCGGCGCTCCGGGCCGTTCGCGCGGCCGCCGGAAAAGCCGGAAGCGCGCTTGAGACTGTGAAAGAATGGCGCGTGGAAGGGCGCCTTGAAAAAACAGCGCAAAAAATTGATCGTCTCTCGAGTGAATTGATTGGGCCTGCAGCCATTCTGGTGCCCGACGCTGCGGGACGGGTGAGGGAAATCCTCAAGGCCCTTGGCCGGGAACGTGAAAGAATCGAAAAACAGCTTGCCCGGTTAAAAGAAAAGGGCGGTCTTGAATCGCAGGGTGCTTCCCTGGATCTTTATTTGAACACAGTTTCCCGCTACCGCCATGTGCTGGGCTTTTACGCTATGATTTATCCGTTGTTCCCGAAAATTTTCGGAGAGAATTACCGGAATGAGGTCGATATTGCGGTGCTCCTGCCCTCCTATTCTCCCGATTTGATCAATAACCTTATTGCCGGGATGGCGGAAAAAATAGCCGAAGAACTTCCCCAAATTCTTCCTGAATCTGTCAGCCGGGTCGTCAGCGCGCCGATGGAGGCCGTCTTCCGGAACATCGCCAGGAATTTCCTGCTTGAAGACCGTGCCGGCAGGCCGCTTTCACCGGTGGATATGGCCGTAATTCGGGCAAGTGATATTGCCCTGATGCTGCGCTCGGCCAATGTGCTCGGGATTGTCCTGATGCGCGGCGCAGCACAGGCGTCCCTTACCGCTCGCGGGACCGTTAACGTTATTCGTCGAATGCCCATTCGCCGGCATTTGAGCATGACGGAAAATGCGAAGCCGGCGGTCACCGGTTTTGTCAAAACTTCTCTGGACGGACTTTTCCATACGCTCCGGTACAGCGAAAATGCCGCCGCAAGAGAATTGGCCCTCAAAGCATTGTCCCTGCTGGATCCCAAGCTTGCGCATTACCTGGAAGCTTATACTGAAGCGAAACTGACCGACCCGCAAATTCTCGAGACCCGCAATTTTACGGAAGCAATCCTTAAAAATGATCTGGAAATTTCAAAGCGCCTGGATGCGGCCGTTGCCTCCCGTGTTACGACGGCAGTCCCGCAGCAAATCAAACCCGCGGCTGTGACGGCTCCGGCGGGCCCTGAAGTCATTGAATTGAAAGATTTTCCCGCCGTGGATATGCAATCCTGGGAGAAGTCACAACAGGAATCGTTCCGGCAGAGAATCGCCTTTTTGCCCGAAGCGGTTTTAAAAGAAACAGGCTCTTTGCGCTGGATCAGCTGGCTTTGGACCTGGTTCACCAACCTTTTTTCGAAAAAGAAAACCGCGGATGATTTTTCGGCGCTTGATCTTCAAGCCAAAAACGCCGCGGTTGCCGCAGCTTTTGTCCGTACCGTACAGGCGCAGAGAAAAACGCCGGTCCTGCTTTTCGGGAAAAACGCCGGCGCGTTTCAAGCCGCTTACGGGGACCTCGTGAAACTTCTTTCCAAAAAAGAACAGAAAAATCTGGTCATCGTTTTCGAATCCGTGAAAGAAACTTCCGAAACAAAAGCGGAGGACGAGCGCATCAATCTCCGCCTTTTATTGCCTTCCATCCGCCCGAATCATGTTCAATTCCACAAAGTGGATACCGCGGTCCGTTCGGCGTCGCTGCCGGAGGCCTTCCCGCCGGTGCTGATGCTGCTCACCTTCGCTGCG
>CAYGIT010000178.1:0-4525 GCA_964349955.1 uncultured bacterium
CATCGCAGGTAATCACGGTCGGCCCCTTGGATATTTCATTCGGGTCCTGCACCACCACGGTCACGTTTTTCTTGAACCTCACTTTTTTGAGATTGGAATCCCCGGTTGCGCCGAGCCCTTCGACATCGATATTGTCTTTTTTGACCTGGGCCTGGACCTCGGTTTCCATTTTGTGTTCCGAAGGGTGGATCTGGAGTTCTTCCGTCAAAAGGCGCGTGCCGTTCTCGGTCGTAGCCACCACATTTTTCTTCAAATGGACCCGGTTATTGATTTTGTCATAATCGCCCCGGTCGGCCGTGATCGTGACCGGCGTTTCTTCCGCATAGGCCTTGGCCACCACATTGATGAGCTCCACGCTTCTATCGAGGATGTTCGCGGAAGCGCCTTCAATTTCCATTTCTTTTTCTCCCGAACGGCCGTACTTTGAAAAGGAAAAGGAATAAAGTTTATGCGGTGTTTCCGGGTTGGCCGGACGCCCGACGCCCGGCTGGGTCCGGTTTTGAATAAAAACCTGGACCCACACCACGCAGGAATAAAAAATAATGAAAAAAACGCAAGCAATCAAAACCCGTTTGATCATGATCGGTTTAAAATTCCTCTCCTATAATTAAGTCATCCCCGAATGTTTTTGTCGGGGATCAGGGCCCCCGGAGATTCCCGTCCCCTAAAGGGCTGCTTCGCTGTAAAATCATGCGGGAATGACACAGCCACCGGTGGCTGTGTTTTCCAGCGATTATGCATCCATGCCCATTGTTCCGGATACGCGCGGATGACTTCTTCAAATTGAGCCATCCACTCCTGTGTGTATTTCCGGATGGCCTCGTCACGCCCCGTCCCCGCCTGCGGCCGGATCGTTTTTCCCAACACCAGTTTATACCTGTCCCGCCCGATGCGTATCATAAAATTGGGCTGGAGCGGCGCGCCCGTGGCAAGCGCCAATCGCACCGGCGCTACCGGCGTGTATGCCGGCCTTCCGAAAAAATCCACGAAAACGCCTTTTAAACTGTCGATGTCCTGGTCCGGCAACAGCCCGACAATTTCCCCGTTGGCCAAACGCTTCAAAATCTCGCGGCTGGAGTCGTCGCGGTAAGTGGTCGGCACGTTCAGTGCGGCCCGCAGCCCCACAATCCAGCGATTGTACGGTTCGTAATAAATCCGCCGCGCCAGCACCGACCCGCGGTATCCCTTGAGGCCAAAAACCGCGGCCAAAAGTTCCCAGTTGCCGAGATGCGCCGTGACCGAAATCAGCCCTTTGCCTTCAGCCAGAAGCGAATCATAAACCTTGAAGGCATCGCCAAAATCGACAAAGGCGGAAACTTTTTCGAAATCGAGTTTCCTGAATTGCAAAAGCTCGACCCCGGTCAATGCAAAATTTTCAAAAACCTGTTTCGCAAGCGATTCCAGCTCTGCCTGAGTTTTTTGAGAGCCATAAGCCCGCTGCAAATTTTTCAGCGTTTTCCGGCGCTGGCGTCCTACCAGCCAGTAGCCTAACCGCGCGCCTCGCGCCGCCAAAAAAAGCGCCCATTCCCGCGGCAGGATAAAAACCAGCCATCCCCCGGCCCGCACCAAAAGATAAAGAACAAAGCGATAAGGCTTTCGCTTGGCCACTTAAATAAGACCGGCCTTTAATAAATCCTGAATATCCAGCAATCCCACGGCCCGCCCTTTTTTATCCACCACCGGAAGTTCGTCGATTTTCCGGGTTTTCAGAATATGAATGGCTTCGGCGGCAAATTTTTCCTCTTCAATCACCAGCGGTTTGTAGGTCGCAAGTTTTGAAATGGGCTCATTCAGAATTTTTTCGCCGTTCAAGCGAAGGTTTCGCCGGAGATCGCCGTCGGTGAAAATTCCGAGCAGCTTTCCTTTGGAATCAATCAGGGTGCAGCTTCCGGCACGGGATTCCGTGATGGCAAAAAGCGCCTGCCGGACTTTCGTACCCGGTTTCAGCCGCGGATTGTCCTTGCCTCGTCTCATGAGATCTTTGACTCTCAACAATTGTTTGCCGAGACTGCCGCCAGGATGAAGCTCCGCAAAATCTTCGCGGCGAAACCCTTTCAATTTGAGGAGCGACAACGCCAGCGCATCGCCCATGGCAAGCGCCGCCGTCGTCGAAGCCGAAGGCGCGAGATTCAAAGGGCAGGCTTCCCGGGTCACACCGAGATTCAGGACAATGCTTGCCGCTCGCCCAAGCACCGAAGCCGGATTGGAGGTAAGCGCAATCAGCGGCACGCCGTTTTTTTTGATCATGGAAATCAACCGCACGATTTCTTCGGTTTCTCCGCTTTGGGAAATCGCAATCATCACGTCTTTCTCCGTGACCATGCCGATGTCCCCATGCACGGCCTCGGCGGGGTGCAGGAAAAGACTCGGGGTACCGGTGGACGCAAGCGTGGCCGCGATTTTGCGCGCGATAAAACCGGGTTTTCCCATTCCGGTCACGATCACGCGACCTTCGCACCGGGCCATGCATTCCACGGCCTTTTCAAAATTCCGGCCCAATCCCCGCGAAAGCCTTTGAATGGCTCTGGCTTCGATTTGAAAAATTTCCCGCGCGATTTTAAGGAGACTGCTCATACCGGAAGGCTTTCCCGCGACATAACTTTTTTCAGTTCGATCACCACTTCGAGGAGCGGCTTCAGCTTGTTTAAATGAAGGGCATTGGGCCCGTCGGAAAGCGCTTCTGCGGGATTTTCGTGAATTTCCATAAAAAGAGCATCTGCGCCGGCCACAACACTGCAACGCGCCAGCATGGGAATAAATTCGGCCATGCCGCCCGAGGCCGTCCCTTTGCCACCCGGAATCTGCACCGAGTGCGTCGCATCGAAAACCACGGGATAGCCGAAACCGCGCATGATCGGAATCGAACGAAAATCACTGACAAGATTTTGATAGCCAAAGGACGCGCCGCGCTCGGTCAAAAGAATCTTGCGGCAGTTGGCTTCTTCGAGTTTATCCACGATGTTTTTGGCTTCCCAAGGAGAAAGGAATTGCCCTTTTTTCACATTCACAATCCGGCCCGTTTGGGCCGCGGCCAAAAGCAGGTCGGTCTGGCGACAGAGAAAAGCGGGAATCTGGAGAATATCCAGCACTTCCGCGGCCGGCGCGATTTCTTCGATGGAGTGAATATCGCTGATGACCGGAAGCTCCAATTCCTTTTTAATTTTGGCGAGGATGGCGAGCCCTTTGGCCAGGCCCGGCCCCCGGAACGATTTTCCGGAAGAGCGGTTGGCCTTGTCGTAGCTGGCCTTGAACACATACGGAACATTCAGTTCATGCGCGATTTTCGAGATTTTTTCGGCATGGCGGAGGGCATGCTCTTCACTTTCGATCACGCAAGGCCCGCCGATCAGCACGATTTGCCGGGGATCTCCGAAAACAATGGAACCTAACGAAACGGTTTTAAAATTCACAGGATTCATGCCTCTTTGACCGCAACGGCTTCTTCGTCGCGCTCCGGGTTCTCCGCCGCCGGAGATTCCGCTTCAGGCGCGGCCCCGTTTCTTTGAAGCAAGGCATGGCGGATAAATTCCCGGAAAAGAGGATGCGCTTTATCGGGCTTGGATTTGAATTCAGGATGGAATTGGCTGGCCACAAACCATGGATGGTCTTCCAGCTCGATGATTTCCACCAGTTTATTGCCGGGCGAAACTCCGGAAATACGAAAACCCTGCTTTTGGAAATCCTCGCGGTAATGATTATTGAATTCGAAGCGGTGGCGATGGCGCTCCATCACTTCGTCGGCTTTATACGCTTTGGAAGCATTCGTGTCTTTTTTAACATGGCAAGGCAATGCCCCGAGACGCATCGTGCCGCCCAAACTCTCCACTTTTTCCTGCTCTTCCAAAAGGCTGATCACCGGATGCGATGTTTTTTTATTGAACTCCGTGGAATTGGCGGTTTTCCAGCCCAAAACATTCCGGGCAAATTCAATCGTGGCGCATTGCATGCCCAGGCAAATCCCGAAAAAGGGAATTTTATTTTCGCGCGCATACTGGATTGCATTGAGTTTTCCCTCAATCCCCCGCATGCCGAAACCGCCGGGCACCAGGATTCCCGAAACGTCCTTGAGCAGCTTCCCGGCATTGCTCTTGAGGATTTTTTCGGAATTGATTCTTTTGACCACCACTTCGGAATCATTGGCAATCCCCCCGTGCTTGAGGGATTCATAAATGGATTTATACGCATCCTGCAGGTCAATGTATTTGCCGACCACGGCAATCCTGACCGTGTGCTTGGGGGAAAGCGCTTTATCCACCACTTCTTTTTTCCACGCATGAAGGCTGCCGGCCTTGTATTCGATCCGCAGATAGCGGCAAATCACTTCATCCAGCGCCTGTTCCTTGAACATGAGCGGCACTTCGTAAATGGACCTGACGTCGCGGGCTTCAATCACGGCTTTTTCTTCCACGTCGCAAAAAAGCGCGATTTTCGCTTTGAGTTGTTTCGAAAGCTTTTTCTCTGTGCGGCAGAGAAGAATGTCGGGCTGCACGCCGATCTGGCGCAATGTGCCGACGCTATGTTGAGT
>CAYGIT010000179.1:0-4462 GCA_964349955.1 uncultured bacterium
AACCGGACATTTCTACTTTGCCAAGAATAGGACATTTCTAAATTGCGTTGACATGCTCCCTTCCTTAAGTTGCGGCTGGGGGAGCGGTGTGATATATTGCCTTCTTATATTATGAGGTCAAATGGCTCAAAAGATTGAATCCCTCCGGGGCATGGAAGACATCCTCCCCGGCGAAGTCGAAAAGTGGCAATGGCTTGAAGAAAAAGTAAGGATCTTTTTTGGGATGAGAGGGTATCGGGAGATTCGCACGCCCATCCTTGAATATACCGAACTTTTCAACCGGTCCGTAGGTGAAGCCAGCGACATTCTTCACAAAGAAATGTTTGCATTTGAGGATCGGGGAGGCCGCAACATTGCCCTCCGCCCGGAAATGACCGCGTCTGTCGCGCGAGCCGTTATTGAAAAAGGACTTTTGACTCAGGCGAAATCATTACGCCTTTATTATCTGGGGCCTATGTTTCGCGCAGAGCGTCCGCAAGCTGGCCGCAAGCGTCATTTTCATCAAATGGGCATTGAGATTATTAACGAATCCGGTTGGCGCTGTGACTTTGAAGCGATTGTCCTGCTTCATGATTTTCTCGACTCTATTGGCATAAAAAATATGAAATTCCGCTTAAATGATCTCGGCAGCTCAGAAGATCAAAAAAAAGCAAAGGCGGCTTTGCAGAATTATTTTGGAATTGAGAAAAGCAAGCTTTGCCCGGATTGTCATTACCGTCTTGAGAAAAACGTGTTAAGGATTTTTGATTGCAAGAATCCATCCTGCCAGCCTGTCATTGAAAAAGCGCCGTGGGAAGAAATCGCGCCCCTCAGTTCTGACTTCAAACAAATTTGCTATCAGTTAGAAGCCCGAGCTATTCCGTTTCAAGTGCAACGGCGTTTAGTCCGGGGATTGGATTATTACAATGGAACTGTGTTTGAGGTGTCTGCGGAAGGATTAGGTGCCCAAGACGCGTTAGCTGGAGGGGGACGCTACGATAGACTTTACAATGATCTCGGTGGGAAACCCGCACCCTGCACCGGATTTGCCTTGGGTATGGAAAGACTTATGATGGCAGCTGAAGCTTCCGGGGCTTCGCTTGGCGAACAACTTCGAGAAAATTTTATTTATCTTGGCGCGCTGGATGGATTGAATGATGAAGACTATAAAATGATTCCTGACACGGCAGGCAAACTTTCCAGCCTTGGTTTTCGAACTGTGATTGGAGGAAAGTATTCGAACCCGACGGATCACCTTAAACTCGCCAATAAAATAAAAGCAAGATATTTTGTCATGCTGGGACAAAATGAGATGAGTGAAAGGAAATGGCTTGTCAAAGATTTAGACAAGCGAACTGAAGAAAAGATAGCTTTTGGAAAACTCTTTTCTCATTTGAAAGGAATTGATCCGGTATGATGCGCACATCGAATTGCGGGGAGTTGAGTCTCAAGGCGCTGGATAAAGAGGTCACGCTGGCGGGCTGGGTGGATACTTACCGCGATCATGGAGATATTGTTTTTATCGATCTTCGCGACCGGTGGGGAGTGACGCAAATTGTATTCAATTCATCCGAGAACCCTTTGCCCCATCAAAAAGCCAAAAGCCTGCGGCCCGAGTTTGTGATTCAAATCAAAGGGAAGGTTTCGAAACGTCCTGATGGCACCCTTAATAAGAAGATCGCTACCGGGGAGATCGAAGTCCACGTCAAGGAAATGGAAATCCTGAATGCCTGCCCGACGCCGCCTTTCGAAATCGGCGAAAAGGGCGTCAATGAGGAGCTCCGCCTTCAATACCGCTTTCTGGATCTTCGCCGCAGAGACATGACCGAAGCCCTGACCTTCCGCTACCGTGTGAGCAAAGTGGCGAGGGATTTTCTCGATACCCAGGGATTTCTCGAAATCGAAACGCCGACCATGACGCGCAGCACTCCCGGAGGCGCGCGCGATTTTCTCGTGCCGTCGCGTCTCAATCCAGGAACATTTTATGCGCTTCCGCAGTCCCCCCAGCTTTTCAAGCAGCTCCTGATGGTTGCGGGCTATGACCGCTATTTCCAGCTTGCCCACTGTTTTCGGGATGAAGACCTTCGTGCCGATCGCCAGCCCGAACATACCCAGATCGATCTTGAAATGTCTTTTGTGGAGCAGGACGATGTCATGAATTTGGTCGAAGGACTGATTTCGGAAGTTTTTGAGAAAACGCTGGGAGTAAAATTTGAGCGTCCTTTCCAGCGCATGGGCTACGACGAGGCCATGTCGCGTTACGGTTCTGACAAGCCGGACCTTCGCTTTGAAATGGAGCTTCATGACCTGACTTCGATTTTCGCCGGAAGCGGGTTTAAAATTTTTGATGAATGCGTTGCGGCCCAGGGAAAAATCCGCGGGATTTGTTTCACGCCTCCGGCCGGCGTCGAATTTTCCCGTAAGAATTTCGATGAACTGACCGAATGGCTAAAAAATTATGGCGCCAAAGGGCTTGCCTGGATGAAAGTCGCGGCTGCGGACAAGGTTGAATCACCGATCGCCAAGTTTTTTGACGCGGCGAGAATTTCAAAACTCACGGAAGAGCTCAAAGCCAAGCCCGGCGATTTGATCTTGATGGTGGCCTCTGATTCTCATATTTCCGCAGTCGCGCTCGGCGCTTTGCGGGTGAGGCTTGCTCAAGAGCATTTCGCGCTCAAGCATGACAATTTCAAGATTCTTTGGGTCAAGGATTTCCCGCTTTTTGAATGGAATGAAGAGGGAAAGCATTGCCAGGCCCTGCACCATCCGTTCACCTCGCCTCGCGCGGAAGACCTTGCCTTGATTGAAACCGAGCCGCTGAAAGTCAGGGCGCGCGCTTATGATCTGGTTTTGAACGGCACGGAAATTGGCGGGGGAAGTATCCGTATCCACAACCGCGAGGTGCAGCAAAAGGTTTTCAAGGCATTGGGAATCACCGATGAAGAAGCGGAATCCAAATTCGGTTTTCTTTTGAAGGCGCTTAGTTTTGGCGCGCCTCCTCATGGCGGGCTTGCGATCGGGCTGGACCGGCTGGTGACGCTGCTATTGGGCCGCGAATCCATTCGTGAAGTTATTGCCTTCCCCAAGAATCAAAAAGGAATTTGCGTGATGACCGAAGCGCCCGGCGAAGTAAGCGACCGGCAGTTGAAAGAATTATTTATCGCAGTGAAAAAATGACGCGTATTTTGCGTCATCCCCGAATGGTTTAATCGGGGATCCATTTTCTTTAGAGACTAAAATGGATTCCCGCTTTCGCGGGAATGACAATTGGCGTAAGAACATAGAGGAGAACCCTTGGACAAAACACTTAAGCTCAATTCCAATGAAGAAGCGATTGCCCTTTACGGAAGTCTGGATGAAAATCTTCGTTTCGCGGAAAAAGAATATGGTGTGAGGATTTCAGCCCGCAATTCCCGGCTCAAAATTTCAGGAGACAAATCGGCAGTAGAAAGCGCCTATCGCTTTTTTATCGGCCGGTTAAACGAGTTGCGGCAGGCAGGCAAAAGCCGTCATGCGGCGGCGCATCATGAAAAGAAAGAATCCTCAGAAAGTCATCATCACCCTGCGGCCTCCACGGAAGAACGGGAAACCGGCGCCACCCGCTTTTTTCACCGCGGTAAAATCATTCAGGGGCGCGGCAAAAGTCAGGAAAAATACCTGGCTGCTATCCGCGATCATGATATTGTGCTTGGAATCGGCCCGGCGGGAACCGGAAAAACCTATCTGGCCATGGCCGCTGCTATCGATTATCTGAAAAAGAAACTCGTGAGCCGCATCATCATGGCGCGCCCGGCCGTTGAAGCCGGAGAAAGCCTTGGGTTTCTTCCGGGCGATATGGCTGCTAAAGTCAATCCCTACCTCCGTCCGCTTTACGATGCACTTTATGAAATGATGGATTATGAAGAGGTGGTGCGCGCCCTTGACCGCGGTATTATTGAAGTCGCGCCTCTGGCTTATATGCGCGGCCGCACGCTCAACGGTTCTTTTGTAATTCTCGATGAAGCGCAAAATTGCACACCGACGCAGATGAAAATGTTTTTGACCCGGCTGGGGCAGTCTTCGAAAGCCGTGGTCACCGGGGACATTACTCAAATTGATTTGCCCGCCGGAAAAAAATCAGGCCTCGTCGAGGCCCAGACCGTGCTTGGCGGCGTGAACGGCATTCGTTTCGTTTATTTTGACGAAACGGACGTCGTGCGCCACCCCCTGGTCCAGGAAGTCATCAAAGCCTATGAAAGATACGACCGCAAAGGCCCGCACTAAATCGCTTAGCGAGAAAACAAAGAATAAGTCAGCAACCGTCCCGCCCTCATGGGCGACTGTTCTGGTCTTTTTGTTTTCCTTTCTGGCCGCGGTGCTGATTCTTGTTTTCGAACTGTCAAGCGGCCTGACCGGACGTGAATTCGTCGTCGGCGAGCCCGCTCCGCGCACCCTTTTTGCTCCGTTTCAGGTGACTTATGTGAATGAACCTGCTACCGCGGCA
>CAYGIT010000180.1:0-4445 GCA_964349955.1 uncultured bacterium
CTCTATAATCGGGTGTTAAACCCCCATCCACAAAAAAGACATCTTTGCTTTTTTCGGAAGTGCCGCGGCCTACCTTTCCGGATCTTGGATCGTGCCCCACAACGAGTCTCGTGGGCCGGACGCCAGTTTCTTTTTCTACCAAATCATAGAGCTGATGCCTTTTCCTTACGTGTTCTTCATCATCTATCCATTCCGTGACATATTCCCAAGCCGGGTCCATTTTCTCCGTTTTTACCATAGAGTCATAATGGCCCTCCAAAGCATCGAGCGAATCCTTTCCGGAAATATCGGGTACGCTTCCATGGGTGATTACATAATTATTAACAACCACTAATTGCTTTAAGCCGGAAAAAAAATCGAATACACCGAGATTTTTCATCTCCCCGATTGAACCGTAGATATTAAAAAATTCTTCAAGCGTACTCACGACCTCGGAAACCGCAAGGCGCGAAAAATCTGCCTTGAGTGCGACTTTAGCGAGCTCTAATTTTGCTTCTTCAACGTCTTTTCCATCCCCTTGATAAGTTTCAAAAAATTTCTGAAAAACATAATCATGATTTCCCATCGCTAAAACAAGACTGGCTTCTGCACCGGGACGATTTTTTAAAGCCCCCTGCAATCCCATTAAAAATTCAATCACTTCCACATTTTGCTGGCCCCGATCCACATAATCTCCGACCAAGCCCAACACATCCCCTTTTTTGATATAAGGCAGCATGATTTGAATGATTTTTTCGATAATCTCTCTTTTATCCTTAATGCTTTTTGCTTCGCGAAGCTTCGGATTTAGCTTCTTTTTTATGTTTTGAATATCCTTTTTTGTGAGATAAAAAGCCGCTGAAAGCAACTCCATCAGCCCTTCAAAGTCGCCGTGAACATCCCCCACTGTGATAACCCGTGAAGCCCCATCAATGACTTGAACGTGTTTTTTATCTTTCCCATAAACAACGACAGGAGGAGCCGCCCCGTCATTAGTGCTCTCATCATTGATAGGCAGGGTATTCACTGAGCCATTATTCACCTCGGAAGAACCATCATCAGACAGATTCACCCGTGTTTCGGAGCGGCCCTGCTGTCGGGCAAAACGCTCTGCAAGGCGAGCACCGATACCCTCATTGCCCTTTTGTTCGACTTTCGGGGATTCAGTTTTGATCAATAGTCCTAACTTTTCCCGCAAAAACTGGTCGCTGGTTTGCTTTGGCAGTAAATTATCTCTTAAAGTGGGAATATTCCATTCGGCGACGGCATTCAGATACCGAGCTCCCGGCCTGTTTGGGTAGTCGATATCGTTGTGATGGAAAGCCGCCACAATCACAAACTGGTTTCCTAATTGTTTGAAATAAAGACGGAAGGCAGGGTTCCTTGATGGACCAAATTCCAAGCTCAATAAATTTCTCCAGTGTTTATAGTCAAGGAAGTTCTGCCCTCCTTTCAGGACTTTTTTCAGTTGCTTACGAATGGTCGGCCAGTTCTGACTGATTAATTCATTGGATTTTCCGTTAAAAGCCTGCTGGGTCCATCGGATGTCATAATTAGAAGAAATTACTTCAATACTCCTTTTTCCCGGCGGCTCCACATCAAGCTCGGCGGTTTTCCTTGTTTCGGAGCGGAGTGTCTGTCCCTCTTTTGGGTGTCTGTCACCATTTTCAGTAAATAAAGGCTGCAAAACTTTTTTTGGGGCCGGTAATTCGCGGGGCAGAAACGAAGCCATCTCAACGGCCGCGCGCGGCTCAAGGCCGAGGAGAATTTGCATATTGGGCGCACGTAACAAATTTTCCGTCACCCCTTGGAAATCTAACGGTGTAGGAAAGAACCCATGGGATATTACGTCTCCTGACAATTGAAGAGTAGATGTAACTGCAGATGTCGTTGAAAGTGCGGGAGCCGGCAAAGACGTCTTCTGTTTCTCCGCCGGACGAATGCCCAGGGCTTTCAGCTTCCGGTCTTCCTCCTTTTCAGCCTCAATGTGTCGCAGCAGGTCAATCGTCGTCCCCTGATCCTGCGGGGCACCCTTTGTCTGGACTTCTTTTTTATATTGAGCATCCACCGAAAAACCCAGATCTTCCAAAAGCCGCACGTCCTGAAGAGTGATCGGAAATTCTTCCCCATTCATTTCGTGGCTCAGCTTTCCGCTTAAAACAGTTGCTGCGATCCGCGCGAAGGCCTCATCCACAAGTCCTTCATTTTTTCTTTCCTTCATGAACGCATTCGTATGCCGCGCATATCCTTTGCTGCCCGCAATCGTTTTTAAAAGCCCGAAGTGATTTTGAATTTGGCCCGCTTTCATCTCGAAAAAATGGCGGTGGACCCTATCAAGTTTATTCTGCGCACGGCTCTTGGCGTTTGGGGTGTCATCTTGCGAAACATGCCACTGCCAGGCATGATAGAGCGCGTGAATCATTTCATGGATAAGCGTTTCGTCATCATCCTCCGGAACAATCCCCGTCTGATAAAAGAGGCTGCGCACCGAACCATTAAAATATGCGTTCGCATAGCCGTCATTTTCCAGGATCAGCATATCCCCGGATACAGAAACGAAGAAACTGTCCTCCGAGGCAATCACGCGGGCCAATCCCGGGCTTCTCCGCAAGGCTTTCCTGATTCTTTCGCCGGACAATACTCCCCCAAAAAGAATTCCCGCGTTTTCCGGAATAGCGCTTCCTGTAAGGTCTTCGGTCTTGATTTTACTCTGAATCATTTCCCTGACTTCGAGTTCCTTCGCCAATCCGGGCTCCTCCTGAATCCGCGGGCTTATTTCCTTCTCTGATCTTAAACGGTAAAATTGCCTGGAACCATCCCCAAGATAAATTTCCGAGACCTCTCCTTTTTTATTGGTCTGTATCAGTACCACGGCCAGTAATTTTCCATCCGCGTTATTTAAATTCCCGTGAAATAGTTTTCCCTCCCCGTCAATTTTCTGCGCAGAAAAAACCGTAAAGCCAGCCGCAGTCGAGGAATTCAAATCAATGCCTTGTGTCTGGATAGCTTCAAGTAGACCCGCGCGCTTTTTCTCAATTTCTTCTGAACTTCGGTCCGTGATAAGTTTTGAAAAAATATCCATAAAGCGCAGCCCTTCCGGTCTTTGTTTTGACAGTAAGGTATCAATCGCTTCCTGAAGTTCACGGCGATTAAATCCATCTCCGAGAAGGGCCAAATCCCGTGGATCCGGAGAAAGCGCCGAAGGGCTCATATCATAAGCGGCCATCACACGCATCAACGCCCATCTTTTTTCCTCAAAGGTTTTGGAATTCAGCTCAAGCAGTTGCTGCAAATACCTCTCCAGAACCCTCATCGCCTTCTGGGCTTCACTTTGTGTCACTTCCTTTCTCAAGAACCGCGGCGCGGCTACACCCCGGGTTGTTTCACCTGGAATTTTCCGCGCTTCGGAGCGAGTAAATTCGGCGCGTCTAAGGCTATACATTTCATCTCTGTCATTTAAATCAATGACGTTCAAGGCTCCCAAGACAATCTCGCTTCCCGATTCCGCATTCTTTTTGCCGATCAAAACAGGAATTGGCAATTGCCGCGTCTTCATTTTTTCGGCTTCATCAGAATTCCCCCATCGCTTGACTAAATATTCCTCATAAATTGAGGGCGAGCGCCTTCGAATGGCCTCGTAGATAAGCTCTGGGTTTCGCGCCAGAGTATCTCGAATTTCAAGAAACTTTTTTTCAGAGAGGAGAAAATTGACGAAAGCACCGCCAGCTGCACGCCCCGTGCGCTGCGATCGCTCATAGTTTCCGACAGTTTGCAACGTAACAACAACCACTTTTTCTTCAAAATCGCCCTGGGAGTTTTTTACAATTTTATGGATCTTATTCTCAAATTGAGACTCCTGGATGGCATAGGCCGCAAGAACGGCTCCATGCGTTTTACGCACACGCTCCAAGGCCTTGAGAGTGTCCCCATTATAATCTCCATAAGTGGAGAATCCGAGCCGGTCGTTGTTTGGCTCAAAATTTTGAAGAGCAAGATTCTGAAGCCCATCAACATCCTCGACTTTTGCCTGGCCTGTTTCATTCTCCATTTTTTCGCTGGCAACTCCTTTTTTAAAATTCATCCATTCGCCCTGTTTTATCCGGGCCTCAAACTTATAGGCAACTTGGGAACCCGTTAAAAAATCCACGACCTTTCGTTCTTCCGGGCTTAATTCTTTTTTGGAAAGATTCACCAATGGTTGCGGCTCCGCTACTTTTCGATTCCCTTGAGTGAGCATTTCGGATTGAATAATCGGTCTGCCCCCTTTTGACTTTAGAGTTTCTTCCGGCTGGGCAGAAATAGATTGGGAAAGGGCAACAGGCTTTGGAGTGGCAGGCTTGGTTACTTCGGACGCAGGCGCTGGAGCCGCTTCTTGGATTAATTGAAATACATAAATTTCCTTGCCCTTTAATTTCCCTTTTTGTATTGAGGCCTGGTTTTCTCCAGGCTTTTTCACGGTGTTATAC
>CAYGIT010000181.1:0-4399 GCA_964349955.1 uncultured bacterium
AATTTATACCGCTTTAGCAGTATTTTTTGACAATTTAAGGTGAGTTTGGTCCTAAGTAGTTAAATCTTAAAGAAGGCCAGGGACTTTGTTTTGTCAGAAGCGATGTCATCCCCAACGGAAATGGCATCACCGGGTTTTGCTCCGGCTTTTTTGAGGGCCAGGCGAAAAATTTTGGGGTGGGGTTTTTCTACTCCCGCCTCTTCTGAAGTAACCAGAAAATTTATTTTCTTATCCAATTTCAGAGATTGCAGCTTCCGCATCTGAAGGGCCGTCGTTAAATTCGTCACAATCACGACTTTCTTATGTTCTTTGGCGCAAAAATCCAGAAATGGAAATACCCAGGCAGCCAATTTCATTTTTTTGAAAAAGGCCGCCCAATAAATTTCCTCAAAATCTGCCGCCGCAGAAACCGAGCCTTTCTTTTCAAGCATGATCTGAAAATAATGCAAGCGTGAATGCGAGGCTGCTTGCCCATGCAGGCGCTTATGGATTTCCCAGCGGGCCTGATTGTAATGCTCCTGAAATTGGGCAAAAGAAATTTTTTCAATACGCCGGGAATAAACCTGGTAAGTTTTCTTCAAAGCCTCACGGTGGCAAGGGGCATAGGCATAAAGGGTATTGTCCAGATCCAGCAAAACAGCTTTTTTCTGAAGAACGGCTTGCTTTAATTTTTTGAGGATTGCCATAATTCGGGGTATTTCGTGCAAACCGCATCCACCGGATAAACCTTCAGCTCTTTTTTAAAATCCGCGATCATTTCCTTGGGATGCTGTTGCAATTCCGGAGAAACCAGGCAGAGTTTAAAATGCGGCTTCAGCAAAGCATAGCTTTGCGGCGTAAACGGCAAGCGCGTAAAGCAGTCCACCCAGACCCATTCCACCCGGCCTTTCAAAGCCAGGCATCCCTCGATCGGTTCATGCTCCGAGAAGCGAGCGGCAATATGCTTCTCACCCTCACGGATCAACTTCATCATCGCGGGAAACGCCGTATCCAGGAAGAAATAACTTTTGACGCCATTTTTTTTAACGAGTTCCGAAACCCGTTCCTCGATTCCCTCGCTCTTGATATTGAGAATCATCAATCCATGCCGGTAATGCTTCAAATACTCTTCAAAACTTTCTCCGGATTTAAAGGGATCATGCTGCAGAATGACTTCTCCGCCGGCTTCACGCAAATCAAGCTCAACGCCCATTTCCGGCGCAACGGTTTTTAAATCCTGTATGGTATTGATACGATGACGGATCAAAAGCATCAAATTCCCTGCTCTTTCATTTTTTGGCGCAACTCAAGAATGTATTTAAAGGTTCTCCGGATCAATTTCCAGCGGTTTTTGAAACTTCCGCCGCCGCCCTTGGCTTCCCCCTGCACGCGCGGCTTAAAATAAACCGGCATCTCGCAAATGCGCCATCCCTTTTTCCGGGCAAGATATAAAAGATACAAATCGAGTGAAAAATCCTTCGGAGGATTTTTCATTTCCTCATACAAAGCACGTGAAAAAAGCTTTGGCTGCGCATTCACTTCCGTCAACCGAACGCCCAGCACAGCGCTCGCCCAAATCTGCATGCCCAGTGAAAAAAACTTATCCAGCCATCCGCGGTTCCGGCGCGCCCCTTTGACCAGGACGCGCGATTCCCGGGCAGACTCCCGCTCATAAACCTGAAAGGCCCTGAAAACATCTTCGGGGTCGGTTTGACAATCGGCATGGGTCCAGGCCAGCATCTCGCCAGAACCCTGTTTCAAACCCTCGAAGATTCCGTGCCCATACCCTTGATTCACCGGCACCCGAACCGGCTTGATATAAGGAAGCTTTGCAGCCTGGGCCTGCAAAAGCGGCCATGTTTCGTCCTTCGACCCGTTATCGACCAAAATCCATTCAAAATGATTTTCTATTTTATTTTTTTCAACACAGGCCCGGATGTCCTCAATGAGCCTGGGTAAATTTTGGGCTTCGTTATAAGCCGGAATCACGGCCGAAACCTTGATTCCGCGGGAGGCATAGGCAGCAAAATACTTTTGCCAATACTCATACGTTTTCAAATCATCCGGTGTTCCCCACGACGCATAAGCGTCCGTCTCGAAAACACTTACCTGAAGCCCGGCCCGAATCAAAAAATTCATGGCCTGATCAATATAAAACTCGTTATTGATGCGGCTGTTTTCTTGAATCATGCATTCGGCATTTTCAAAAAAAGTCCGCGCTTTCCGGAACCAGAAAGAACCCGTCAATGCATGGTTTTTGGCCGGGTCTCCATCCAGGGCCTTTTTGACCGAGACCTTTCGCACCCGCCCTTCCAAATCCACATCCGCCCAGCCATAAGCCTGCGGATTGCGCCTCACATTCGGATTATTGCGGTAAGTGAGAATAAGCGCATCAATGCCGGAATCCGGAACGGTCAATTTTTGAAACCGGCTTTCATTAAAAAAAATCTCATGATCGCAAGCCCCGATTAAAAGCGGCTTTTCAGGATCGATCTCCGCCTTGGCGCAAAGCGCGGTCTCGGCCTGCCCTTCCGTCATCCGTTTCAGGCTGATGATTTTCGGAGAATTCAATTCTCGATTGAGCCGGCTTTCCGAAGCGGGGTCGCGCAACTCATCACGCGTGACCAGAAAAGTGCGATTTCCCTGCGGCAAACTCTGCGCCGAACGCGCAACCATCATGCCGCCATCCACCGGGATATAAGGTTTGGGGACCGTATATCCCGCATCCGCAAAACGTTTGCCCGCTCCGGCCATCAAAATCAAAGTTTGCATGTCCTGCCGGGCCGCGCCCGGCTTTGCCTTTGCTTTGCATGTAAAATAATCTGACCAATACCGGTACTCTTCCATGTCCTCCGGCGTTCCCCACTGCAGCATGAACGGAACCTCATAAATAAAAATTTTGAGCCCGTCTTCCTTCATCAACTGAAAAATCTGGCTGACATAATGCTCGCCATTGATGCGCCAGTCGGTTCGCGATTCGATTTCCTTAAAATATTTTTTAATGGACTTCCCTTTTTTGAAATAATACGTCCCCGAACTGCTCCAGTCTTTTTGCTTATGGTCATGCCAGGAATGTTTTTCCCGGATTTCCTTCATCCATAATCCGTCAGCATCCAGCGTGGCATACCGGTTCGGCCCCAAAAGATGCGGGTGAAACCCCCGGTAGCAAATCACCGCGCCGTCGCAATCATTAGCTTTCACCGTTTTCTTGAAATCCTCATAGTCCCAAAACCAGGAAAAATCGCAATAGTTCACAACAACAGCTTCTTCATCCCCGATTTCACCGGCCATTTGATTCACAGTGGCAATCGGCCCGCCTTTTTCATACGGCATCGTGATGATTTTCCCGCGCGGCGCGAGCGATTGAAGGACCCCGGGCAGAACAGTCTCTCGGGCATGTTCTTCATTGATTCCAAAAACAAAATCATCCTGGGGGGAAAAGTGCCGCACCACGTGTTCCACCACGGGGCGTCCTTCGATTTCAATCAGGGTTTTAGGAGTTTGATAACCGGCCGCGAGAAATCGCTTTCCCCTTCCGGCCATCGGAATGACGACTTTCATGGATTTCCCAGAATTTTCCGGCGGTATTTTTCTTCGTCCATGCCCAACAGCACAGCCGTTTCGCTTGCCGGCAGCCAATCCGGAGTCCCGCCTTTTTGGGCAATAAGGCCAAGGGCCTGCCTTACCAGCAAAAGGGTTTCCTCCACAGCAATGGTTTGTTTCGGAGAAGGCCCGGTCTTTCCGAGCGGGCCATAAATCACATGATCGGGTGTCAGGTAGCGGTCCGCCGGAATTTCAGGCAATTTTTCCGGCGGTTTTCCAAAAAATTGTTCGGCACAAGAAACCGTTTTTTCGAGCAAGTCCATAACGCGCTCTTTTGATTCGGAAGAAATAAACAACCCGTGGTTTTTCAAAAAGAGAACCCAATCAGAGGAAAGAGCGCGGCCCTGCAGAGTCGATTTTACTTTTTCATAAAGCTTCTGCCCGGGCGTCGCATACTCCACCCAGACATGCGCGTCATCCGTAAACAGTTCCCTGAACCAGCGCTGCCCTTCGGTACTTGAAACAAGGGCCGCCACCGCGACCGGATGCGTGTGGATGACAAAAGAACCCAATAAAGTGTGCAGCGGCGTTTCCATCGAAGCTTTTCCGCGGCTTTCGTCCAGCGGAGTCCCGCTGCGGGCGTCAACGATTGCGAAACCATGGCTTTCCGAAATATCTTCCAAAAAACTGCCGGAAGCTTTCACCCACCTTTTTTCGCTGGATTTGACCGAGCAATTTCCGCCGCCGCCCTGAACCAGGCGGGGGTGCTGTGCTGCAAATTTGGAGATTTCAATCAGGTCGCGAAGCGTTTTTTCCAACTTAACGGGCTTTCATCTTGTGATTATAAAGAGCCAGAAAAACAAGCTGAGCCACGCCC
>CAYGIT010000182.1:0-4322 GCA_964349955.1 uncultured bacterium
TTTCCAGGGACATTGAAAAAATCATCGAGTACTACCACAAGCGCGGGTACATGGATGCGCGCGTGGTTCCGGATGTGAAATTGAACCGCTCCACGAAGAAAGTGGATGTCAATTACCAGATTCAGGAAGGGGACCTTTATTTCGTCGAGAAGGTAATCGTTCGCGGTAACACGAAAACCAAGGACATGGTGATCCGCCGTGAGCTCCGGATCCGCCCGGGCGAAAAATTTGACGGTGAAAAAATCGAGAAATCAAAACAACGGCTCGAAAACCTGAATTATTTCGAAGAAATCACTTACGATACGGAGCCCGGCTCGGAGCCTAACCGGAAAGACCTGGTTTTTCGCGTCAAGGAAAAACGGACCGGAGAACTATCTTTCGGCGGCGGGATCAGTTCCGTGGATAAATACGTGGGGTTTGCCGAAATTGCGCAGCGCAATTTTGATATTCTCAACTGGCCGCGTTTTACGGGCGGCGGGCAGTCCCTTTCGCTGTCCGGACGCATCGGGTCCATCAGCCGTTATTTTGACCTTAATTTTACCGAACCCTACCTTTTCAACAAACCGGTTTCCTGGTCGAGCGATATTTACAACACCCATCAAAGCAGTGAAAACGTGGATTTTGAAGAAGGCCGCCTCGGTGCAGGCACCACTTTTTCACGGCAATTCCGCGATATTTTCCGTATCGGTACCGGTTATACGCTGGAGCGCATTAAACTGGATAATTTTTCGGAGGATGCTCCGGCGACCGTGGTGAAATTTTCCGGCACCAACTGGATTTCCAAATGGCGCGCGCTGATTTTCTCGATTGATAAACGTGACAATGTTTATAATCCCACGAAAGGGTTCCTGTACACGTTGAACGGGGATTTGGCGGGAAGCTTTTTGGGCGGGGACCAGAGTTATTATATTATGCAGACGAGTTATACCCACTACTGGAGTTTTTTCAAGAAACATGTTCTGGAATGGCGGACGAAACTTGGCGCATCCGACAGTTTCGGGAAATCGGATGAAGTCCCGATTTTTGACCGGTTTTATGCCGGCGGTCTTGGAACGGTTCGCGGTTACAATTACCGGCGTGTGGGCCCGATTGAGGCTGGAAATGCGGTGGGAGGCCAGACCATGGCTTTGATGAGTTTGGAATACACTTTTCCGATTTATAAACTCGACGCTTTCAAGGGCGCTTTTTTTGTGGATGCTGGAAATGTCAGCCGGAAATCTTACAATGTTGATTTCGGCGGTTTTGCAATCAGCGTCGGACCCGGCGTTAAAATCAAAACTCCCTTGGGGCCCATGGCCTTTTATTACGGGCTTCCCATTGCAAACCGTGACACCAAAAACAGGAACGGCCGGTTTGAATTCAGTTTGAGCCGTGGTTTTTAAACGTTAGTTCAGGGCAATCCTTTTCATTCCAACATTAAAACCAGGAGAGAGAAATGAATAAAAAAACGGGCTTGGCAGTTTTTTTGATGGCAGTTGCATTCAGTTTGTCAGGAGTTTCCACCGCCCGGGCCGCCGATGCCGCCGGAAAATATGGTTTTGTGGATGTGGCCAAGGTTTTCGATGAATACCAGAAAACCAAGGAAAATGACCGAGTCCTTCAGGAAGCCGGCAAGAAAAAAGAAGAAGAGCGCGACAGTTTTGTAAAAGAAATCCGCCAGATGAAAGACGAGCTTGCCCTTCTTGCCGATGATGCCAAAGCTAAAAAGCAGGAAGCCCTTTCCAAGAAAATCAAAGACCTCCAGGAATTTGACGCCGAAACGCGTCAGGCTCTCGGAGAACAGCGTAACGGAGTTGTGCGTGAAATTTTCAAGGACATCGATGATACGGTGCAGGGAATCGGCCAGAAAAAAGGGCTGGATTTCGTATTTAACGACCGCGCGCTGCTTTTCCGGAATCCTAAATTTGATTTGACCCGGGAAGTCTCCGACCAATTGAACAAAAATTACGATCCCAAAAAAGGCGGCAAGAAAAAATAAATGCAGCAGAGGACGCTTTCTCAATCCGTTCTGCTGGAAGGCCAGGGCCTGCATACCGGCCGTCCCGTGAAAGTGATTCTCTCGCCTTCCGGGCCCGGCACCGGGATTCTTTTCTCCCGCTCCGATCTTGATCCAAACCTTAAAGTGCGCGCCACGGTGGAAAATGTTTTAAGCGATGAACTGCGCCAAACCGCCCTCCGGGTCGGAAACGGCGTGGTTAGTACGATCGAGCATTTGATGGCCGCCTTTCATGGAATGGGTGTGGACAATGCCCATGTGGAGGTGGACGGAGACGAGCTTCCGGGCATGGATGGCAGCGCCCGCGAATTCGTGGAAGCCATTCAGAGAACCGGCCTGGTCGAGCAGAATGCTCCCCGCCGGTGGATCGAAGTCAAAAAGCCCCTTTTTATCGACCGGGGGGACCAGTCGATTGTGATTCTTCCGGCGCCGACGCTGACGATTTCCTACACGTTGAGCTACCACCACGAAGATTTGAAAGACCAGTTTCTGACCGTACACATGCTGCCTGAAATTTTCGAACGCGAGCTAGCCCCGGCCCGTACCTTTTGCCTTAAGGATGAAGCCAATATGCTGCTGGCGCAAGGATTCGGCAAAGGGGCAAATCTTTCCAATACGCTTGTTTTCGAGCATAATCTTCCGATTGAAAACAAGCTTCGTTTTGAAAATGAGGCCTGCCGCCATAAAATTCTCGATTTACTGGGGGATCTTTTTCTGGCCGGCGGCTTTGTCCGCGGGCATATCATTGCCGCTCGCAGCGGGCATTCGCTCAACGTCGAATTTGTGAGGGAACTTCTTATGGCTAATCAGGAAAAAAAAATCCCGTCATCCTCCACTTTGAACGTGTCTGAAATCCAGAAAATCCTTCCGCACCGTTACCCCTTTCTTTTCATTGACCGCATTGAGAAGTTCGTGCCCGGAGTTAGCGCGGTCGGTTACAAGCAAGTGACGGTGAATGATTATTTTTTTCAGGGTCATTTCCCCGGGCATCCCGTAATGCCCGGCGTTTTGATTATCGAGGCAATGGCCCAGGTGGGCGGGGTCATCATGTTGAGCAAGCCCGAAAACTCGAACAAGATTGCCTATTTCATGAGCATCGATTCTGCCAAGTTCCGCCAGCCGGTCATGCCCGGAGATGAATTACGCCTGGAAGTGGAAGTGCAGAAAATCCGCGCCCGGACCGGCCAATGCGCCGGCCGTGCCTATGTAGGAGACAAGCTTGTATGCGAAGCGGAAGTGAAATTCGCCGTAGTGGACAGGTGACGGTCCACCCGACGGCAATTGTCCATCCGGACGCCGAACTTGCCGAAGGGGTAGAAGTCGGGCCGTATTCTATTATTGAAGCCACCGTCAAGATTGGGTCGGACACAAAAATCGGCGCGCGTGTTTCCATTGAAGGATACACCGTGATCGGCGCGGAAAATGAAATTTTTACAGGGGCCGTGGTGGGCAGCCGTACCCAGGACAAAAAATTCAAAGGCGGCATCAGTTACCTGAAAATCGGGGACCGGAATGTTATCCGTGAATATGCGACTCTCAATCCGGGGACCAAAGAAGGGACTGAAACCGTTCTTGGAAATGGAAATCTTCTCATGGCGTATGCCCACGTGGCCCATGATTGCATCCTTCATAACAATACCATTCTCGCCAATAATGCGACGCTTGCCGGCCATGTCATTGTCGAAGATGGCGCGGTCATCGGAGGGCTTTCCGCGGTTCATCAATTTGTCCGGATCGGAAAGCTGGCTTTGATCGGCGGGTGCTCCAAAGTGGTGCAGGATGTGCCTCCTTTCATGATCGCCGACGGCCATCCGGCCAAAGTGTTCAGCCTGAATACCGTGGGCCTGGACCGGGCCGGCATTTCAAAACAGGAAAAAATAATTTTACGCAGGGCCCTCAAGATTGTTTTCCGCGCCGGGCTGACCCTGAAAAATGCCGTGATCCAGCTTGAAAAAGAATGCCTGCCTTCGGCCTCGATCGAAGCGTTGATTGATTTCCTGAAAAAATCCGAACGCGGCATCTGCCGCTAGAGCGGTTTCGAATCCCATGAAAACTATTGGCATCATTGCCGGAAACGGACGTTTTCCCGTGCTTGCGGCCCATGAGGCCCGCCGGGAAGGCTGGCGCATTGTGGTTGCGCTGATTGAAAAAGAAGCAGATCCGGCCCTGGCCAAAATGGCGGATGCCAGCCTTTGGGTCAAAGTGGGGGAGCTTAAAAAATTGGCTAAATTTTTCTCGGGTGAGGGTGTGCACGAAGCCATCATGGCCGGAAAAATCGAAAAAGTCCGGCTTTTTCAGGAGAATGTTCGGCCGGATTTCGAAATGG
>CAYGIT010000183.1:0-4093 GCA_964349955.1 uncultured bacterium
CGCGAAAGCGGGAATCCAATTGGATCCTCCGGTCAAGCCGGAGGATGACAGCAATTCAGTTAATTACATTTTTGAGCCCTCGGCAGCGAGCATTTTCAAAAAACTGATTCCCTTTTACTTTGAATCCAAAATCCGGACACTCTTTCTCGAGGCTATTGTCTCCGAACAAATCGCGCGGATGACCGCCATGAGCCAGGCCACGAAAAATGCCCGGGAAATGATCGACTCCCTTGTCTTAAAACGCAACAAAGCGCGGCAAGCCGCGATTACAAAAGAAATTATCGAAATCGTGTCGGGTTCTCAAGCCTTAAAAATCAAGTGATCGGGAATCGGGGTTTGGGGACCGGGGAAACCAATTCCCGAATCCCAACTCCCTAATCCCTAATACGGAGGTTTTAAATGTCAGTCGGTACCATTGTCCAAGTCGTAGGCCCCAGCGTTGACATTCAGTTTGAGCCGCAAAATCTTCCCAAAATTCTGAATGCCCTTGAAATTGAAAATACCGCTACAAAATCGAAACTCATTCTTGAAGTGGCCCAGCATCTTGGCGATAACGTGGTTCGCTGCATCGCTCTGGCCGCCACCGACGGCCTTGTCCGCGGCATGAAAGCCAAAGACACCGGCGCGCCGATTTCCGTTCCCGTCGGCGATCAAACCCTCGGCCGCATTTTTAATGTTCTCGGCGATCCCATTGATGAACAGGGCAGCATTCCCAATCCGGAAAAACGCTATCCGATTCACCGGCCCGCTCCCGCATATGAAGGGCTCCTGCCGGTCACTCAAATCCTTGAAACCGGCATCAAAGTTATCGATCTGCTGGCCCCCTATCCGAAAGGCGGAAAAGTCGGCCTTTTTGGAGGCGCCGGCGTCGGTAAAACCGTCATTGTCATGGAACTCATTCACAATATCGCCACCGAACACGGCGGCGTTTCGGTTTTCTGTGGTGTCGGAGAACGTACCCGTGAAGGAAATGACCTTTGGCTTGAACTGAAGGAATCAGGCGTTATCAAAAAAACCGCGATGGTATTCGGGCAGATGAACGAACCACCCGGATCGCGCCTTCGTGTTGCTCTGACGGGTCTTTCCATGGCTGAGTACTTCCGTGATGAAGCCCATCAAGACGTGCTTGTTTTTATCGATAACATTTTCCGTTTCACGCAGGCCGGTTCCGAAGTTTCCGCCCTTCTCGGACGCATGCCTTCGGCCGTCGGATACCAGCCGAACCTTGCCACCGAAATGGCGAAACTCCAGGAGCGCATCGCCTCCACCAAAGCAGGATCCATCACTTCGGTGCAAGCCATTTACGTTCCGGCCGACGACCTTACTGACCCGGCTCCGGCCACCGCTTTCGCCCATTTGGACGGCGTTACAGTGTTGTCGCGCCAAATCGCCGAACTCGGTATTTATCCGGCCGTCGATCCTCTGGGTTCCACTTCGCGCATGCTGGACCCCCGCATCGTGGGCCAGGAACATTACGATACGGCCCGTGAAGTGCAGCGAATCCTTCAGCGTTATAAGGATTTGCGCGACATCATCGCGATTCTCGGTATTAACGAGCTTTCTCCCGAAGACAAGCAAGTCGTCATTCGCGCGCGCAAACTCGAACGCTTCCTTTCGCAACCGTTTTCCGTCGCCGAAGCCTTCACGGGCCGCAAAGGAAAATACGTTCGCCTGAAAGAAACCGTGCAGAGTTTCAAACGCGTCGCCTCCGGAGAATTCGACCATATTCCCGAACAATGTTTTTACATGGCCGGCAGCATCGAAGACGTGGTTGAAAATTACGATAAAATGCAGGCAGTTGGAGCGAAATAAAAATAAGTCTATGCCATCGATCTATAATATAGAAGTCATTACTCCTCAAGGTTCTGTCTTCACCGCCCAGGTGGTGCATGCCCTGATTCCGGCCGAAACCGGCTTTGTCGGCGTGCTCGCCAATCATGCGCCCTATGTCACCTCCTCTCCCGGCGGACGCTTTGAAATCCGGGAGCCGGATGGAACGGAGAAGCGTTTTAAAGTCGGCCCCGGCTTTTTCGAAGTGGCTCATAACCACGCCTCTTTTTTGACCCAATCCTTTTCTGCGGAAGGGTAAACGGCAATGCTGCCCGTGATTTTTTATTCTTTTTCAGGCATTGCCATTCTGAGCGCCCTGTCCGTCATTTTTTCTTCCAAACCCACGCGCGCGCTTCTTTCCCTCATCGTCACCATGTTCTGCCTTTCCGTACTCTACCTTTTGCTCGGAGCTCCCTTTGTCGCCATGGCGCATCTCATTGTTTACGCAGGCGCCGTCCTCGTCCTTTTTCTTTTTGTCATCATGCTCCAGGGAATCGGCGCCACCAGCACTCCGTTCTGGACCCGTTTTCACAAAGGCCATCTTTTCGCTGCTCTTTTAACGGCCATCCTGCTTCTTGCCGGACTTCTGGCCCTCCTCAAAAAAATTGCGCCTCTTCAATCCACTTTGGTGGATGGCTCCATTGAAGCCGTCGGCCGGCTGCTTTTTCATCAGTACCTCATTCCTTTCGAATTGACCTCTTTTCTTTTACTCCTCGGCGTTTTGGCAGCAGTCAGCCTCGTCAAAGGAGAAGAATAATGATTCCCATAAGCCATTATTTGATCCTCAGCGGAATCCTTTTTGCCATTGGGCTTCTCGGCCTTCTCATCCGCCGCAACGTTCTTTTGATTCTTCTTTCCATCGAACTCATGCTCAATGCCGCAAATCTTGCATTCATTGCCGGCTCCGCCCTCCACGGCGATGCACGCGGCCAACTCACCGCTTTTTTTGTCATGGTCATTGCCGCCGCCGAAGTAACCGTGGGGCTGGCCATTACCGTTTTGCTTTTCCGCAAACAAGCATCTGTTGACACCCAGGAAATCGGGAGCCTGAAAGGCTGAGATGAGACCGAAGACTAAAGACCAAAGACTAAAGACTAAACTCGAGTTTGGCCTATGATTGCCATTCCCTGGTTGGTTCTCTGGCTTCCATTCTTTGCTGCTCTTTTGATTTCTTTGTTTCTCCTCAAAAATCCAAAGGCCGCGGGCATTGCCGCAACCGGCACCTTGCTCGTTTCTTTTGCTTTGTCTGTTGTCCTTTTCGTCACCGCCAAATCGCCATTTGAATCCTCGATCGCATGGATCCCGCTCGAAGGCCTGCCCATCGAATTCGGAGTTCTGGTCAATCCTCTTTCACTTTTGATGCTCCTGATCGTCACCGGCATCGGCTCCCTTATCTTCCTTTATTCCATGGCCTACATGAAAGATGACGAAAGCTATGGCCGTTATTTCGCAAGCCTTTCTCTTTTCGCTTTCTCCATGCTCGGCATCGTCCTTTCCAACAACCTCATCCAGATCTTCGTTTTCTGGGAACTCGTGGGGCTTTCTTCTTATCTATTGATCGGCTTCTGGTTCCAAAAGCCCGAAGCTTCCACGGCCGGCAAAAAAGCATTTCTCACCACCCGCGTCGGCGATGTCGGCATGATGATCGGAATTCTCATGCTATTTGGATTTTTAAAACAAAACGGCCAAAGCACCTTTAATTTTTTACAATTAGAGCAGGTGCCCCTCGTCCTCATTCCCGCGCATGCCATGACCGCGATTGCCCTTTTGATTTTTCTGGGGATCGCCGGCAAATCCGCGCAGGTCCCGCTCCATGTCTGGCTCCCGGATGCCATGGAAGGCCCCACCCCTGTCAGCGCCCTGATCCACGCCGCAACCATGGTGGCCGCCGGTGTTTTTCTCCTGACCCGCATTTATTTTATTTTTGCCGCAAGCGCCAGCGCCCTGATGATCATCGCTTGGACCGGCGCAATCACCGCATTTCTGGCAGCAACTATCGCCGTCGTTCAAAACGACATCAAAAAAATCCTGGCCTACTCCACCCTAAGCCAGCTCGGTTACATGGTCCTGGCACTCGGCCTTCATAATCCCGGCGCCGGCATGTTTCACCTCACCACCCACGCCTTCTTCAAAGCCCTTCTCTTTCTCGGTTCAGGCAGTTTAATTCACGCCCTTCACACCCAGGACATTTGGGAAATGTCGTCTTCATCTTCCCCTCTTCCCCAAAAGGTGACTGTCACCAAAAAAGGTGACAGTCACCTTT
>CAYGIT010000184.1:0-4048 GCA_964349955.1 uncultured bacterium
GCCATCCGCTTCAAGATTGATACCGTTTCAAAGTTGGGCGAAGACTGGCTCTTCGAAGGGCGCCCCTGATGTTCACCGGCATTATTCAAAATCAGGGAAGGGTCGTCAAAAAAGAAAAACAAAGCGGACAGGCCCATTTTTCCTTCCGGCTGCTCAAAAAAGAAAAACGAAAAATCGAAGCGGGCGAAAGCATTGCCGTGAACGGCGTTTGCCTCACCGCGCGGGTTCCTGCGCCCGGGAGCTTTGAAGCGGACGTGATCCGTGAAACCCTGGAGTCGACAACTCTGGGAGATTTGCAAAAAGGGGAGCGGGTGAATATCGAGCGTTCCCTCCGGCTGGGGGATTCTCTCGGAGGCCATTTTGTGACGGGCCATGTCGACGGCCTTGGACAAATCGTTCAAATCAAAAGCCTTGGCCGGAATAAAACCATTTCAATCAAAGCGCCGAAAGAAGTGTTGCCTTTCGTTGCCTCCAAAGGCTCGATCACCGTGGATGGTATCAGCCTGACGATTCAAAAAGTAAAAGGCCCTGTTTTTGAAGTGGGAATTGTCCCGCATACGCTTCAGGAAACCACCCTTTCAAAAAAGAAAAGCGGAGACAGGGTCAATCTCGAATCCGATTTGATCGCAAGGTATTTAAATCAATTTTCGGATTTTCTAACGCATCCCCGGAAACAGGGCAAGGCTTTGCTAGGCAAGCTCAAAAAACAGGGATTTTGAAACAGGAGGAAAAATGAACCGTAAGACTTTGATGATTGCAGGGGCGCTTGTTCTTTTTTTTGTCACTTTAAAACCGGGATTCGCAGGCGAAGGCATGAGCGGGGATTATCTGGCGGACATCGGCACGAAGATCGGCCGTGGGGTTGGGAATATTTTCACGAGCCCGCTCGAAATTCCCTGCACGATGGGCGATGATCTGGTGGTACGTCCGGCGATAGGGATTTTTACGGGATTCGGAAAAGGCGTGCTCTTCATGGCCAGGCGCATTCTCATTGGGGTGTGCGAAGTGGGAACTTTTATGATTCCGGCCGAACCTACGATTCCGCCGGTATGCAAAGTCAACAGCAATAAATAATGAAAATCATTTCACTTAGCCGGTCTTTTACGGAAATCCTGGAAAACTTTGGCCGCGCCTCCGAGTTGGCGGGAGTCACGGACCATTGTCCTGAATTGGCCGGAGACCCTGCTCGGGTGGGATCTCCGAAATCCCTGCGTTTTGAGGTGATTGAAAGCCTCCATCCTGATTTGATCCTGGCCGATGCGCGGGAAAACCGGTTTGAAGAAATCCAGGCGCTTCAAAAAAAATACCGGGCCGTTTCCTTTGATGTTCGTTCGGTAAACCAGGCGATGGAAGCGGTACGGGCTATCGGCCGGTTGACGGGAGCGCTCGAAGAAAGTGAAGGCCTTGTCTCGGAAATTGCAGAGGAATACCGGCTTTGCAAACTCGAAAAAGACCTTCCGCGCGTACGTGCCCTGATCCTGCTTTGGAATATCCCGTTACTCACCGTGAATTTTGACACCTACATTTCCCGCGTCATTGAGGCCGGCGGCGGCCTCAATGTTTTTCATGCCGACCCGCTGCCGGAATTTGCGATCGAGCTGGAAGACATGATTGAAAAAGACCCGGAGATTTTATTTTTACCGACCGATCCCTTTCCGTTCAAGAAAAAGGACATCAAACGTTTTCGCCAATACCGCATTTTATCTAAAATTCCGATCGAGCTTGTCGAAGGCCGCCTCTTTTCCTATTTTGGCCCTGCCACGGCCGAAGCCCTCCGCTTCTTTCGCCAGGTTTTCGAGAAAGTCCGCCCATGCCAGCCAAAAGTTTATTTGAGCGACGCCCACCCATGACTTTGCGCGCTCTCGCTTTGAGTTTTACCAAATATCAGGAGACTTGATTATGAAAGCGCTTGTTAAAACTTCTGCGTCAAACAGGCTGTTTGACCGTGTTGTCTCTATTTTGGACCACGCCAGGTCCAACGTTGTTCGTTCAGTCAATAGCAACATGGTTGTTGCTTACTGGAGGATAGGCTGTGAAATTGTGCGAGAAATTCAAGGCGGCAAGGAACGCGCTGAATATGGAAAACAGATTGTTAAAGCCCTTTCAGCCAAATTAACCCAAAGATATGGCGAAGGATTTTCCACCACTAATTTGTGGTATTTCAGGCAATTCTATCTTGCTTTTGCAGACCGCTCTCCCGAGATTCTCCACAAGCCTTGTGGAGAATTCAACCCGGCTGAAAAACTCCACAAGCCTTGTGGAGTTTTGGATGACATGAATTTTGCCGTTGAAAATGGCAGTTTGATCAAAGGTTTCTCGTCTCAACTCAGCTGGTCGCATTACCGGACCCTGACCAAGGTTGAACATAAAAACGAACGCCTGTTTTACGAGATTGAGGCTGAAAAAGAAGGTTGGAGCATTCCTGTCCTGGAAAGACAAATTCATTCTTTTCTCTTTGCGCGATTGCTCAAAAGCCGGAACAAAGAGGGGGTTATGGATTTGATCCGCGAGGGACAAACCGTTGTCACGCCGGCTGATGCTATCAAAGCCCCCTATGTTCTCGATTTTCTCGGATTGCCGGATTCCCCAAAACTTCATGAATCAAAGCTGGAAGAGACAATCATCGAAAATCTTCAGTCGTTTCTTCTCGAACTCGGCAAGGGCTTCGCTTTTGTCGCCCGCCAAAAGCGACTTCAATATGAGGATGAGTTTTTCTATGTGGATATGGTTTTTTATAACTGTATTTTGAAATGTTACTTGCTGATTGATCTAAAAATTGGAAAGCTGACGCATCAAGATGTTGGGCAGATGGACAGTTATGTTCGAATGTTCGATAATATTTTTATTGCAGAAGACGACAACCCGACGATAGGTCTCATTCTTTGCGCCGAGAAAAATGAAACTGTTGCCAAATACTCTGTATTGAAAGACAGTGAACAATTGTTTGCATCCAAGTATATGCTTTTTTTGCCCACAGAAGAAGAGCTGCAGAGAGAGATCGAGCGGGAGCGCCGGCTGATTGAACCGCAGCCAAAGAAACCCGGCAAACAGAAAAAACGAAAAAAGAGCTGACCCCTATGGCCCGCGCGTACTTAGATGCCTACGAACTTTCCGATGCGGAGAAGAGAGCCCTCATCAAGCTATTTAATGAGGGATGTCCATGATTTAGGGGACAGCGTCTCGTAAATCCAAAATGAAGGGAAGAGAGCGGTTTCCGTGCGTAGGAGCGGTTGCGGCCGGTAAGTTTTGGGCTATGGACTATCTAATTGATGTTGCTGAATTTGACTTGAATTGGAAGGATTGAAAATAAGCATGAAAAAAATAAAAGTCCGAAGATGCCAGCCAAAAGTTTGATGGTTCTGGGCACGGCCTCGGGGGTGGGGAAGTCTCTTCTCGCCGCCGGATTTTGCCGGCTTTTTTCGGATTGGGGATACCGCGTGGCGCCTTTCAAGGCGCAGAACATGTCCAACAATTCTTATGTTACGGACGAGGGCGGAGAAATCGGCCGGGCGCAAGCGGTGCAGGCCTGGTGCGCGCGCGTGACGCCTTCTACCGATATGAATCCCATCCTGCTGAAACCTTCGGAAGACAATTGCTCCCAGGTGATTTTGCACGGCAAAGCCATCGGCCATTTTGCGGCCAGGCAATATTATGGAAAAAGGGAATTGCTGGAACAGGCGATTCGGGAATCCTATGGAAGATTGGCTGCGAATCACGAGTGGATCGTCATTGAAGGCGCCGGAAGTCCTGCGGAAGTAAATTTAAAAAAATACGATCTTGTGAATATGAAAATGGCGGAAATGGCGGACGCAAGATGCGTGCTTGTGGCGGATATTGACCGGGGCGGAGTCTTTGCCTCGGTGGTTGGAACGCTTGATCTTCTCGAACCGGAGGAGCGCGACCGGATCGACGGCATTATCATCAATAAGTTTCGCGGAGACTCAAGTCTTTTCAAGGACGGCATTGAATTTATCGAAAAGCGGACCGGTAAAAAAGTCTGGGGCGTGATGCCTTATGACCGCGACCTTTGGATTGAGGAGGAGGATGG
>CAYGIT010000185.1:0-3979 GCA_964349955.1 uncultured bacterium
GTAGCTTCTGTTAAGAATCTGCCAGCGTCGCAATTTCAGGAGATTTCGAAAAAGCGGGATTAGCGGCTGCGAAAAAGGAAGTAAACGGGCAATCCGGCCAGAAGGATTAAAACGCCGAAAAAACTTTCGGAAGGAGCATCCAGGAGAGTGATGAAGCAGAGAGCGATTGAGGAAAAAATAAACAAAATCGGGACCCACGGATAGCCGATCATTGAAAAATTACCCTGGGGTTTGGACTGAAGCATTTTTTTACGCAGCACAAAAACGCTGACACCGGCAAGCGCGAAAAAAAGCCAGTTGGCAAAGGCAAAAAAGTAAAGCAGCCGGTCAAAGTTGCCCCACAAAACAAGAATGGAAGCCCAGATGCCGTTGAGAATAAATGCGCGCACGGGCGTGCCTAAACGCCCATTCACTTTGGCGAACCAGGAAAAGCGCGGATAATCCTCTGCCACCGCAAAAGGAATGCGCGCGCCGGTAAGAATCGTGGAATTCAGGGCCCCGCTTGCAGAGACCAGCACAACAGCCGAAACAAGCACGCGGCCGACCGGGCCAAAGAGATTCATAAAAATATCCGAAGCAATGGCTTTGGTCCCGGCCATTTCCGAAGGTGTCAAAACTCTCAAATAGGCCGTATTCATTAACAAATAAAGAAGGGCCACAATCACGACACTTGCCACGAGTGAAAGAGGCAAGGCTTTTTTGGTGTCATGAAACTCCCCCGACATAAAAGTGCTTTGATGCCATCCCCCGTAAGTCCACAGCACCGGAATCAGGGCCGGAGCAATTCCCCAGAGTGAATTTGTGCCCGATGGCAGCCAGGATTGATGGACCGGCGCCTTGCTGATTGAAAAAATAATCATGGAAAGCCCGATAATCGAAACGATTTTCAAAACCGTCAGGGTGTTTTGGACCCCTTTGCTAATGTGGAGGCCTAGAATATTGACGAGGGTAAAAAGCGCGATCACAAGAATGGTAACCCATTGTTCACTGGTACGGTCCATCGGTAGAAAATTCTGAAGATAAGCGGTCAAAATATAGGCCACACCCGCCACCGAACCCGCGCGCATTACGGAAATCTCGGCCCAGCCGAATAAGAATCCCGCAGGACGCCCGAATGCTTCGCGGAGATAAACGTAAGTTCCACCGGTGTGGGGATAACAGGAAGAAAGCTCGGCGTAGCAGAGCGTTCCAAAAAGCGCGACTAAAGCGCCAAGCCCCCAAACAAGTAAAATAAGGAAAGAAGAATCCAGATGCCCGGCAATGGAACCGGGTGTCCGGAAAATTCCGACACCGATGATGACGCCGACATTGATCGCCACCGAATCCCAAAATCCAAGCTGCTTTTTTAACACGTTATTTTCCCCACAACCGCTTCAATCTGAACTTTTCTAAACCCAAAGGCGGTAATGCATGTATTCTTTTTGCTTACAAACTTTTTATCGTATGGATCTCGCAACAATATCACAATGCAATTCCGCGCAATTTTCTGAATCCGGCCGAGCAACTGCCGGGTCCCTGCAAACAAGTGGGCATCATAACAGAAAAAAATCGTGGTTTCGCATTTTTTCGCAAGCGCCTCGGCTCTTTTTATTTCCGATTCATCCGGCTCAAAGCCGATGATTTCAATCTCTTTTGGGGATATTCCTTTTTCGTTGAACAGTCTTTTTATGAATGCTTTTTCGTTCAGGCATTCATTTTCGATATGGATTAAATGAGAAAGGGATGAAAGGCGGGGGAAGATAATGCTCAGAGATCCTTCACTTCGTTCAGGATGAAAAATCACAACCGCTTCCCCTGCAATTTTGGATGCGAGCTCGGCACCCCGTGGCTCGGCAAAGGGCCGGCCTTCGCCGAAACGAAAAAAATGGTTTTGCCGGAAGATCCGGATTCTTTCAGTGCTTGCTTCCAGTTCTTTTTTATCCAGGCGGCCACTCCGATAAGCTTTGAGAAGCGCCTTTGAAACCTCAAACTGCGCATTGCGATCATGGCAGACAAGCACCATGTCATGGCCCGCCTCAATGGCGCGTACCGCCGACTCCCCGATCCCGCAAATCCCCTTGAGTGCGCCCATTTCAAGATCATCACTCAAAATCAGGCCTTCGAAACCCAGTTTTTTTCTTAAAAGGCCGTGAACGATACGGCGGGAAAAAGTGGCGGGCTGCTTTTTTGGATCAAGCTTTGGATAAACCGGATGCGAAGTCATAATTGCATGCACGCCGGCTTCGATCGCGGCAACAAAAGGTTTTAAATGGATTTTTTTCATGTCCGCCGGCGTGGTAGGAAGAACCGGAAGGCCAAGATGCGCATCCGCCGGCGACTGTCCTTGTCCCGGGAAATGTTTTGCACAGGCGGAAAGCCCCAGCGCCTGCACCATTCGAATTCGCGCAGAGCCAAGCTTTCCAACCAACTCCGGATCATGGCCATAGGAACGAATGCCGATATTGGGGCTGAAACTTTTGGTAAGAACATCCACGGTTGGGGCGAGATTCAAATCAATTCCAAGGCGTCGGAGTTCCCGGGCCTCGATTTCTCCCTGCCAAACCGCGTATTCCTCCTTTTGGGTCTGGCCCAAGGCGAGATTGTCGGGAAATACCGTGATCCCCTCGCGCAAATGAATGACCCGGCCGCCTTCATGATCCACGGCCGTGACAAGTTTTCGGCCAAGCCCGGCCTCGAGATTTGAAATCAGAGAGCGGAATTTGCTGGCGGATGAAAAATTAGGCCTGAAAAAAATTACTCCGCCCGCCATTGTTTCGCGAAAGGTATCGAGAATTTCGGGCGTGACCCGCGTTCCAGGAATCCCGATCATCATCTGCTGTCCAACTAATTCTTCGAGTTTCATAAACCGGGATTATAACATGTGTCATCCTGAGCGTAGCGAAGGATCTCTAAGCTAGATCATAGATCCTTCGGCAAAAAACGCCTCAGGATGACAGAGCTATTGCAGTCATTTTTTGAAAATGCTATCCTCACCCATGCCTAAAGTAGATTACGGGAAACTTCTCACCGAGCAGTCCAATCCGCGTACAAAATTCATCGATCGTCTGCCTGTCGAAAAAATTTTGGCTCTCATTAATCAAGAAGACCAAAGCGTTCCAAAAGCTGTCGCAAAAGCTCAAAAACAGATCGCCCAAGCGGTTCAATTGATTGTCGGTTCCCTGAAAAAAGGCGGCCGCCTTTTTTTCGCGGGCGCGGGAACGAGCGGGAGACTTGGCGTAATCGAGGCTGCGGAATGCCCGCCGACCTTCGGAACTTCTCCTTCATTAGTTCAGGCCATCATGGCCGGCGGACCCAAGGCTGTCTTTCATTCCCAGGAAGGCGCGGAAGATAATTCCCTTCAAGCCCTTAGCATTTTCCGTAAAAAACTCCGCAACAACGATGTGCTTGTGGGAATCACGGCAAGCGGCGTTACTCCTTTTGTGCGGGGAGCTTTTCAAGCCGCTCGAGAAAAAAACGTTAAAACCATTCTCGTAACATGCAGCAATATCGTGATTGAAAAAAAACTGGTGGATTGTCTGATTGCGGTCAAAACCGGGCCCGAAGTGATTTCCGGCTCCACCCGCCTCAAAGCGGGCACGGCCACCAAACTGGTCCTGAATATGCTCACGGTCACCTCCATGATCCAGCTTGGGAAAGTCTATCAAAATTGGATGGTGGACCTTCAACCCAAATCGAAAAAACTGGAAGCGCGCGCGCTGCGCCTTATTTCCTATTTAGGAGGCGTGTCTCCAAAAAAAGCGAGAGTCCTTTTTCTAAAAGCCCGTAAAAACGTAAAAACCGCGCTCAGGTACCGGTTCCAAATGTACCGGGTTTAAAATCAGCACATTCAAAGCCGATGCCCCTTAAAATGTCCGCAAACCCGGTACATTTGGAACCGGTACCAGCCCGCTTGGCTCTGGGCATCATGTCCGGCACTTCCGCAGATGGCGTGTCGCTGGCGCTGGCTTCGTTTCAAGGGCAGAAAATCAAAGTCCTCGCG
>CAYGIT010000186.1:0-3973 GCA_964349955.1 uncultured bacterium
GGATGATTTGAGGGGAAATCCGGCCTTTGATCAAGGCAAGCGGCGGAAATTCAGCAGCCAGGACTTTATTGGGGACGGGAATCATGGGCGTGACAAACCAGGTTTCAGGCTGAGCCATCCAATGCCAAACAAGCGAGGTGGCCGAAAGTCCCTGGAAACGTTCTCCACCAGTAACCGCCAGCGAGACTTCGCGCGCGAAGCTTTCAAAAGGCTTGATGCGGCCCGAATGCTGGACCGGAATTTCCCCTAAAACCTCGGAAGTGGTGCGCGCCCATCCCATAAAAGGCAAAAAGCAAAAAATAAAAAATAAAACGATTGTCATTCTGAGCGTAGCGAAGAATCTATTCATCCAACCATCTTTCCGGCCGTAGAAGAAAAACGGCGAGTATAAAACATCGTCAAAGTTCCGATCACCATCACAATGGCTCCTGCGTATTTTACAGGAATACCGGGGTCACGCCCTACAGAAAAAATCGAGACTTCCCCGCCTTGCTGGGAATGGCCCATTTCGGCCCCTTCCCGATTGGCCGGTAAACTGTATCCCGCCTGGTATATATAGAAGCCGTTATGAATCAGCGGCTTATTCATGGAAATCGTCGCATTCTGCGCCAGGCCGGTCATGTCATCCTGGAGCGTGACATCGCTTTCAAAACTGGCCGGGCGGTCGGTTCCCGGATAATTCTGCACCCGGAAATCCTTGAGCGTGAGTTTGAACCCGGCGGGCATTCTTTTTTGGCCGTAAATGATGCGGTATTTTTCGCCAGCGATCAAAAGTTCCTGCTGATCTCCCTGCCGGAGCCATATTTGCTTTTTTTCATTTCCGGTCCCTGCTTCAATTTGAATGGCGGGCTGGTCCTCTTCGCTTTGCGAAGTCTCAGGCTGGGGTGAAAACAAGCGATTGATTTTTGCATGCGGGTAATACGTTTCAATCTTGAATTTCATATCCATCCAGCCAAGCGGCACTTCTTCATACATGACGGTCTTGCCGCTTTTGACTTCAAGCCCCTTCTGAATTTGATAAATAAGACCTTCCTTGTCTTGCACAAAACGAAGTTCATGCGACTGGCCGCGCGAGCCGGCGCTTCCGGCGGGCCGGTAAAAAACTTTTAGGCCAATCTGGCTTGGTTTCAAACCGTGAACGGTCGGAAAATCCGGGAATTTGGCAAACACGGTATGCTTTTCTACAAAACCATTTTCGCCGTAAACCGCAAGCTCTGCGGCTGGATTTTGCGCAAGCGTTTCCGCATTTTCTTCTTTTAATTCTTTGCCGATCACTACGGCGTTCTTCAAAAGACGCAGGATTTTTACGCGGTAAGGTGTATTTTCAATGGGAAATTCCACCGGGGTTTTTAAATCCGCCCGAAGCGGAAAATTAAAATTGTTTTTTTCGAATTGAAATTCGAGATAACCGGCTTCAGGAATAGCGACCGCGGCGGCTTCTTTCAAACGCTCGCCCGTGAACCGGAATTTAGCAGGTCCCATCTGAACGGTTCCCAGGGCCGGATCATCTTTGATCAACCACTGGGTTTGCTGGACAAAAGAACTATTCAATTTCAATTGAATCGCGGGTGGCCCGTCCGGAGAAGGTTGAATATTTTCACTCATGCGGGCTTTGGGATAATCGGAAAGCAGGAAAAGGGGAAACGGCGCCCGCCGGGCATTGACCGCTTTTTCAAGCAAAATACGGCCGTCCCAGGCAAAAGCATGTTTCCCCAGCGAGAAAATCCACGGCCTCGTCCGGGTTTCGGAAATAATAAAAAGTTGGGGAGCGGGCAATGTGATCCGGTACTCGGTTTCGCCTTCGGTGATGGCCATTTGGCCGTCGATCATCATGGAACGGGTCATGAAAGACCCGGCCAGAATCAGGATAATTCCGATATGCGTAATGACAAAACCGGTGTGCTTTTTCTTCCAGGGCAAGCGGTCCAGCGCCGCGGCCGCCACATTCACGCCGAGTAAAAAAAGAATCAAGCCAAACCAGGGAGAATCGTAAACGAGGAGTCGCGCGGCATCCGTGCCATGCAGGGACTCCACAATCGTTCCCGCCGCAAGCACCGACATAAGCGCTACAAGCACAAAAAGCGCAAGTTTCAGCGATGCCAAAAACTTAAAAATCCCCACGAACAATTCCGGAAAAAAAACTTTCGGTTTTTCCATTAATTTTTTTTGCATTTTGACTTTTGAATTTTGCATTGTTTTTTAATGCCCGGCTTCATCGAGCGCCTGATTCACCAGCCGGTCCACATACCTGATTTTTTCATGAGTCCGGGGAACATGCGTGACTTTCAGAGAAATAAAATGTTTGGCCTTTTCTTTCACTTTCAGGAAAAGCTCCAAAATATGCGGGGTTTTCACCCGGTATTGGCCCGAGATTTGGCGGGCCACAAGTTCGCTATCCACATAATAATCGATTTCGCGGGCCCCCAGCTTTTTAGCCATCTCCAACCCTGCAAGCAGGGCTTTATATTCGGCTACATTATTGGTGGTTTCGCCAATGGTTTCCTGATGGTCTTGAAGGGTCTCACCCGCCTCATCGCAAACCAAAACACCGATGGCCGCCGGGCCCGGATTTCCACGCGCGCCGCCGTCGGAATAAATTTTAACTTTGTGAATGGCTGTCATCGCTTTTAAGATCTGCTAATTCGGTGTTTCCCATTCTTTTTTCCTCACTTCTTCCAAGTAATTTTCTGAAGAAACAAGGCGTGGTAAGATTTTTAACAAAACTGACGTTCTGAATAACTGAGAATGAAGAGTGATCTTATCTGAATCTGAAACTTGCTTAATGCTGCCCCTTTTTTTAAGTTCGGGGAGATATTGATAAATGTTTTTTACTTTGCAATACTCATCTATCTCCAGTCTAGTTAAGGGTCTTCCGGCAACAGCCAAAACATCCAGGATTGCATCTTTTGCCGTTGCTTTGCTTTCAAAATTATACAATTCGGCAAAATCTTTCTTTTGAAGTTCAAGCGCCGTTCGATGAAGAGCATTGAACCAATCATCTTTGTTTATATGGTTATCCTTGTCCTCATCCAAAAGATTATGCCCTAACAATTGAATCGAATGCGGATAGCCGCCCGTTGCAATAATATTTTTTTTGAGTTCTTCCTCATCCCAAGTAACCTCGGCTTCTTTAAATCCTTTCCGCATGACCTCCTCGGCTTGTTCAAGAGGCATGACTTCCAATCGAACAGAGTCAAATTGTCTTCTTGCTGACGGATCGCCCGCAAAGAAATCTGCCAGAGCTTCCTCGTAACCAATCAAAAGAAAAGAGACATAGCCAAACCCTTTAACATCCAGTGTCGTAATAATACCTCTAAAAAGCTGAGCACAAAGATCAAGATCTCCGATATTTTGCATTTCATCGATGATAATCAGAACTCCATCTTTTGTCCGTCCCCCCTCATTGGCAAGTCCTATGGAATAAAATACATTTGATAAAATTGAAACTAACTGATCTTTTAATGCGGCGGATGCTTTTTCTTTTTCTTGCCGGTTCAGGTCCAAAGAAAAAGATCCAATGGTAAACTTTCCATTTTTAAATAAATCCCCAAGCTTTGAGCCTAATGTCTCAATGGCTGTTTTTGGTAATAAATCGGTTAATTCATTCAAAGAAGACTGAAGGATGCTGCTTATTGGTTGGCCTTTTTCGGCCGTATAATAGGAAGTCAGAAAATTCAACTTCCCCAAAATATCGTCTTGGGTTTCTGCAATGTGTTTGACAAGTTTTGCTAACGCTGTTTTTCCAATCCCTCGTTCTCCAAACAGAAAAAAACTGGAAGGCATCCCGCGCCGTACTTGCTCCAATTTGCGTATCATCCTCAAGATGTATTCGGATCTTCCCGCAAATAGATTGGTGGCCACAACCGAATTTGGATTGAATGGGTTGTATTTCATATTTTGGAATATCCTCAAAGTTAAACTTATAAATTGAGCATATAAGTATCATATATTTCATATTTTATCCATATAAAAG
>CAYGIT010000187.1:0-3732 GCA_964349955.1 uncultured bacterium
GAAAATCAAAGTCCTCGCGCATCACACTTTTCCCTACCCCTCATCCTTTCGCTATCTTCTGCTGAATGCAGCAAATCTAAAAACCCCTGAAATTTCAGAATTAAATGTCTCCCTCGGAAATTATTTTGCTAATTGTGCAGACAAATTCCTCAAACAGCATCATTTAAAATCTTCTACAATTGCCGTGATCGGTTCGCATGGCCATACCGTTTGGCATGGTGACAGACACTTTTTTGGTGTCAGTCACCGAAAAAGGGGACAGACATGGCATACGCTGCAGATCGGAGAACCGTCTTTTATCGCTGAAAAAACCGGAATCCCCGTCGTCGCGGATTTTAGAATGCGCGATATTGCTGCCGGCGGTGAAGGGGCTCCCCTCATTCCCTTTTTCGATGACTATTTCTTTGGAAATGGACCGTTGCGTGCTCTGCAAAACATCGGCGGCATCGGGAATGTCACTCTCGTTGGCAAATCCGTCAAGCAAGTAACAGCCTTCGATACCGGGCCGGGCAATTGTTTGATGGATTGGGCCGTACAAAAAATAACAAAGGGGAAAATGGAGTATGACCGTGGCGGGAAAATCGCAGCGCGCGGTTCGATCCATGCCAAAGCCGTGGTGGAAATGAGCCGGCATCCGTATTTTCTAAAACGCCCTCCTAAATCCACGGGGCGGGAATTATTCAATGAAACCTTTATTCCCCGCTATTTATTGAAGAAACGTCCCGAAGATCTCGTCGCCACGCTGACTTATTTTACAGCCCATACGATCTACGAGAGTTACAAACGATTTTTACCGGCAAATCTTTCGGAAATCATTGTCAGCGGCGGCGGCGCCCTGAATCCCGTTTTAATGAAGCTGCTAAAAAAAATATTCGCGCCTGTTTCCATGCGCACAATCGAAGAATACGGAATTCCGGCACAGGCAAAGGAACCGGCCGCTTTCGCCTTTTTTGCGCTTCAGGCACTCAAACGCAAAATCAATCATTCCCCTTCAGGCACCGGCGCGCGCCATGCCTGCATTCTAGGAAAAATAATTCTCTAAAACATGCAGCCACTCGATTGGATCATTGTCGCGGTTTATTCGATTGTAAGTTTGCTGCTCGGCGTGCTTCTTACGAAGAAAGCTTCCGAAGGCATGGAATCCTATTTTGCTTCGGGCCGTAGCCTTGGGTGGCTACTTGCAGGAACTTCCATGGCCGCCACGGCTTTTTCTTCTGATACCCCGCTCCTCGTCACCGGTATTGTCCGCAGCAAAGGGATTTGGGGAAATTGGGAAATCTGGGCCCTGGCGATCAGCACGATGTCCGCAGTTTTCTTTTTCTCGAAACTCTGGAAACGCGCCGGCACCCTAACCGAAGTGGAACTCGTTGAACTCCGCTACAGCGGAAAACCAGCCGCCTTTCTTCGCGGTTTCAAAGCGCTTTACTGGGGCGTTTTTTACAATGGCTTCATCATGGGCGCCTGGCCGGTTACCGGCCTTGTGAAAGTCATGCAGGAGACAACCGGCTGGGACAAAACAACTTCTATCGTTTTTTGCATGGGGCTGACCACGGTTTATTCCTGCCTTTCCGGTTTCTGGGGCGTCATTCTCACGGATTTTTTCCAATTCATCATTGCCATGGGCGGAGCTTTTCTTCTCGCCTTTTATTCGGTACGCGCGGCGGGCGGAATCCATGTCATTGTCGAAAAGCTTTCAGACACCGGAAAATTGAATTTTATTCCCCCTGCCGACACTCACAGCGCGGGTACCCTCCTGGCTTCCCCCTTCGGATGGTTCCTCGGCCTGATTTTCATCCAATGGTGGGCATGGAAAAATACGGACGGGGGTGGAATCATTGTGCAGCGCATTGCCTCCTGCAAAAACGAGCGCCAGGCCACATTTGCCACGCTTTGGTTCAATATCGCGCAATACGCGCTTCGTTCCTGGCCGTGGATCCTGACCGCGCTTGCGTCCCTGGTTTTATTGCCGGACCTTGCCGATCACGAGCGCGCTTATCCACGCCTGATCGCCATGCTTCTTCCAACAGGCTGGAAAGGTTTGATGATCGCCTCTTTTTTTGCGGCTTTCATGTCCACCATGAGCACCCACCTGAATTGGGGCAGTTCTTATTTTGTGAATGACTTCTATAAAAGGTTCATCAAAAAAGACGCGAGCGAGCATCATTATGTAAGGGTAGCTCAAATCGTTTCGGTTGTTTTGGCCTGCGTGGCCGCAGGCGTTGCTTTTATGACGGAGAGCATCGGGGCAGTGTTCACCCTTATTCTGAATCTCACCGCCGCGATCGGGCCGGTTTATCTTTTGCGCTGGTTCTGGTGGCGGATCAATCCCTGGAGCGAAATGGCCGCCATGATTTCAAGTGTTCCGGCGCTTTTGCTCCGGCCTTTATTCTTCAAATTTTTCCATCTCCCTGAAGAAGCGCTGACCAACCTTGTTTTCATGGTCGCGGCAGGCGCCATCTTTTGGATTCCGGTGACATTTCTGACTCCGCCCGTTTCTGAAGAAAAACTGATCCACTTTGCCCGGCAAGTGGATCCGCCCGGCTTCTGGCGGGGCTGGAACCCCAAACAAAGCCGGTGGAATGAAAGCATCCAACTCTGGATTGCGGGAACCCTTGCAATTCTTCTGACGGCTGTGGGGCCGCTTAAATGGATTTTGGGTCAAACAGCGGAAGGAATGATTGAGTGTGGAATCGCCGCGATTTTGTGGGGATTTGTCGCTTGGGCATTGCGAGGAGGCCAAAGGCCGACGAAGCAATCTAGTTCTCACCCTGCCGGTAAATCAGCACCACCACCATCACGACGCTAAAAAGAACGAAATTGATGATCGTATAAGTTTTCCAGACAAAGTCGGGAGACACAAGCCCGGCCGGCGCCATCAGCAGAAGACAAATCCATACCCCGACCGCCCATTCCATACTGACATCGCGTGAAGATTTCCGGCGAATGATTTTGATAATCAACGGAATATTGCAAAGCGGTAACGCGATGGAACCCACAAGAGCAACGGTTTGAATCATATTCATTTTTTAACCTGCCATTAATCCATGCTCATTGAAACTGAAATGTTGATTGTCGCCGACAATAATGTGGTCCAGCACTTTGACCGAAACCGTTTGGCAGGCCGATTGAATGCGCCGCGTAATTTCACGGTCTTCCGGGCTTGGCTGAATTCTGCCCGAAGGATGATTGTGCACTAAAATCACCGCCGTCGCATGAAGCTCAAGCGCGGCCCGCACCACTTCCCGGGGATGCACGGCCGCTTCATCGACGGTGCCCTGAAATAAATCCTTCTCCTCAAGGATACGGTTTCCCTTGTCCAGAAAAAGGACTTTAAAGACTTCCCTCTTCAAATCACGCAAGGACACCGTGAGATAATTAACGACCGCTTCAGGATCGCGCGCATAACTTTTTCCGCGCATTTCCTGGCCGAGCTGGCGCTTGGCCATTTCCGAGGCGGCCAGGAGCGAAGCAATTTTGGCGCTGCCAAGGCCTTTGATCGAGCGAAGCTCGCCATGCCCTGCTGCGAGAATCCCGCGCAAAGACCCGAATTTCCCGACCAACTCACGCCCAAGGGCCACAGCGTCTTTGCCCTTCATTCCATTGCGCAAGAGCAAGGCCAGAAGATCAGCATCCGAGAGGGCTTCTGCACCAAACCGCATCAGCCTTTCGCGCGGCCTTTCAAGGACAGGCCAAGCCTTGATTCCACTATTATTTTTTTGCATATAATTTTAT
>CAYGIT010000188.1:0-3692 GCA_964349955.1 uncultured bacterium
AAAGTAAATGATGCGGCTCGCGGAGATTATGAATACCCAGGCCGTCACCGTTTTTGAAGGGACCGAGCTTGAGGAAATCGTGGCCCTGATTTCCGAAAACGGGGTGACCGATTTTGCGGTGGTGAATGCCAATTATGATTTTCAGGGCATGATTTATGAATCCGACCTTTTGAGGGTTTTATACCCGGGGATGGACACGAAAAAAATCGAAAACATCAATGAGCTTGAGGATTTGGGCGGCGCCAGGCCGGGAATCTGGAAAACAAAAGCGGGGGAGCTTATGACCCGCAAGGTAAGAACCTTTTCCGTCAGCGACAGCACCGTGCGGACGGGCGCGGTCCTTTTGCTTGAAAATATCCGGATTGCGCCTGTTCTCGAAGGCCGGCGCCTTGCGGGCACAGTCACCCAAAGCCATGTCTTCGAACAGCTCATCCAGAAATTCGAAAAAACGGAAATTCCGGAAGAAGAGACCCTGCCGCAAGAACAAAAAAAAGAATCGCAGGCCGGAGGCGGAGCAGACCGCCGGTTTTTCCGGAGAGTGCCTTTTGTGGTTCCCATGGCCTACAAAATCATTAAAAATTCGCAAGGGCAGGCGGTGGCCAGCGAAGGAAAAATCGGAAAAACCGTGGATGCCAGTGCCGGAGGAGTGATGGCGCTGGTAGAAGAAGCTTTGCCGCTGCAATCCCTCCTGCAGGTAGCGCTTGATTTTTACCGCAATGAACAGCCGGTCCGCTTGATGTGCCGGGTGGTGCGCTGCCTGCCCGCCCCGGAAAGCGGTTTTTTCCGCGCCGGCCTCATGTATTTATCCATCAGCCCCGAAGAGCGCCGCCGCATGAACCGCTACCTGGACGACATCCAGCCCGCCTAAGGGACTCCTTCCAAGCACCTTGACTATTTATTAAAATAATATATTATATTCAAAATCACGAATTTATGCCCCGGGTTTGGGGTCAAGTCTTGACATTTGACAACTCGATTTGTCATCGGGAGATTCTCTTCAAACATGGCGCGTCCTCTCCGTATCGAATATCCTGGCGCTTTCTATCACGTCATGAATCGTGGACTTGAGAGGCGCGAGATTTTTCGTAGCCCGAAGGATTATGATGCATTTCTTTCCCTTTGTAATGAAATCCACAAACGGTTCCAGATTATATTTCACGCTTATTCATTGATGCCGAATCACTATCATCTGATGGTGGAAACGCCACAAGGAAGCTTATCGCGGGCAATGAGACATTTAGATGGAGTCTATACTCAGGGTTTCAATAAGCGTAAGAAAAGAGTGGGGCCTTTGTTCCAGGGGAGGTACAAGGCCATTTTGATTGATAAAGATTCCTACGCACTTCAGCTTGCCCGTTATATTCATTTGAATCCGGTTAAGGCCAAGCTTGTGAAAGGGCCTGGAGAGCATGCCTACACAAGTTACAGATATTATTTAGAGTCTCAAAAGCAGCCCGATTTTTTAGAAACGAGCTGGTTGTTGGGGCAGTTTCATAAAAACATCACGGGCGCAAAGATCAGCTTTAATCAATTTACGTTGAATGGTCTTGTTGGCAATTGGGAACCTGGTGGGGGATTGCAAGGGGGGATGATTCTCGGCGGGGAAGACTTCTATGAAAAGATCCGCAGTAAGTATTTAGAGGGACGAGAGGATAAAGAGATTCCGCATTTAAAATGTAACCAAGGCAAGTTATCAGTGAATCAGATACGGAGTTGTGTTGAAAAGTGTTGCGTAGATAATCCTTTGAGTAAACGGTTGTTTGTATGGGGGCTTAAGCAGCATACATCGCTAAAGCTAAGAGAGATTGCCGAGGTCGTTGAGAGTGCGCTTAGTTATTCCGCGGTTTCGCAGATCTGCCGAAGAGTTGAGTTAGAGAGCCGGAAGAATAAAACGATCTATCGATGCATGGAGCAAATCAAAATAGCTTTGTCAAATGTCAAGACTTGACCCCAATGCGTCAATGCGCCACGGGTTTAGATAATTCTGTATCTAATTCTTCTTGTTCCAGTCACATTCTCGTCAATTCCGGCACGAAAGTATGTATTTGTCGCATTTTCGTAAGCTGTTTGACCTGCTTGACCTGGATACGATATTTCATAATAGATTCGCCGAGGCGTTCCAGGCGCCGGTTGCGGAGCTGGCGGCGCAGGAGTTGGGGGGGTATACCAAGTTCCACCAGTAAAGGGTATCAGATTCGTATAAGTGTTACCATCAGTAGCAGTATTTGTAACAACAACCCCATTTAAAGGCGGCAGCCCACTCCCATAAAATGTTATAGCGCCGCTTGTTCCTTGTGAGGCCAGGTACTGTCCATTAGAAACGAGATTTCCCGTGGTGGAATTATCCCCAGTCGCAACCCTAAGATACGATTGCCCCCCGACAGTGACCAATTGTGGCGTTAATCCCGCATCAATCATTGACTGTCTTATGCGGGCTACATTTCCCCCAATTCCAAAAACATTTGGCACTGTTACGGGGAATAAACGGAAATTTTGCAAGTAAACAATATTTTCAACAGTAAGATTCGTGAGAGTGCTACTCACACGGTATGGTACGACATATCCAGTAGTTGTCCAATAGGCTGCCTGTCCATACTGAAGTGTAAGAGGTGTTTGTAAAGGGGCGGTAGATCCAATAAGCGGCGGCTGAGCATTTCCAAAACTGTAACGGGTATCCTGACTCATCGTAGCCGTTAACCTTTCGGTTAAAGCCAGTAAATCAAGTGCAGCATTAATTTCCGCTGGAGTAGTTGGAGCAGGTGCCTGAGTCAGCACCGGCGAACCCCCGATATTTTTGTTGTTTGTATTTGTTGTTGTAGTCCCCGGAGACGGCGATTGGGATGGAGCCACGAGAATATCGAGCTTCGGGCTGACAGGAGTGGAAGTACCAGAATTATTCACAACCGTTGTCGGTGTTGTGCTGGCAGTTGTTGTTGGTGTTGTGTTGGCAATCGTTGCTGTTGGAACAGCCGTTGGAGTGGTGATGACGGATACCTGCGTATTGACAGGGCCCGAAGCAGGTTTTAAAGCATTGTCGTCGTCCCCAGACAGCATTGCCGTTGTATTTGCCAATGGCGCAGAGACTGGCTGCGGCGCTTGCATCGGAGCCGATGACGGCTGCTCTGAAGTAGTCGCTTGAGTTCCGGGCACCGTTGCGGTTTCGGGAGCTGGTGTCGCCAAAGCGACAGGCATAAAACTGCCTGCCAAGGTGTAGAAGAGAAAGAAAAAAGCTGTCACTGCATGAATGTTTTTGATGATATTATTTTTGGTTTTCATTTTTATCCTTTTTGAATCGTTATTTTTTGTCTCTATTTAGAAACCTACCTGCCTTCTGATGAGTTGTCAAATTTTGGGATAAAAAAAGGGGCTTTTTAAAGGGCTAGGGCTAAGTTTGATCGAGATGTCAAGGGATGTAACCCGCTAATAAGTGTTGGGTTAGCTTGATACCCAATAATTCAACAAGCGCCCGGCCGGGGATTCTGATAAATTATGAGCATGCCCCTTTTTAAGCTTAAAACCCCCTTCAGCCCGGATGGCGACGCGCCTTATGTGCTATTTTGTGCGAATTATTATGTCGTTTTGTGCATAATATTTTGTTTTTTTGTGCATAGTGATCCGTCACAGGTAATTAAGTACTCTTAGGTACCCCTTCCAAAAGTACAGGGTTCAATGCAAATCTTGCGGGTATCTTG
>CAYGIT010000189.1:0-3656 GCA_964349955.1 uncultured bacterium
GTTTTTTGAATGGCGGCGCGGTTCTGCTCCAACTCCCGGTAGGTTTTCAGATTGGAGAGATAGGGTCCGCTTTCTTCAAGGGGGCCGGCTTTGAGATCATTGGACTGCCGGAAGCGTTGGTCCAAAAGAAAAAGTTCGGCGCCCGTCAACTCCCCCATTTCGGCGAGCCGTTCAGTCATTTGTTTGTTTTTAAGAGGGTCTTCGAAAAACCGGTACAAATCCGGGTTCAGGGAATGGGTCGCGCCCTCCACGAGGATTCGCTGAACTCCCTGATTGCGCTGCAAATAATCAATCAAGTCCCGGATCCGCTGCTGGGCTTCGAGGCTTGAGTGCGCGTCCTGAAGATAATAAACCGTTTTTGAGGAATTTCCCTGAAAGGAAAAATCAACCGATCCCATTCCTTTAGGAACCAGATCGGGTGAATTCGCAACCCTTGCCTGGTCGGGAAAGGCCGGCCGGATTTGCAGGTCCGCGGCAAAAGAAATACTTTGAAAAAGAGAGAAATAAACCGCCCAAAAAAGGGAGACAGTTTTTCGTAAAATCTTCAGAGGGCAGGAAAATTCCATTATGCAATAGAGCTTACCCAATGAAAGCGGACTTTACAAATTAGGGGAAGAAGATAGTTTTTGAGGGTTACAAATGATCGAAATTGCTATAACGGGGCGAAACGAATTTTAGGAAAAATCCTGCTCTTTTCCCCCTTCCCCGAAGAGGAAAGAGGAAAAAAGAGGTAAAATCAGGTATTATGTGCCCGCTTCCCAGGAAGCGAGGTACTTTTTCTGCTCGGGAGTCAGGGTATCGATTTTGATGCCCATGCTCTCGAGTTTGAGCCGGGCGATTTCCTTGTCGATTTGCTCGGGCACGCGGTAAACGCGTTTCTCGAGCATCTTCGCGGATTTGGCCATGTACTCGGCGGAAAGCGCCTGGTTGGCAAAGGACATGTCCATGACCGAGGCCGGGTGGCCGTCGGCGGTGGCGAGATTTACGAGACGCCCATCGGCAAGCAGGTAAATCCGGTTTCCATTGGGAAGGGTAAATTCCTCCACAAAATCCCGCACGAGTTTTCGCTTCTTCGATACTTTCGCAAGTGCGGGGATATCGATTTCAGCATTAAAATGCCCGGAATTGGCAATGATGACGCCGTCTTTCATGGTTTTGAAATGTTCGGCACGGATCACGTTCAAATTGCCTGTGACCGTCACAAAGATATCGCCTTTTTTTGCCGCTTCTTTCATCGACATCACTTCGAAACCTTCCATCGCGGCTTCAAGAGCGCGCAAAGGATCGATTTCGGTCACAATGACCTGGGCGCCCATGCCGCGCGCGCGGCTGGCAAGCCCGCGGCCGCACCAGCCGAAACCGCAAACCACAAAAGAACTTCCGGCAAGCAGAACGTTGGTTGCCCGCAGGATCCCGTCAATCGTCGACTGGCCCGTTCCGTAACGGTTATCAAAAAAATGCTTGGTATCCGCGTCATTGACCGCAATGATCGGGTAACGCAGCATTCCCTTTTCTTCAAGGCTCCTTAACCGGATCACGCCCGTCGTGGTTTCTTCGGTACCGCCGACAATGCCGTTCAACAGATTCGACATTTTCCCGTGCAGTTCCGAAACGAGGTCGGCGCCGTCATCCATGGTCAGATTCGGCTCGTGCAAAAGGGTTTGTTTGATGTGGCTATAGTAAGTCTTGCGGTCTTCACCTTTGATCGCGTAAGTACGGATCCCGTAATCCTTGACCAGAGAAGCCGCCGTATCGTCCTGCGTGGAAAGCGGGTTCGAGGCGCAAAGCACGATGTCCGCGCCTCCGGCTTTGAGGGCACGCATCAAATTGGCGGTTTCTGTGGTCACGTGCAAACAGGCGGAAACGCGAAGGCCCTTCAGCGGTTTTTCTTTTTCAAAGCGCTTGCGGATCTGGGTCAGGACCGGCATCATGCGGTCCGCCCAAAGGATACGTTTATTACCGTGCGCAGCTAACGATTCGTTCTGAACGTCGTATTTCATGATTCGCCTTTCCTTGTTTGATTCCAAATTCTTTTTGAATGCGCGAGACAGAATCCAGTTTTTCCCAGCTAAAAGAGCCTTCGTCAGTACGTCCGAAATGCCCGTGAGCAGCCGTCGCGCGATAAATGGGTTTTCTTAAATCTAGCTTTTTAATGATCGCTCCCGGAGTAAAATCAAAAAGTTTCCGCACCCCTTTTGAAATCTGTTCGTCGGGAACCGCGCCGGTGCCGTAGGTGTCTACAAGAACGGAAACAGGTTCCGCCACGCCGATCGCGTAGGCAACCTGGATCTGGCAGCGTTTTGCTAATCCAGCGGCCACTAAATTCTTGGCTACATAGCGCGCGAAATAAGCGGCCGACCGGTCCACCTTGGACGGATCTTTGGCGCTGAACGCCCCGCCGCCATGGGCCGCCATTCCGCCGTAAGTATCCACGATGATTTTACGCCCGGTCAGCCCGGTGTCGCCGTGAGGACCGCCGATTTCAAAACGGCCGGTGGGATTGATATAAATCTTGGTGTCACTATCGATCCATTTGGCGGGAATGACTTTTTGAATGACCAGTCTTTTCAGGTCCTTTTCAATCGTCTTCAGGGAAACGTCACCATCATGCTGAGCGCTCAAAACAATCGCTTCAATCCGGACAGGCTGTTCATTCTCGTACTCGACCGTGACCTGACTTTTGGCATCAGGACGTAAATACGGCAGCTCCCCTTTTTTGCGAATATCCGTCACACGGCGGATCAATTTATGGGCCAGCATGATCGGAAGCGGCATGTACTCGGGAGTTTCATCCGTGGCATAACCAAACATCATGCCCTGGTCTCCGGCGCCGCCCTTGTCCACTCCCATCGCGATATCGGGAGACTGCTGCTGGATCGCGGTCCAGATGCCGCAGGTTTTATAATCAAAACCGTATTCGGCATTGGTATAGCCGATTTCACGGATGACGCCGCGCGCGATTTGAGGAATATCGACATAGGCTTCGCTCGTGATTTCTCCGGCGATCATGAGGGCGCCGGTAGTCACGAGGCATTCACAAGCTACGCGCGACATGGGGTCTTCGGCAAGCAGGGCGTCTAAAATAGCATCGGAAATCTGGTCGCATAATTTATCGGGATGTCCCGCGCTCACCGATTCGGAGGTAAAAAGATGACGGTCTTTTTTCATGGTTTTATTCTTTTCCTTTCATGTTTTTTTTAAGCTTTTACCTAAAAGTTCATTTGCTTGTTTGTACGAGGCATGGTCGCCGATATCAAGCCAGCGGCCTTTGAGGGAAACAGCATAAAGGCCGGAAGTTTCGGCCAGCCATTGCATGTAATGGCCGGGCTGGTCAGAATTATGGCCGGAGCCTAGATACCTGTCAAGCAAAACGCGCGTTTCCGCGGGCAGCCAGTAGAGGCCGCAGGAGGCAAGCGTGGTGGGCGGTTCCTTGGGTTTCTCGTAGAATTCGAGCACCTTGCCTTGCGGATCCGTTTTGACAAGGCCGTATTGTTTGGCCAGCTCCCGGTCTTGCACGTCATAAGCCGCAATCACCGGATGCGGCGCATGCGACCGCCCTTCACCGATAAAATGATTCAAATCAAAATCGAAAAAATTATCGCCGGCCAGCACCAGTAAATCTTCCGCCCCGATTTTTTTGACTTTTAAAACATAGG
>CAYGIT010000190.1:0-3648 GCA_964349955.1 uncultured bacterium
ATAGATGGCGGCGGCGATGAGAATCAGAAGCAGCGGCGTCAGGAGCAGGCGGCCGGGAATCCGGAAAACCATCCGAGGGGCTTTGGAAGAGCTGTTTGAATCCGGCGCGTTCCTGGACTCAATCCAATCTTCTTCTTTCTTGACCGACGTGCTCCAGAAACACCCCGGGCATTCAAGAATTTCCTTCTCCTCCGCCTCAAAATGGCGCCCGCAATGCGTGCAGGCATATTTGACCGTTGTCATGCCCGCCATTATGTCTTTTTTAAACGTGAATTTCTACAACTTCTTGAAGAAATACCGGAGGGAAATATGGGGAGTGAAGGATTCGAACCTTCGAAGGCGTTAGCCAACAGGTTTACAGCCTGTCCCCTTTGGCCGCTTGGGTAACTCCCCGGAAAAGCAATTCAAAATTTAAAATGCAAAATTCAAAACTTTGGAGTCACTTTATGATATTTAATGCTCCACTACGCCTCTTTCTTTTTGCATTTTGACTTTTGCACTTTGCATTGCATTTTTTAGCTGGCGGAGGGATTTGAACCCCCGACCCGCTGTTTACAAAACAGCCGCTCTACCACTGAGCTACGCCAGCGATAACCCTACAATTACTAAAGAATCCGTATTGCGCCACAAATAAAATTTGCTCAACTACGAAAGTTCCGCCGTCCTTTAGGACGCCAGCGATAACTATACAATTACAAAGGCCGCGTATTGTACCTAAAAGACCGGCAAAAATAAAGGAAGGAGAATCAACCGGGCATCCGCTTCAATAAAAGGCCTCCCCAGCCTTTCTGCTTCAAGAGTTTAACGCGGCGGAAACCAGGATGAGTAAAACCTTCAGCGAAGCGATTGATTTCGCGGCTAAGGATTCCGGAAAGGATGAGGGAACCGCCTTTGCGGACGCTTGAGAAAACGAAATGTTTGGCCTGGGTCAGGATGGAGGCGGTAAGATTGGCGCATACCAAATCATATTGTTTGTGACTTGTGAGACGGGTCACGTTTGCGCGGCGGACGGAGAATTTTGCTGCGCCGTTTAATTTTAAATTAAAACGGGCGGCTTGAAAGGCCACGGAATCAAAATCATAAGCCAAAATCGTTTTGGCGCCGAGGCGGTGGGCGGCGACCGAGAGAATACCGGTGCCGGCGCCAAGGTCCAGGCAAGATTCAAGCGGCCCTTTTACTTTCTCCATCAAGGCAATTGCAATTTGCGTGGACGGATGCTGGCCGGAGCCAAAAGCGGCTTTGGGATCGAGATAAATCGGAAGACGGCCGGCGGCCGCAGAGAATTTTTTCTTCTGCCAAAAGGGCACGAGCATGAATTTTCGGCCCAGGGGCATCATTCGGTAATCGGTCTGCCATTTATCCAGCCAGTCTTTGCGGGTGAGGATTTTGGTCTTTAAGGTCAGAGGTGTCATCCTGAGCGTAGCGAAGGATCTGCTTTTAGATTCTTCGGGCTTCGCCCTCAGAATGACATTTACTGCCAATTTCGCTTGAACTCTTTCGAGGAGAGCTCTTTGCCGGGTATAAACCACACCCCGGAAATTCTCGGGCTGTTCAAAGAAGACAATTTCTCCGGCCGGAATCCCGCAGGCGGAAAAAAAAGCAGCGATTCTTTTTTTGGACTGTTCCCCTTCGGTTCCGGCATTAACCGAAATTTCGATATATGTTTTGGGGGCAAGGGGTTTCATTTTGCCGGGTATTATACCAGAGAAACCCGCGGCTTGATTTGCTTTGAGGATACTGTATAATCCCCTCAAATTCATGAAATCTACTCTTCTTATTATCTTTCTTGCTTTTTTGATGACCGGCGCGGGAAAATCGGAATTTTATGATTCCGGTTTCGAAACTTCGAAACCGCCTGTTTATCTCCGTGGGGTTCTTGGCCAGGAGCCCGAGCTTTCTAAAATTGCCGTAAAAGGCATTGTGCCGGGTTCCCCGGCCGCACACAGCGGCTTGAAGCCCGGGGATGAAATTTATTCCTTTGCCGGAGAAAGCTTGAACCGCTCCGGGCGCACCCTATACCAGGCGCTCTTCCATCTATATGAAGGCCATCCTCCAACAGTAACAGTCGGCGTAAAGCGTGGCGCTCTGGCCCAGGAAGTCACGCTGGAACCGGATTACGACCCCGCGCATGTCGTACTCGGCATCCAGTATGGTTTTATCCGACCCGATGGCCGGCGGGCCAAAAATGTCCAGTTCCTGAAAAGGGAAACTTCGCGGGAAGGCATTGAGCATGATGCCGTTTATGATTTCCGCGATACCACGCGGGTGAGCACTAAATGTCATTGGTGGGGCGGGAAAATTCTCGTGGTCGAATGGGATCTTTTCAATGACCGCAAAACTCCTTTGCCAATCCGTTTGAATCAAATCATCGTCAAAGACCAGAAAGGCAACCCGCTTGAGCCGATGGATCCCGAAACAGTGGTGAACATGATTTATAATAAAGAAGCCGTGGATGCCGTAATGGAAGCCAGGTTTCATTGGAAAAAGAAAGAAGCCGAACTGGCCTATAATGAAATGGCCTTGCTTCGGGAAGAACTTGCCCATAACAATATCCGGGACACGGACGTCCCCCCAAAAAGCCGTTTTTATGGAACTCTTTTTTATGCGATGACGCCCCTGCAGCCGCCGGTTTCTATTTCCGCAAAATTCGGCAAGGAGAAATTCTCTTTAAAATTCGAATTCGGCAAGGAAATCGAAGTGCATTCTTATCCGGCGCCGGAAAATCCGGCATCCAGCCAATCCGATTTCCAGGAAACTTCATCAGGCGGTTCTTCGGAAGATTACGACGTCCTGCTTTAAATGAGATTTTCGAAGCGCACAGACTGGACGGCCGGAACAAACCTTGTCAGCACAAAACTGGCCGAAGTAAAAGCAAAAGGCCGGGCCATCCTTGACCTGACCGTTTCCAATCCTACCCTCTGTAAATTCGATTATTTAAACTCTTCGCTTCTGGAGCCTTTTCTCAAATCGCAAAATCTGCTTTATGAGCCCGATCCGCACGGGCTTCTGGAAAGCCGGCAGGCGCTTTGCGAAGACTATCAAAAAAAAGGCATTCTTCTCGATCCCCGGCAGATTTTTCTTACCGCAAATACAAGCGAAGCTTATTCGTTTATTTTCCGCCTGCTTTTCGAGCCCGGGGAAATGCTGATGGTCCCGCAGCCCAGTTACCCGCTCCTCGGTTATCTGGGGCAAATCCATGATCTCTGCCTGGAGCCCTATCCCCTTGTTTACGAAAATCATTGGAAAACAAACTTCGAAAAAATCGACGGACCTACCGAGCTGGAACCACGCGCCGCGCTCGTGGTCAACCCCAATAATCCCACCGGAAATTTTGTGCGACAAGCTGGACTGGGTGAAATGAATATGTTTTGCCGGACGCGGGACATGGCCCTGATTTCGGACGAAGTTTTCTTTGACTTTTTTCTGGAAGAAGCGCCGGGAGACCGCGTGAGCCTGGCTTCCAATAATCATGCGCTGACTTTTACGCTCGGCGGCATTTCGAAAATGCTCGGCCTACCCCAGATGAAACTTTCCTGGATGGTGGTAAGCGGCCCCGAAGCCCTGCGGGCCCAAGCCATCGAGAAGCTCGAAATCATTGCCGACACTTACCTTTCCGCCAGCACGCCGGTCCAGCACGCATTTCCCGAA
>CAYGIT010000191.1:0-3643 GCA_964349955.1 uncultured bacterium
TCTAGAGGACATTTCTACTTTGCAGATTTAGGACATTATCATTTTGCGGTTACACCCTTTTTTATCTGGAAAAAAAGGCGGTACTAATGATGAAACTTCTTGGTGACAGACACTGTCGGGGTATCTGTCACCAAGGATTTACACTTGATGCAGTGGTGTGGTAGTGTCATTGCGAGGAGCCGGAGGCGACGAAGCAATCTGGTTTCAAAGCAGATTGCTTCGCTTCGCTCGCAATGACGAGAACTGTATAAAGTGGTATACACCCCCAGGCTTGAAAGCACTTGCAATCCGGCCTTTCCTCGAATAAACTTTTGCGGGAAATCCTTATGCGTCTTGAAAATGAAAATCAAGCATTATTAGAGCAAATGATTCTGAAAGCGGTCGGAAAATATGTCGATCTCGAAAAATACCGGCTTTTCTTTTTCGGATCGCGCGTTGCAGGTTCCGGGGATGCTTATTCGGATATTGATGTAGGAATAGAAGGAGATCAACCTCTTTCCCCCTCTGTTTTGGCCGAGATTCGAAACCGGCTGGAAGACCTTCCTATTCTTTATTCGATTGATTTTGTCGATTTCAAAAAGGCAGACGCCGGGTTCCGTCAAGAAGCTGAACGTTTCAGGGAGTGGATTTATCCTCGTTGATTTATGTCAAAATTACTCAAACTTCAAAATGATTTTAAGCAAGGTCTGACGCGGCTTGAAGAGATTCCCCATCTTGACCCGAGTGAGGTGGTGCGGGATGCGGGAATCAAGCGTTTTGAATTTACTTTTGATTTAGCATGGAAATACCTGAAGGCGAAGCTCGAAGAAGAAAAAGGCGTGATCTGCCGGTCGCCCAAAGACTGTTTCCGGCAGGCTTATACGCAAAAGTTAATTGCCTATGATGATTTCTGGCTTGTTCTGACTGATCTCAGAAACCAAGCCGTTCATCTTTATGAGAAACATATTGCCGAAGAAATTTTCGGAAAGCTGCCGGATATCATCAAGCATTTTAAGTCGCTGCTTTAAAAAGCCCTCTCTCTACAAAAGTTGCCGGCTTTTCAAATCTTCCCAGACCGTTTCTGAAGTCGCTTAAGCATCCCTTATTTTACTCCCTGCTCTTTCCTAGCGATTTTTTGATTCCTTCGATAAATTTTTTAACGCGAAGGCTGTTAGAATGTTCTTTTAATTCATCCAGCAAATGAGAATCGGCCCGCCTCAAATATTTTTCTTCAATGCGCAAATCCTGAATAAGCGACTGAGTCCCCCACCAATCTTTTTTATTGGCATAGACATAATCCGCCAATGCTTTCCACGGCGTGGCCACTAAGAAAACGCCGTTTGGGTTTTCAATACGTTCGACCCCTGCAAAAAAAGGCTCAACCGGAATGCGGGTGTATGAAAACACACCCAAGGGAGTGTCATATGTTTTTGAACGTTTCATCGTAGCGCTGGTGACCGTATAAACGGCTTCCGGAATCCAGCCATGATGGGACAAGGCCGACTCGAAACTAATATAGGAAGGGCCGTAAATCATTTGAGCGAGCTCAAATAAATTCATTCCTCGCCGCTGATATTTGTTGCCAAATCCATAAAGCCCGCGCCGCAGATGAATCAACTCTCCTTTTGCGATTGCGCGTTTGACCAGGCCATATCGAGTATCCGGACTTTCCCGGACGACTTGGCGAACGACTTCATCGGTGAAGATGTCGTAAGAAATTTTGTCGCGAATGGTTTCAATAAATTTGCTCATGAATGACTCCTTAATCTATGAGAAGTATAACACTTTTGTATGAAACTGTCAAAAAATGACAGTTTCATACATAATTTTGGCTATTCCCTCTTCAAACTTTTCGCGTGCAATCCCGGCACAACTCAATAGAATAGAGCGCCTTTACCCTATGAATATTCTAGCCATTGAAACCTCAAGCCCGGTGTTGAGCGTTGCCCTTCAAAAAGGCAAAACGGGGAAGATCCTCCAATCTTCGGTCCGGGGGTTCTCGAAACATGCGGAGAATCTTTTTCCGATCCTGGAGAAATTGCTCAAAAAAGCCAGGCTTTCGATTCAGGATATCGATACTTTTTTGATCGGCCGGGGGCCGGGGTCTTTCACGGGGCTGCGGATTGGGTTTTCGACCCTGAAAGGGTTCCAGAGTTTAGAAAGAAAAGACTGCTTTGGGGCTTTAAGCCTGGATCTGATTGCCGAGCAGGTCTCCCTGCCGGAAGGTTCACGGCTGGGGGTATGCCTGGATGCTTTTCGGCAGAAAGTTTACGCCCGCTTTTACCGGCGTTCTCGAGGCAAATGGCAGCCGGAATCAAAACCCGCGGCCCGGACGGTTGCCGAGTTTATTTCCCAGCTTCCACCGGATGCGGTGCTTACGGGCAATGCCCTTGAGCGCTACGGTCTGGAGATCAAAAAAAACTCCCCAAAAATCCGTTTTTTGCCAGAAAAATTATGGTATCCTAACGCCTCTTCCTTGATTTCCCTTTTTCAGGCCGGGGACAAAAAAATCGAAAAATTAGAAAGACCTTCCGATTTTATCCCCCTGTATTTCCGCCTTTCGGAAGCCGAGGAAAGAATGAAAGAAAATGTCAACGCTGGTTAGTTCCGCACAAAAATCAGGCTACGGCACCTGGATTGAAATCCGGCTGGATCGGCTTGTTTCCAATCTCCGTAATTTAAAACAGCACCTTGGACTCCCCCATCAGGTCATGGCTGTCGTCAAAGCGAATGCTTACGGCCACGGGCTGCTTGAAACCGCAAAAGCGCTGGCCGGCGAAGTCCAATACCTGGGTGTTTCCAATTTATATGAAGCGCTGGAACTCAAGGAGCACGGCATTGAAACCCCGGTATTTCTTTTTGGCCGTCTTTTTGGAAGCGAATTAAAAACCTCTATCAAAAATAATTTCGTTTTGAGTATTTCGAGCCTGGAAGAAGCCGAGGAAATTTCCGAAGCATCCCTTCAGGAAGGCAAGCAAACCCTTGTTCATATAAAAGTCGATACGGGCATGGGGCGCCTGGGCCTTCAGGAACATCAGGCCGTGCGGTTTATTCCCAAAATGGCGGATATGAAAGGCCTTATTCTCGACGGCATTTACACCCATCTGCCGGCCTCCGAAAAAAATGACGGATTCGCGGAAACACAGGGTGAAAAATTCCGCCTCCTACTTGAAATTTTCAAATCAAAAGGCATTCGTTTCCGGTTGAGACACCTGGCCAACAGCGGGGCATGCCTTCGCATGAAACAAAATGAAATCACCAATATGGTCCGGCCCGGCCTCATTCTGTATGGAATTTATCCAGATCCTTCGCTCAAGCCCAAATTTTCCGCCAAACCCGTGCTCGCGCTTAAAAGTCGTATCATTTCTCTGAAGCGTCTTGAAAAGGGCGACACCGTGGGTTATGGCCGCGATTTTGTCGCTTCGCAGCCAACAACGATTGCGACCCTCGCCCTCGGTTACAGCCACGGTTATCCATTCTCCCTTTCGAACCGTGCCGAAGTTTTATTTCGCGGCAAACGTTATCCCCTGGCCGGGCGGGTCTCGATGGATTATCTGACAATTGATTTGGGAAATGATCCGGCAGAAATCGGCGCGGAAGTGACCTTGCTGGGCGAAGACGGAAGCGAAACTATAGCGGCCGAAGAGCTCGCCAAGTCCGCAGG
>CAYGIT010000192.1:0-3582 GCA_964349955.1 uncultured bacterium
GGCCGTGCTGGTTCTGTTGCAGCAATACCGGCCTTATTTCAACAAGTCCGAAGGGGCAATGCGAACAATCAACCGGGTTGAAAAGAAACTGGAAGACACTTTGCGGGTGATCCGCTCCAACCGGAAGTTCGAGGCGGACCTGACCACTACCGCCAAGACGGAGCTGCTTCACCCTCTGCTGGTTTCGGTTCAGGGAAGGGCGGAAAGGGAGGATGTCGGTTTTGTCTGGAGAAAAGAAGAAGGAAAAGACGAAGAGACCGGCGGGAGAAAAATTCATGTGCAAGTGGAGGCTCATCGTCAGGCGGTGGGAGGAAGACGGGAAGTTATCGGCTTTTTAAATTTCTCTCTTTCGATTGATGATGAGCAGAACCCGGCAGTTATTCAATCTTATGCTGACCCTGAAAATCTGTTTACAAAAAAAACAAAAAGACGAAGCGATGTTTATCTGGAAATGGACCCCGTATCTCAAAAAACAAAGTCAGCGCTCTGGATCGCCAAAGATCATAGAGACATTAAAAAAAGCCTCGGGAACGCCCTGATGGTACTGGCTTTACGACTTGCGGCCAAAAGCGGTGCAGAAACTTTCAACGTTACGCAGATCCCTCAACTCCTCATTGCCGGCAAAAAATCAAAACCAGCGATCGGCGGACTTCAGGGCGAGATGGGCGAGCGTGTGTCTACCCAGCAGATTGAATTAAAAACCGAGGCCCGCTCCGAAGCCCGAGCGGCCGTCGAACGGACGGCCGCCGGGCTGGGGCCGCACCAACAAGTGCGGTCAGAAGCGCGGATGAAAAATGCAGTCCCTGATTGGGATGAAGACTATGCTTATCGCCCGCATTTGCTTTTTGAAAACCGGAAAATACTCAAAGAGAGAAGTCTCGCGGGGTTGAAAGAAAGCGGCAGGATTTCCGATGCGGAATACCAGTTATTCAATGCTCTTGAGAAATCCCGTGGAATTGATTTGAAAGTCCAGGAAAGAGAAAATCATCCTGTTTTACGCAAGCTTTTAGACAAGGGATTGATTTATCCGGCGTTGGACGGAAGTTTGATCCCTGTTTACTGGATTGAAACAGTCGAGGAAATCCCTTTGGAACGAAGGCCTAAAATGCTTCGTGCTCTTTTTGACGGAGAACTGTTGAAACACGAGAGCGGAGTTTCTCCCGGGATTTCTTCGGATCTGGTGATTGAGTATTTTGACCACCGGGGAGACGATCGCCGGGTTCTTTTGGTGTCGCTCAAGGGAACCGCGCCGTTTGTATTCAAATATACGCATATTCATGAACGGGCCATCGAAGAACAATTTGAGATGGCCCGGCAAGTTTTAAAATATAAGGAAAAGATAAAGATGGGAGAACGTATTTATCAAGCCACTCAATCCCCGTTTGATCATGAAGCTTCCCCCGTGATCCGGCCGGGACATTTTGTGGAGATCGATGGGACCGAGATTTTTACTGAAGAATTCATCGATGGACCGACGCGCCGGGACTTGACAAATTTTCTCGAAAATGAAAAGGGGATGGGCCATGATGCTGTTCAGGCGATTCTTAGCCGGATCGAAGGACATTCTCTCTCCCAGATTTGGGCGTCAGCCTCCCATAAGGATTCGTTCCTTGAGACCGGTTTTTCCGGCCGGGGGCCGGTACTGGAAGATCTCCATGGCCAAAATGTGAAATACGTCAAAACTAAAAATGGAGTTATCGCCAAATATTTCGATTTTGAGAGGTTTAAGAATGGCGTGGAGCCTTCAGCCGCCTTTTCGAATTATATGCAAAACCGGGATTTGCCCTTCTTGAATCATCCGTTTTTTATTCTCGGGTGGGCAGAAGGCCTGGGGGCAAAGGGTTCTTATGAATTTTTCAGGCGATTTAAATTTCAGGAAGAGGATCAACTGGGCGTTCTCCTCCAGCTTTTGCAGGCGACCCGCGAAGTCCTCGATGCCGGGGGTAAAGTTTCCTATTATAAGGAAATTCCGTCTGAAAAATTCGAAGAGGATCAAAATGAATTTTTCGGACTCATCTATGGGATATTGGCAGATGATAAAAATCTCCGGATTCCGGATTCAGAAGAAAAAATCCGGAAAGCCCTGATTTATGGTTTGGCGCCAAATCCGGTCTTTTCCGGAAGTGTCCAGCCTCTGGCTGAAGCGCTGGCCCGTATTTTTTTTCAAGCGCAGCAGGGAAAATACGGAAATCATTTAGACCGTTTTATCTCAGATTTGGCGGAAATCCGCACCCAGGCAATTTCAACAAAAAAAGTTTTCCCTCATTTTGAAGCACCGCCTCGTTCCGAAGCGCGGGCAGTACGGAGGTTGACGATTGAAAATCTTCGGAATTTTGTAAAAGAGGAAGTCCAGACACCCGAGTTTGATGGTGTTCTCCCGGAAGATTTACCCTCGGTTTCGGGCGGTAAAAAAGTTTTCTATATTGATGCCGACGAGAAATTTTTATCCTGGATCAACCGAATCGAGATGAAATTGAAAGATAGATTCGGTGATCGATATGAAATAAAACAAGTTCCCGTAGATGGGGGTGGCAACTTTAAGATTTTGGGATACCGGCTGGAGATAACGAAAAAACCTGCCCGCTCTGAGGCACGGTCAGCTTCTTTAGAGTTACGCAGAACTGTGCAAAGGGCGGAGATGTTTGCAGTCAATAGTGATTCCATTCTTGAAGTTTCGGTCAAGATGACGAGTGGGATTTTGGGTTTGGGGTTGAAAGGGATTCGGGCGATTTTTGCGCGGCTTTATCCGGATGTATTTGCGCCGAAGGAGATTATTAATAGGAAGGAGCGCGCGAAGATGGTTTCGGGATATGCGCGGTTGCTTTTGAGCGGGGCGGTGGTTGTGATGCCGGCGAAACTCTTGCTGGGGCTTTCGGATAAGGCGAGGGTGGAATACCTCTCAATGATATATGAAAGCATGAAAAGCTCTCCGAGTGGCGGCAAGGACTTTGCCCGTATTATCTTTGCAGGAGAAGGGGCGGGGAAGTTGAAGGAGAAAATATCGGCAGACCATCCTGTCATTCTGAGGCCGGAGGCCGAAGAATCTAAAGGCAGATCCTCGGCGGAGCAGTCCTTTAGGATCGCTACGCTCAGGATGACACAATGGCACGAAGTCTTTCAAGTCAAACAGCAAAAAGAATTGATGGCGGCGCACGACCAAAAAAACAGACCGGTTTCCGTTTCATTTATTGAAACGATTGATCACGCCGTTGATTCCGGGATTCCTTCATTGCTGCTTCCTTCGGATGAGATTGAAAAACTTTCAGAGGAGCGGCGCTTTGAATATTTGAATAAACTTACCCAGCTTCAGTTGCTGGTTGCCCAGGAACTGAAAACGCCTCTCAAGGGGGAAGCGCTGAAAATTGCTTTGATCCGTCTCCTGCGCAACAAGTTGAATATTGAATTCGATATAAAAAATGGTTTCCTCAGTCCCTCTACCGGCAGCCTGCTTTCCGCAGATTTGACGCAAGCTATTGCTGCTATGAAGCTTACCTCCAAGGCCGCGTAATTCTACTTTTTTCATTCCCGGCTTGATTAGGGAGGCTGTTGATTTTTTTATATTATATGATATCATTATGATAT
>CAYGIT010000193.1:0-3564 GCA_964349955.1 uncultured bacterium
CAACGAGAGGATCTTTCTGCCCGTACCCTCGTAGGCCGATGCCTTCTTTTAAATTATCAAGGCTGTAAAGATGGTCCTTCCATTTATTATCGAGCACCTGGAGCATGATGTAACTTTCCAGGAAACGGATACGCTCGCTCGTAAATTCACGCTCGCGAATTTCATAATGTTCTTTGATCTTGGCAAGAATTTCATCGCGCAGCGCGTCCAGGCTGTCGAGATTTTCTTTCACCGTGGCCGAAAAATCCGTGCCAAATTTATTGCCCAGCGCCTCGATCAGGCCGTCCGGATTTTTATCCTCTTCGCGGATGTCGGGGTGAACGTAAGCGCCGAGCATGTCTTCCACCACATCTTCGATCATTTCCAATACATGCTCGCGCACGCCTTCCCCTTTGAGGAAACGGTCACGCTCGGAGTAAATGATTTCGCGCTGGCGGTTCATCACGTCGTCATATTCCAAAAGATGCTTGCGGATTTCGAAGTTGCGGCTCTCGACGCGCTTCTGGGCAGTTTCAATGGCTTTGGAAACAAGCGGATGCTGAATTTCTTCGCCTTCTTCCATCCCGAGTTTTTGCATCATGCCGGAAATGCGGTCCGAACCAAAAATACGCATAAGATCATCTTCGAGGGCAATAAAAAATTTGGAGGAACCCGGATCGCCCTGCCGGCCGCTTCGTCCGCGAAGCTGATTATCAATACGCCGCGCTTCATGGCGTTCGGTACCAATCACGGCAAGCCCGCCTTTTTGTGCCACTCCGGGGCCCAGAACAATGTCCGTTCCGCGGCCCGCCATGTTGGTCGCAATCGTCACGGCGGCTTCCTGGCCCGCACTTGCGATGATTTCGGCTTCTTTCTCATGATACTTGGCATTCAAAACCGTATGCGGAAGATTAAGGCGCTTAAGCATATTGGAAAGCCGCTCCGACTTTTCAATCGAAATCGTGCCCACCAGCACCGGTCTTCCCTTTTGATACTCGGCTGTGATTTCCTTCACCACCGCTTCGAATTTTTCCTTCACCGTGCGGTAAATGCAGTCCGGAACGTCCTTGCGGGTGCAGGGGCGGTTGGTCGGCATGACCACAACCCCCAATTTATAAATTTTATCGAACTCCACGGCTTCCGTGGCGGCCGTCCCGGTCATACCGCCGAGTTTTTTGTACATGCGAAAATAATTCTGGAAAGTAATCGTGGCGAGCGTCTGGTTTTCGCGTTCGATCTTCACGCCTTCTTTGGCTTCAAGCGCCTGGTGAAGGCCGTCGGAAAAACGCCGGCCCGGCATCAGGCGGCCCGTGAATTCATCCACAATAATGACCTGGCCGTCCTTGACCACATACTCTTCATCGAGCTTGAAAAGCACATGCGCACGCAAAGCCTGGTTGATGTGATGAATCAAATCGATCTGCGTATTTTCATAAAGATTGTCTACGCCGATCAGTTCTTCACAGTGCCTCACCCCACCTTCGGTGAGCACGACCGTATGGGCCTTTTCGTCTTTTTTATAATCTTTTTCTTCCTGGAGCCGCGGGATAATGCGGTCAATCTTGTAATATTTGTCGGTGGATTCTTCGGCCGGGCCGGAAATAATCAGCGGCGTACGCGCCTCGTCAATCAAAATCGAGTCGACTTCATCGACAATCGCGTAATGCAAAGGCCGTTGCACACGGTCGGCAAGGCTTGTGACCATATTGTCGCGCAGATAATCAAAACCATATTCATTGTTCGTTCCGTAGGTGATATCGCAGGCATAGGCCGCGCGCCGGTCTTCATTTCTCATGTCATGCTGGATCGTTCCCACCGTAAGGCCGAGGAATTCATAAATCGGCCCCATCCAGTTGCGGTCGCGGCGGGCCAGGTAATCATTGACGGTGACAAGGTGCACGCCTTTGCCTTCCAGCGCATTCATATAGATAGGAAGCGTGGCCACCAGGGTTTTCCCTTCCCCTGTGGACATTTCGGCGATGGAGCCCCGGTGAAGCATAATGCCGCCGAGAATTTGAACATCGAAATGCCTCATCTTCACGGTACGCTTGGCAGTTTCCCTCACCACAGCAAAAGCCTCCGGGAGAATTTGATCGAGGGTCTGCCCCTCGCCAAGGCGCTTCCTGAACTCATCGGTTTTCGCGCGAAGTTCGGCATCCGTCAGCTTTTGAACTTCCGGCTCCAAGGCATTGACCTGATGCACCACGGGCCACACTTTTTTCAACGTACGCGTGTTCTGTGTTCCAAATATTTTCTCGAGTGCAAATTTAATCATACAAATCCTTTTTTAGTCCTAAGAGGCCACGTTCTGTTTTAAATAAGCCTGAATGAAATCATCAATTTCGCCGTCCAGCACCGCCTGCCCATTGGAAGTTTCAAACCCTGTGCGGTGATCTTTAATCAGTGTGTAGGGATGCAAAACATACGAACGGATTTGCGAGCCCCATTCGATTTTCTTTTTCTCGCCGTACTGCGCCTTCATTTCCGCTTCGCGCTCTTTCAGGTACCGTTCATAAAGCCGCGCCTTCAAAATCTTCATGGCCACTTCTTTATTCTGGTGCTGGGAGCGCTCATTCTGGCACTGCACTACAATCCCGGTCGCAAGATGCGTGAGCCGCACCGCGCTGGAAGTTTTATTCACATGCTGGCCGCCCGCCCCGCCCGCGCGGTACGTGTCAATCCGGATATCGTCGTCTTTGACTTCCACTTCCGGAACATCCTCGACTTCGGCAATGACATCCACCGAAGAAAAAGAAGTGTGCCGTTTTTTATTCGCATCAAAAGGAGAAATACGCACCAGCCGGTGCACGCCGCATTCCGCCTTGAGATACCCATAAGCGTAAGGGCCCTGCACCATAAAAGTCGTGCTCTTCACGCCGGCTTCTTCCCCCTGCATCAGATCGACGCTTTGGACTTTGAAGCCATGCCGGTCAACCCAGCGAAGGTACAGCCGGAGGAGCATCGCGGTCCAGTCGCAGGATTCCGTGCCGCCCGCGCCTGCATTGATGCTGACAATCGCATTGTTGCTGTCGAGCGGGCCGGAAAGCAATCGCTGAAATTCCAGGGCTTCAATATCCAGCTCAAGCTGATGGACTTCAGTTTCCATCTCTTTAAAAGATTCTTCCTGATTTTCATCCAGCAGCTCAAGAAGCTGTTCCAGATCGGAAGCCGTTTTCGAGGCTTTTTGCCAGGGATCAAAAACGCGTTTGAGCGTTTTAAGTTTTTCGATGACGGCTTGGGCTTCTTCGGGCCGGTCCCAAAAGCCGGGCACGGACATTTTATTATTGAGGGATTCTATTTCTAATTCCTTGGTGGGGAGGTCAAAGATACCTCCTGATCTCGTCCAGCTTTTTCGTGAGATCTTGAATCTTTTCTTTGAGATGCGCGATTTCTTCTTTCATAGCCGATAAGTGTACCAACAATCCCCCCCCCTTTCAAGAAAGGTTCTGCTGCACGGATGCCCAAAATAGAAATGTCCGGTTTTGCCTAGAATCTTCCGCTCAGGGTCGTGCTCATGCCGTCAAGGAGGGAAGCTTCCCCTGCGGCACCGGGAGTTCGTTCGCTCCAGCGGCGAACGACTCCCTG
>CAYGIT010000194.1:0-3514 GCA_964349955.1 uncultured bacterium
AAATATAGCATTTTTATGAGTAAAAATGGCTCACTTAAATACTTTTAAAATACTATTAAACCCTATTTGCCAAAGCTGTCATCCCCCGGCTTGACCGGGGGATCCAATTACGGCCGTTTGTGACGATTGCCGCAAAATGGATCCCCGCCTTTCGCGGGGATGACATAGTCTGGTTAGCGGAGCAATACAGGCTGGATCTTTTGGAGGAAAAGTTTGCTTTTGATGGGTTTGGTGACGCGGTCGGTTAAAAAGCGCTGGAGATGAAAGTCGAGGTCTTCTTCGGCTTGATGGGTCATGCCCAGCTTGAGGGATTCTTCGAGGGTGTGGCGGGTGTAATAGCGCATCACGGCCAGAGTTTCGGCGCTGATGGGTTTTGCGTCCGGAACTGAACCGGCACAGCGGGGACAGATAAGAGCGCCCTGGCGCGCGGAAAAAAATCCGCTTTCCAGGGACGAGGCTTCGCATTTAAGGCAGGCATTCAAGTAAGGCAGCCAGCCGATTTCGACAAAAAGCTTGAGTTCGAATAAATGGGAAAGACGCCGGCCCGGAACTGACGCCAGGTAGCGATAGCAAAAATCCAGGAGATCGAATATCCGCTCATGCGGATCATGCACTTCGCAAAGCTCATCCACGAGTTCCGCAAAATAACTCGCGTAAGCAATCCCCTCAAGCCCGGCATGAAGCGCCTCATAACTTTCGAGGATGGCGGTATCCGAAACCAGATGAAGTTCTGAGCGGGTCTTCTCATAAAAAATAATTTCCAGCCCGGTAAAAAGTTCGAAAGCTGCCGCTCGAGTTTGATTTTCCTGACGCACGCCTTTAGCCAGCCCGCGGAGCTTCCCGAAAGAACGCGTGAAGAAAGTAATGATCAGCGAGGTAGAGCGAAAAGGCATGGTTTTTAAAACAATCGCTTCTGTTTTTTGAATGGCCATTATGAATTTTTCATCCCGATATTTTCCAGAATCTTCTTTTGCTTATTTTCCATTCTTTTCGCATCTTTCTTGGTTTGATCATCCCAGCCCATCAAATGCAGGATACCATGGCAGATGTAGAAGTGAAGCTCATAATCAAAGGAATTACCGTACTCCGCAGCCTGCCGGGCCGTGGTTTCCAGAGAAATGACAATGTCCCCGAGAAAGGGCGCTCCTTTTTTGGAAGACAGCGGTTTTCCCTCGAGCTGGCTAAATGAAATGACATCGGTGGCGTAGTCATGCCCGAGATGTTTCTTGTTCAATTGCCGGATACTCCGGTCCCCTGTCAAAAGAAGGCTAAGGGAAGCTCCTTTTTTCCATCCAAGAGCCATTAAAATGGCGGCGATATTTTTTTGAAGGCGGAGGGCCGAAAGACGCGGTTTGGGTTTGCGTGTGTCGATTTGAATCTGGATTTCGTAAAGCGAAGGCATCAATGCGGCAGATGCTTGGGAGGATGCTGCGGCCGGCCTTTTTCGCTTCGCGGCTCTTCGGCAAAAACATCCGTCATATCGCAATCGTCGGAGGCTTCGGCAGCCGGGTACTGGATGCGGGTATGAAAAATCGCCATCAGGTTCCGGACAAAACTTTCCTGAATGTTATGAAGATCCCGCAGGGTCAGGTCGCATTCCTCCAACTGGCCATCGATAAATTTATCATTGATGATTTTGCGCACGAGCTGGCGGATACTCTCGGGCGAAGGCTCTTTGAGCGACCGGGAAGCCGCTTCCGTGGAATCGGCAAGCATGGATACGGCGGTCTCGCGGCTTTGGGGTTTCGGACCGGGATAGCGGTAATCGTCCATCTGCACTTTGTCACCCGGCTTGGAATTATCCAGCGCTTTGCGGTAAAAATAATAAATGACCCCCGTGCCCTGATGCTCCGGGATAAACTGCAAAATTCTTGCTTTCAATTTGTATTGCCGCCCGATTTCCATGCCGTCCTTGACATGGTTCATAATAATGAGGCGGCTCATGGCCGGCGTCAGTTTTTCATGCCGGTTCGGAAATTTTCCCGCCTGGTTTTCGGTGAAAAAATCGGCGCGCGCCATTTTTCCGATATCGTGAAAGTAACATCCCACGCGTGCCAGAAGAGCATTGGCGCCGATGGCTTCACAAGCGGATTCGGCAAGCGCGCTCACCACCAGGCTGTGATGGTAGGTGCCCGGCGCCTCCAGGACCATTTTTTTGAGCAAGGGATGATTCAAATCTGAAAGCTCAAGCAGGGAGATGTCCGTGGTCAAATTAAACAGCCATTCCAGGATCGGGAGAAGAAGAAAACAGAGGGGCATGGTGATTAAAAACCCGGTCACGAGACCGGTCGAGCTTGCGTGAAGAGATTCCAGCGTGGGCTCTTCCAGAAAAATACGATACAGAAAAAGAACCGCAAAGGAAGCCAGGCCGGCCGCCGCTCCGAGCCTTAAAAATTGAATACGCCGCCGGAGCTGATAGGAAGCAAAAGCCGCGGAAATACTGGAAACCAGCGAAACAAGAATGAGGTCGGGCTGAAATTTCACCAGCGGCGCTGCCAGAAGCGTCATCACGAGGCCGCCGAGAAATCCGACGCGCACGCTTACGAGCAGCACGAGAAGCGGCGACGCAAGCGCTACCGGCATCCAAGCCGGCAAAGCGCCGGGCCAAAGAGCCACGCCTTTCGAAAGCGCCAGAGTCAGAAGAAAAATTGTGTGAATGAGCAGAACCAGCCGGGTCGAGCGCAAAATCTTTTTCTCGAACCCGAAAAGATACAGAAAACATAAAAGATAGGCCAGTCCGGCAAGAATTGCGGAGGCGAGGAGCCGGTTTAAAATCGTATGCTCCTTTAATTTCTTCTGGATGCTTGCGAGCTTTTCCTTGTCATGCTGCGTAATCAACATGCCTCTCTGGATAATCAGCTCGTTCTTTTGGACTTTTTCTTCTACTTCCTCAGCCGCCTTTGCGGCTTTTTTCCGGCGACCGTGAGTTTCAGGTCCGTCGAGCATGAGGTTCGGCGCGGCAGCGGCTGTAAAAATTTCCAGGACCGTGTTTTTCATATTCCAGTTTTTATTCACGGCTTCGGGAAGAAATTTAGAGGCGGAATCCCGGATCTCGGCGGGAGTTAAAACAGAACGCACCGGCAATTTATTTTCGTCTTTGTCTTCCCCGGAAATAACGGTCACTTCATTGACTCCCGCTTCCAGGAGTTCCGTTTTTTTCCCGGAATCCATCAAACCACCGCTCCCCTGGTTCAGCAGGACCTCAATATTTTTCCGGGAATCCTCCAAAACAGGCTGTTCCATGAGAAATTTAAGCGAAGCCTCGGAAATTTCCATGGGAAGCTCGGCCCCTAAAACAGGCGATTGGCCAAGCGCTGCCGATTGTTTGGCTTTGGTAAGAATCGAAAATAAATGGTCGAGCTTTGCCGTGGTCTCTTTGGGGACGCGCTCATCCATCCGAAAGACGGGAGGAACGCTGCCCCTTTTTTTGATACGCAATGCCGCGGTAGCCGCTGCCGATAAGCGCGAAGCCGCTGCCAAGGTGCAGCAATGCATCGACGCGATCCGGGAGAGC
>CAYGIT010000195.1:0-3482 GCA_964349955.1 uncultured bacterium
GTTTTGTGGCGGGTCCGGACGGTGAGTTAGCAGGGAGTCGTTCGCCGCTGGAGCGAACGAACTCCCGGTGCCGCAGGGGAAGCTTTCCTCCTTGCCGGCACGAGCACGACCTTGCGACGCATTTTGGAAAATTCTGCTGCGCGACCTGACTTGGCCCGGGGGAGAGTGCCGGAGGAGAGCCTTGCTGGGGAGGGGGATTTCGGCTATTATGGCGACCATATGATTATCGGGTTGACGGGGAAAAATGGGTCGGGGAAGGGGGAGATGGCGCGCTATCTTCAGGAGCGCGGGTTTCAATACTACTCCCTTTCCGATGTGCTTCGGGAAGAGGCGGCCAAAGAGGGCAAGGCCGTGACCCGGGATGTCCTGGTTGAGCTTGGGAACCGGCTGCGTAGCCAACAGGGTCCCAGTGTTCTGGCTGAAAAAATTTTTTCCCGCCTGGATCCTGAAAAAAATTACGTGATTGATTCTGTCCGTCATCCTTCTGAAGTCAGTGTTTTCCGCCGCCGCGCGGATTTCATGCTGGCGCTGATCAAGGCCCCGGAGCGTTTGCGCTTCGAGAGGCTCAAACAGCGTGGCCGCGAAAATGACCCCAGGACTTTTGAGCAATTCCAGGAACTTGAGGTCCGTGAGGCCGGAAGCGCGAACTCCAGCGACCAGCAATTGGATCAGGCGATCGGGATGGCCGATGTGGTGCTGGAAAATACCGGCGCGCTCAAAATGCTCCATGAGAGAGTCAAGGAAGTCTTGATCGAATTTTCACGCAAACAATCCCGGCCCGACTGGGATTCTTATTTTATGGGAATTGCGAAGGTTGTGGCGCTTCGTTCGAATTGCATCAAGCGCAAGGTCGCGGCCGTGATCGCGAAAGAAAAACGGATTATTTCCACGGGCTACAATGGCACGCCGCGCGGCGTTAAAAATTGCAGCGAAGGGGGATGTCCGCGCTGCAATGCGATTGATGCCTCCGGGAAGGGGTTGGAAGAATGCCTTTGTTCCCATGCCGAAGAAAACGCGATTGTTCAATCGGCTTATCACGGCGTGAGCATCGGCGGCTCGGTGCTTTACACCACTTTTTCGCCCTGCCTCATGTGCACGAAAATGATCATCAACGCCGGCATCAAGGAAGTGGTCTACAATATGGATTATTCCCTTACCGAAACTTCCTTCAAGCTTCTTCAAGAGGCGGGCGTGGCGATCAAACGCCTGCCGGTGAATACCTGATGGAAGAAAAAACAGAAATCATCCGGAAAAGTTTCGGCCTCAAGGAAGCGGTCAAGCCGCAACTTCGCGAAAGTTATCACAGCGCCCTCATCGAGCAAATCAAGGCTCAGGATTTTCGCCATCAATCCGGGCGCATTTCCATTTATCTCGCGCAGGAATTCGGGTTTTGCTACGGTGTGGACCGGGCCATCGATTACGCTTACGAGACCCGCGCCAAATTTCCGGGGCGCCGGATTTTTCTCACCAATGAAATCATTCACAATCCCCGCGTGAACGCAAAACTTCAGGAGCTCGGGCTTCAATTCCTTTCCGGGCCCTATGCCTGCGGCGTGACCATGGACGAGATCCAGCCTGACGATGTGGTCATCATGCCGGCCTTCGGCATCACGGTCAAAGAGCAGGATCAGCTCCAGAAAAAAGGCTGCGTGCTGGTAGACACTACCTGCGGCTCGGTCATGAGCGTCTGGAAAAGGGTGGAGTCTTATGCGCGCGAGCGGTTTACCTCGGTGGTGCATGGCAAATTCGATCATGAAGAAACGCTTGCCACCTGTTCCCGGGCCGTGCAATACCCGGAAGGCCAGTTCATCGTGGTGCGCGACAAGGCCCAGGCCGTGCAGGTTTGCGACTATATCGAAGGCAAACTCTCTAAAGAAACATTTCTCGCCGATTTCTCCCATGCGGTTTCTCCGGGATTTGACCCGGACCGGGATCTTCAGCGGGTCGGTTGCGCGAACCAGACGACCATGCTCTCCAGCGAATCGCTGGAGATTGCCAATATGCTTCAGGAATCCCTGGGACGCAGGTACGGAATGGAAGAGCTGCCCAAACGGTTCCGCCATTTTGACACGATTTGCTCCGCTACGCAGGAGCGCCAGGACGCGGTGTTGAAACTCGCGCGCGAAGCGGGCGTGGATTTAATGATCGTGGTGGGAGGCTACAATTCCAGCAATACCGGCCATCTTGTGGAAATTTCCCTCGAATTCTGTCCGGCTTTTCACGTCAAGGACGCTTCCTGCATTCTTTCCTCAAAAAAAATCCAGCATAAAAAAGTGTTCAGTCCCGAAATCATCGAAACCGCGAACTGGCTTCCGGAGGCAGGGCCGCTTAAAATAGGCATTACGGCCGGCGCTTCCACACCCAACCGCGTGATTGAAGAAGTGATCGAGAGAATTCTGGCGGTCGCTTGATCCCCGTTACGATTTATACCACAGACTATTGCCCCTATTGCACGCGCGCTAAAAATCTTTTAAAGCAAAAGGGAATTGCTTTCAAGGAAGTGAACGTGACCCACGATTCCAAATTAAGGGATGAACTTGAAGAAAAAACCGGGTGCATGACGGTCCCCCTGATTTTTATCGGAGATGATTTTATCGGCGGCTCGGACGAGCTTCATGCTCTGGAAGCCTCGGGAGTATTGGACAAGAGATTAAAGCAATGATGCCGGGAAAACCCAAATGGTATTACGGCCCGGCGCCGGTATTTTTGGGCCTCTTTCTGCTGGGTCCCTTTGCTTTTCCGCTTCTCTGGAAAAGCCCGCAATTCAACCTGTTCTGGAAAATTCTTCTGACTTTTCTGGTTGCCGCTGCCACCCTGTGGATGATCAAAGCTTCGGCCGGAATTCTCGAAAGCCTCCTGGCGCAAATCAAGCAAATCCAGGAAGCCGGACTCCTCTGAATTAAATTTTGTTTCCGTTGTAACCCTCGAAGGAAAGGCACGATAGAGGTTTGCACCTCTTTTTAGAATGCCTTTGCCCGTTTGTAAAAGCCGGTTTTTTAAGCTAGCTTTGAAACAGGGACAAGGAGGGTGCGAAATGAAAAAACAAATTCAAAACGAAATGAGCGGAGTCCTTGCGATTTTTTTTCTGCTTGCGTTTTTAGGGGGAGGCATGGCTTTCAGCCCGAAAGCGGCGGCGGAGGATGATGCCGGAGTGGCCGGCTGCAATGCGGTCATGGTCGATCCGAATCTGCCGGTTGAAGAGCAGCAGGCGATTTGCGGCAATGCCGAACAATTTCCGAATTCGAGTTGCGCGGCCGGAGGGCATGGCACTTGTTCCGCGCCCAAGACCGACGGGACTTTGATGGATGGCAATCATTGCGTCTGTCTCAGCCAAAGCGAAGAACTGGCGCCGGCTATATCGTAGGGGCGGGGCTTGTCCCCGCCCTGGGCGACCGCAAGGGTCGCCCCTACTCCCGGATGCGGGCGGATGCCGTCAGGAAAACGCATCCCGTGGTTGCGGCAAAAATCAGAATCCAGAGGGC
>CAYGIT010000196.1:0-3474 GCA_964349955.1 uncultured bacterium
AAACCGGACATTTCTACTTTGCCAAGAATAGGACATTTCTAAATTGCGTTGACATTGTAAAGTGCGCGTATTGACAATCCTTTTACCCGCGAGGTATAGTGAGGTATTCCAATAAGCGGTTGAACCGCCTTATCAGGATCAAGTTTCAAGAAAATCGGAGATAAAAATGAACTTCTATCGTCGTTTTAAAATGCATTTCTTGAATTACCGTACCAAAATCATCGTCATTTCCGGGGTGATCGCTCTGATTGTTCTTTCCGTTTATGGAATGATGTCCCTGGAAAGTTACTACCGGAATATTACACTGGCCCAGATGCCGATTTCCATTCTGCTCGTGATCGTCAATAGCCTGGTCTTTGTTTATATGTATGCCATGGTGCTGCAGGGCGGATTCACCAAGATGGACAAAAAAAGCGTCAATGGCAAAGAGGTCAATATCCGGTTCTCGGATGTGATCGGAATCGATGAAGCCAAAGAAGAATGCTGGGAAGTGGTCCAATTAATCAAAGACCATGCCAAGCTGAAAAGGATCGGCGGAAAAATCCTGCGCGGAATCCTGATGGTGGGACCTCCGGGCTGCGGCAAAACCTATCTTGCAAAAGCCATTGCCACCGAAGCCGGCCTTCCTTTTCTTGCCATGGCCGCCAGTGAATTCAATGAAGTTTTCGTTGGCGTGGGCTCGAGCCGCATCCGCACTCTTTTCAAAAAGGCCAGAAGCCTGGCTTATGGTTTTGGCGGATGCATTATTTTCATCGATGAATTGGATGCCATGGGGCGCCGCCGCGAATTCAATCAGTTCGGCGGATCGGAATCCAACAATACCCAGAATCAGCTTCTCGTCGAAATGGATGGCCTGACCGGAAATGCGGAAAACGTGATTGTGATCGGCGCGACCAATGCCGCCGAAGACATTCTGGACCCCGCGCTTCTGCGGCCAGGGCGTTTTGACCGCAAAGTTTATATTACGAAACCCGGCCTTGACGGGCGTGAGGCGCTTTTCAAATATTATTTGAGTAAGGTCAAGCACGAAGCTTCCATTGATGTGGGTCGCCTGGCACGCAAAGCTGTCGGCAAGACCCCGGCCGAAATCGAAAATGTCGTCAAGGAATCGGCGTTGATCGCCACGCGCAACGGGAAGGAAGTCGTGAGTTTGAAAGAAATTTCCGAAGCCATCGAGCGCATCGAGCTGGGCGTGAAAAACCGCATCAAAATGACGGACAAAGAAAAAGAAATGACGTCCTATCATGAAACCGGGCATTTGATCGTGGGCTACCTGATTCATCCGCGCAATGACGTGTTTAAGGCGTCGATTATCCCGCGCAAAGGGTCCCTCGGTGTGGTTCATCCGCAGGCGGTCGAAGAGTGGTTTTCCCAGGACCGGGAAAGCTTGTCTGCCGACATTAAAAGTTATCTGGCCGGTTATGCCGCCGAGAAAATAAAATATGGAACGACGACAAGCGGCGTTTCTTCTGATTTCCGCGGCGCGATGCTGATTGCCCACAATATGGTCTGGCGCCTCGGGATGGGGCCGTCGGGGCTTGTGGGGGATTACACCTCCATTCCGGAAAACGAGATTTCCAGCGATACCAAACGCGTCCTGAATCAGGACGCGGACAAAATCCTGAAGCAATGCCTCCAGGAAGTGGAGGAGCTCTTGAAAAAGGAGAATGTCCTTTTCGAGCGTTTTGCGCAGGAACTTCTTCACAAAGGGGAACTGGAGTACGACGAAATCGAAGCGATTTTTGCCGAGTACGGAAAAGTCAATCCCCGGAAGTTCAGCCTTAAAAATAAGGAAGAAAAGAAAAATCCTTATGCGCCCGAAGGCCTCAAGTAACGCGAGATTTTTTTATGAAAAACAGGCAACGGTGGATCCATCCAGGCTGGGTTTTGCTGCTGGTTCTTCTTTCGGGCTGCGTCCAAAAGTCATATCCTGCCGCCCACATCAAGGAAGCGCTCTCCGAAATATGCCGTAAGGAATACGGCATTGAAGAGATGGATGTCAAGATCGCCGGCAATACCATCGGCGTTTATCTTCCCCTCAAGAAACTTTTTGCCGCAGATTTCAAGGAAGCGGCCATTACCGGCAAGGTCCGGAACCTCGAAACCCTTTTCGAGCCTTCTCCCGAAGCCCTCGAAAAAGTGGAAGACGTTTTATTTTCCATTTCCCGCGTGATCCTTAGCACCGACCGGGCTTTTGAGTTTTATGTGCTGGAAGCGACCGATGTGGAAAAAACCGGCATGCAACTGGTGCTCACCGGCTATGTGAATGACATCAAACGCGTCCGCATCTGGGATATTTCTCGCAATGAATACCGCAAGCGGGTTATCCATGAATTGCGCTTGAACCGCGCGGTTTTATGGCAGCGCCCGGTCCATGAATTTTTCAGAGACATCGAAACCCTTTCTCCGGAAAAAATCAAACAAAAATATTTCAATAAAGGCGTCTCCGCCGATGTCCTGCAGGATCTTTTTTTGAGCTCCCTGATCGGAAAGAGCGGCATCAAAAAAAGCTGGCGCGTGATGGACATGCGCAGCATTGCGGTCCAGCAAAGCGAAGGGCTGGTCTACGCCAAACTGCAGATCGACAATGGAAAAAATGAACCAACGGAGCTGCAGTATCTTTTTTTAGTCACGCTCAATGACGAACAGGCCCGCATTATCCGGATCATTCCTTTCCAGTACCGCGACGATGCGGGAGGCATGCAGAAAATCCCGTTTCCCAAGGACTTGCAAATCCAGGAAAACCTGGACCAGTGGGAGCAGGAATTTCCTTTGCAGGAAGTCAAATTGGGAGTGTTTCTTGCCGAACAGCTCACGCGCCGGGTGCAGGCATTGATGTCGGGGGATGAAAGGATCCAGAATACTTTCCGGGACATCAAGCTTCATTTCGATTACAAGGAAGACCCGGTAAAGCCTTATTTTTCGCTCGCGATCGAAGCCTCACTGAAAGAGTTCAATCATTACAACCGCACGTCGCTTATTTTTCATGAAGACATGCTTTATCTCCTGAATCTTGCCTCGAGAGAATTTGTAGAGGTCCTGCGAAGCTACCAGTTCGGAAGCTATGAATACCTGCGGCTGAACGTGGCCCAGGAAATAAGCCCCTGGAAAATCGCCAGGGAAGACCTCGAGCTTTTCCGCCGCAAAAAAGTCGACCTCCAAGGCCTCCTCACGATCCCCAAAATCTAAAGCAAACCCTTTTACTGTATCCTGTCATTCCCGCGAAAGCGGGAATCCATTTTGTAATTCATATCGACTCGTTTTCTCAAGGTCGGAGGCGGAGCAGCAGAATTTTCCGGACTGCGCGAGGTCTTGCTCGTGCCGGCAAGGAGGGAAGCTTCTCCTGCGGCACCGTTCGGAGCATAAATCTGATATCGGGTTGTATGCTCCTCTCTGCGCCTTCGGGCGCGTTTTTATTCCATAAAAAACGCGCCTCAGGAGCTGCCTCCGGAGAAGCTTCCCTCCTTGCCGGCC
>CAYGIT010000197.1:0-3465 GCA_964349955.1 uncultured bacterium
CTCAACACATCGCCGCGAAGCAGGCTTACAAGCGCGCTGCGTTTGGTGGTTCCGATCATCACAGTATTGACTTGCAGGTCCCGGGCCGCGCGCGCGATCATTTTTCCGGGATCATCCCCGAATTGCCAAACCGGAATTCCGGTAATGCCGGTTTTTTCGATTTCAGCCTCGGCCTCGCTGAGAAGCTTCAGAGACTCGGGCGATGGTTCCACTTCGGCCGGCAATTCCGCTGAAGGAGGGGTTTGCTCCACGTAATTAAGATAAATCGCCGTTTCTCCCAAGGCTTTGGCGCGAAGCGCGGCTTCACGCAGCAAATGATGATTCAGGGAACGCAACGAAACCAGAAAGGAACAGCGGTAAAGAGGTGCGATCTCTTTGGCTTCGGAAACCGTGAGCACTTCGGTGGCGAGAATTTCGGCAGGGATAGGCGCTGGAACGAATTTCTTGGCCGTAAACCGGAGAGTCAAACCCACGGCTAAAATAGAGACTGCAAAAATCAAAGCCTGATGCTTTTGAAAGCAAATCGTAATTTCAACGAACAAAAGGATCGCTGAAGCGGATAGAAGTAAAATTCTTTCCCAGGGCTTGAGGTTGATTTTAAAGTTAGAGGCACAGCTTCCAAGATTGAGGGTAATCGCGCCCACCACGCCGATTGCATAAAGCGCCGCGAGGCCGACGACTTCATGCTGGGCGATCAGGACAAGAATAGGAGCGATCGTCGCCACGATCAAAGCAAGCCCCGGCATTCCAAAACGGTTTAAACGGCTAAAAATGGCAGGCAGTTCCTTGTCACGCGAAAGTAAAAACTGGATGCTGACAAGGTCGCTGATGGCCGTATTGACTGCCGATAAAAGCAGGAACCCAAAGACAATGGAAATAATGCCGCCATACCACGGGCCGATATAATGATTGCCCAACGCGCGAAGCATATCTTCCGTGTGATCGTTCAGGCCAAGATTCGGAATGGCATTCATTGCGATTCCTAAAAGAAAAGTGAGTAAAGAAACTTCCAACAGAACAGGCCAAATGGCTTTTTTGGCGGTTTTTTCTACGGGTTCTTTCATAATTCCCGTCATATTGGCAATGGCCTCCACCCCTGAAAGTGCAAGCACAATTCCCACAAAGGTGGACCAATTATGGTTAAAGCCTCCGGTGGGCCAGCTCAATTGGACATGAGGGAGAGAGGGAAGGGTAGCAAGAAAGAGAATGCCTGCGGCTACTGAGGCCGCCACGGCAATAAATGCGGCAATGGTTCCGCCTTTCGAAGGGCCGATCCAGTTAATGGCGCCGATAAGGAAAATGGCGCCGATGGCCCAAAGTTGCGGGTGAGGGACATTGAAATAATGGAAAGCTTCAATAGCGCTTAGAGAAGCGGTCACGACATAATCGGCGACGAGAAGAAGCGCGCCGATGACGGCAAGAATCTGGGAACGGTGCTTGACGGAGGAATAAACGCCGCCGCCGTCCGGATAAATCCGGCAGACCACCATGTAGGAAATGCCTACCAAGGCCGTGAGAACGGACATAAGGCCCAATAGAAACCACGAAGCATGTCCTGAAAGCGCGAAGGCAATGCCCAGCACATAGGCTTTGCTGGTGCCCCAGTCGCCATAGAGCATGGCGCCGGCCTGATACCATTTCAGCTCGCGGGGTCTTTCTACTTTTTTAGTCAGGATCATAGCGAATCGGGGTATTGTAATGGATAGTGTCAAAAATTCATTAAAAAAGTTTAAAGAGGCATTTCATCCCTATTGACCCTCCCCGGCGAAGCCGATATCATGGGTTTCTCCCATGAAACTAACCGGAAAAGTGGTGCTTATTACAGGAGCGGCCAGGCGTATCGGCCGGTCTATTGCCCTCGATCTGGCCCGCCGCGGCGCAATCCTTGCGCTTCATTACAATACGGCGGCGCGTGAAGCGCGTCAGTTGAAAGCGGAAATCGAAAAGCAGGGCGGCGAAGCGCATTTGTTTCAGGCGGATTTTTCTTTTTCCGGAAAACCCCTTTTCCCGGCCATCCGGAATTTCCTGAAAAAAGTAACTGCGGAATTACCCCGCGTGGATGTGCTGGTCAATAATGCCGCGATTTTTTACCCGACGCCTTTCGGAAAAATCACGGAAAAAGACTGGGATTCTTTTTTGGCATTGAATTTAAAGGCCCCCTTTTTTCTCGCGCAGGAAACCGGAAAGCAAATGCTGAAACGGAAATCCGGGAAAATCATCAATCTCGTGGATTGGACCGGCGACCGGCCCACCCCGGATTTTTTGCCGTACGCCATTTCCAAGGCCGGGTTGATTGCCGCCACCAAAGGCCTGGCCAAAGCACTTGCGCCGCATGTGCAGGTGGCCGGCATTGCGCCCGGCCCGATTCTTCCGGCTGAAAAAATCAGTCCGGCGCGCCGCAAAAAAGCCGTGGCCCATTCGCTTCTGAAACGCTACGGTAGCCCTGAAGACATTGCCAAAACCGTCCGGTTTTTAATTGAAGGCACGGATTTTATTACCGGAGCCATCTTTTCGGTGGATGGGGGAGCTTCGGCCGTATGACTTACTCGGTGGGCCGCGAAATCCATTTTAGTTACGGGCACCGGCTGCTTCATCATCCGGGCAAATGCGCGCGCTTGCACGGCCATAATGGCCGCGTGAGAATTGAGATTGCCGCCGAAAAGCTGGACAATCAGGGCATGGTCATGGATTTTTATGAAATCCAGAAATCCATCGGCGAATGGATTGACCGGACATTGGACCATCGCATGATTCTTTCGGAAAACGATCCTCTGGCGCCGGTGTTGTCGAAAGCCGGAGAACCGGTGGTGCTGATGAAAGAAAATCCCACGGCCGAAACCCTCGCCCGCTGGATTTTCGAAGAAGCCCGCAAAATGAAATTGCCTGTCTTGCGCGTGACTTTGTGGGAAACCGAAAACAGTTTTGCGGCTTATTCTCTTGATTGAGCCATGTCCCGCACGCTTTTGATCGGCCCCGCGGGATCGGGCAAGACACACCGTATCCTGGGGGAATTCGAACACCTGCTCAAAACCGATCCCGCGCCGCTTTCCGACCGTTATTTCTTTCTGGTCCCTTCCGCCGAGCATACGGGGCGCATCATCAGCCTTCTCATGACCCATGGCGTGGAAGGTTTTTTTTACCGGCGGGTGACCACGCTTTCGCGCCTCATTTCCGGCACTTTCGGGATCGGGGACGAAGGCATTGCCACCAATATGACTCGCTACGTCCTCTTGCGTGAAATTCTTGGAAAAGAAAACTGGGAATGCTTCAAGGACATCCAGCAGAGCGCCGGCTTTCTCAATCACATGCTTTCTTTTATTTCCGAGCTCAAGGAGTCCAGGATTTCATCCGCCTTTTGGCGGGAAAGAATGAATGACATGAAACGCCTGGAGCCGGACCTGGCCGCGAAGTACGAGGCGCTGGCCGGAATTTACGAGGCCTATGAAAGCGGCCTCGCGCAGAAAG
>CAYGIT010000198.1:0-3424 GCA_964349955.1 uncultured bacterium
CGTGTCAGGCAGAATAATGCCGCCCTTTGTTTTTTCTTCCGCTTCAAGAACTTCCACCAGAATTTTATCGCCCAACGGTTTGATCTTGCTCATTTGATTTCTCCTTAAAAATTTTGAATTTTGATTTTTAAATTTTAAATTGCTTTTAATATCCGCCCATTCCTCCCATACCGCCGGGCATTCCACCGCCTGGGGGCATCGGGGGCATTTTCTCTTCTTCCGGAAGATCGGTGATCAGCGCTTCGGTCGTCAGAAGCAGGGCCGCAACGCTTGCCGCATTTTGAAGCGCGGTGCGCGTGACCTTTTTCGGATCAATGACGCCCGCGGCGATCAAATCTTCGAATTCGCCGGTTTGAGCGTTGTAGCCGACACTGCCTTTTTCGGAAAGGACCCGCTGAACCACGACGGAACCTTCTCCGCCCGCATTGGCTGCGATTTGGCGAAGGGGTTCTTCAATGGCGCGGCGAACAATCTGCGCGCCGACCTTCTCATCGCCCTTGAGTTTCAGGGTATCGATGACCTGGCCTGCGCGAAGCAGCGCCACACCGCCGCCTGCGACAATGCCTTCTTCAACGGCTGCGCGGGTCGCGTGAAGCGCATCTTCCACGCGGGCTTTCTTTTCCTTCATTTCAGTTTCGGTTGCCGCTCCGACATGAACTACTGCGACACCGCCCGCAAGTTTCGCGAGCCGTTCCTGCAGTTTTTCCTTGTCATAATCGGAATCCGTGTCATCGATCTGGCGTTTGATCTGGCTGATGCGGGCATTGATGTCCGCGCTTTTTCCGGCGCCTTCGATGATGGTGGTATTGTCCTTGTCTATCGTGACGCGTTTGGCGCGGCCGAGATCTTTCAAGGTGATATTTTCGAGTTTAAGCCCGAGATCTTCGGTGATCGCATGGCCGGCGGTGAGGATCGCGATATCCTCAAGCATAGCCTTGCGGCGATCGCCATATCCGGGGGCCTTGACGGCGCAGACATTCAGCGTGCCGCGGATTTTATTGACCACAAGCGTCGCAAGAGCTTCGCCTTCGGTTTCTTCCGAAATAATAAGAAGCGGCTTGCCGCCTTTGGCAATGGCTTCAAGCACCGGAAGCAAATCCTTCATCGCCGAGATTTTTTTCTCGTGAATGAGGATGTAAGGATCTTCGAGCACCACTTCCATTCTTTCGGCATCGGTCACGAAATAAGGGGAAAGGTAACCCTGATCGAACTGCATTCCTTCGACCACATCCAGCGTGGTCGCGGTGGTTTTGGATTCTTCAACCGTGATAACACCGTCTTTGCCGACTTTTTCCATGGCTTCGGCGATCTGGTTTCCGATAAAGGAATCGTTGTTCGCGGCAATCGTTGCTACCTGCGCGATTTCCTTTTTGTCTTTGATCGGCTTGGACATTTTGCCAAGCTCTTCCGCCACAGCTTCGACAGCTTTTTCAATGCCGCGCTTGAGCGACATCGGATTGGCTCCGGCCGTCACGTTCTTCAGGCCTTCGCGATAAATGGCTTGGGCAAGAACCGTTGCGGTGGTCGTTCCGTCACCGGCGGTATCAGAAGTTTTAGACGCGACTTCCTTGACCATCTGCGCGCCCATATTTTCGTAGGGTTCTTCGAGTTCGATTTCTTTGGCAACCGTCACACCGTCTTTGGTGATGGTGGGGGAGCCGAATTTCTTTTCAATCACGACATTCCGGCCTTTGGGACCGAGCGTCACTTTTACTGCATCGGCAAGTTGATCCACGCCCCGTTGAATCGCGCGTCTCGCCTCTTCATCAAATAGAATTTGCTTTGCCATTGTTTCCTCCTGGTTTGGTTTTGAATTTTAAGATTGCTGGGGTCTTGGCACTCAAGCATCCAGAGTGCTAAGTGAGGGGGTATTCTATGGAAATGGGCGAAAAAGGCAAGAGATTTTATCAGGGGATGCTGTTATCCCGCCATTTTTAGTCTGTCATTCCCGCGAAAGCGGGAATCCATTTTGGCCCTTTTAAAGAAATTGGATCCCCGCTTTCGCGGGGATGACAGAGGGTGATGTTAATCCGAAATGACGAGTTCTTTATAGATCAAATGCAGTGATTTGAGGGAGTGCAGAGGATCAAAAATATCAAAGGAATGGGTGTAAGGCTTGAGACAACGGGCAAATCCCCCGGTGGCCAGGACTTTGAGGTTTTTTCCGAACCGGGCCTTGAAGCGCTCTACAAGGCCATCCGTCATGGCCCCATAGCCTTCCAGAATACCGGATTTCATGCAATCGTAACTGGTTCTGCCCAGGAAGGATACGGATTTTTCTGGAAGCCTGGCTTTTTTCGGGAGAAGCGCCGCCCGGTGAATCAGAGTTTGAAAAGCAATTTCCGGGCCCGGGATAATCATTCCGCCTTCAAAGACACCTTTGCCTGAAATGTAATCCGCAGTAATCGCGGTTCCGAAATCCAGAATAAGGAGCGGCGCCTTGTACATCTGCAAAGCTCCGTAGATATTGAGGATACGATCCGAGCCCAACGTTTTTAAATTCCGGTAACGATGCCGGATTGGCACTCGGAGGTTCCCGCCAATCACCCCGATTTTAGCGCCAGAAGGGGAAAATAGTTTTTTGATTTTATGGGTTAAAGATGGGACGACGGATGATATTAAGACGTAATTATCATTAATCAATCCACTTGATGACCATCTTTTGACTATTTTTGGGATGTCGCTGTGAAGGACGGAGCCGTGCCTTTTCAGACGGCTTTTTTCGAAAAAGCCGTAGGTAACAGCCGTATTCCCAATATCAAGCGCGAGCAGACGCATAAAAAGGTGCCAGGTCCCTTTCGAATTGGCTAAGAATTTCTTTCAAAATGGTTTTCCGGTCAAAAGTCCGGCCGCTGATTTCCTTCATTGAAACGGCTTGCCCGTTCAAGTCTTCTGGAGAAGCGTTCACATTCAGTCCGACCCCGATGACGACGTAATCCAGTCTAGCGCCGGAAGTCCCGGTTTCAACAAGAATTCCGCAGATTTTTTTTCCGGCCACGAGAATATCATTGGGCCGTTTGAATTGCGATTCAATGCCCTGTTGCTTGAGTACTGCTGCCACACACCGGCAGGCAACCTGGGTAAGCAGCGGCGCTTTTGACGGGGCAATGGGCGGCTTGATCAAAAGGGAAAAAAGCAAATTCTTGCCCGGTTGCGAAAGCCATTCCCGGCCCGGTTTTCCGCGCCCCTGAGTTTGATAATCCGCCGCCACCACAAGCCCTTCCGCCGTTTTTTTGAGTGGCAAATTCAAAAGATAGGAATTAGTGGAAGCAAGTTCTTTGAAATTCTTAATGCGGAACTTGAAATTATTTCTTCTGTCATCCTCCGGCTTGACCGGAGGATCCAAATTGGATTCCCGCTTTCGCGGGAATGACAATGAAAATGGGGCGTTCATGTTTGATAAAACCGGGGCAGACGGGAAGAC
>CAYGIT010000199.1:0-3244 GCA_964349955.1 uncultured bacterium
GTGTATACTATTACTAAGAATTATATGTGTTTATGTTAACAAAAGGGGTTCTCATGACATCTCGGCGCAAAAGCGGTTTTACTCTTACAGAGGTCATGATTACGTTGACTATTTTGGCTGTCCTTGCGGGATTGTCTGTCCCGGGCTATTTCCGTACAGTCGAGTCAAGCCGTGCGAATGAGGCCATCACGACACTCAACATCATCCACATGGGTCAGAAGATCTACCGCCTTAATAACGGCACTTTTTGGAATGGGGGTGCCAATGCGTGCGGCGCCAATCCCCTGGCTCCTGACTGCAGCGTCATGAGGAACACCTTGAACATCGATATTTCTCCGGCCTTCTACACAGACATCGATTTTTCAGGTGTAAGCGCCAACGGCTATGAATGCACAGCCACCCGAAACAACGTCCAGGGAGGCGCTGGCTCCAGGTGGTACAAAAACACATGGAACCACGTTGCCGGGAACTTCACCGCATCTGCCGGCGTTGATGGGCTTGGAGCCGCTGACGGCGTGGGAGGCAACTTCTGATGAAACGGTTGGTTCGCTCGGGATTCAGTCTTCTAGAAATTCTTATCGCCATGGTCCTTTTGGCGGGCGTGGGCGCGGCCACGATGACGGCATTTACTAGCTCTATTCAGGTCACATCCAGCGATGCCAGCGTTGCCTATAATTTTGGACGCGGCCTCTTGGAGCAGTTTTATGAGCGCGTTCGTCAAGACCAGTGGACGACAGCCGCCCTGCCGCTAAGCACCGTAAACCCCGGCCCACAAGGTCAAACCAAAACTTTGAACGGCGATACCTACACAGCCAACTACACGGTAACCGCCATCGACCAAGACGGCGCCAATGGCGAGGACTATCGCCGTGTCACCATGACGGTGGCCTGGTGAAAAAACCAGCCTGCTTTCCGGGCGGCTTTACTCTGACAGAACTTCTTATGACCGCCATCCTTCTTGGGATGGTTTTTTTGGGTGCCATCTCTCTTTACACCACTGGACTTAAGTTTTTAGGGGCGCGTCAGGCGGTTGATGTGTCTGTCTCGCCAAGTGTTTCTGTGGAGCGAATTGTACGCAATGTGTCCATCGCCAATGCGGTGAGTCAATCCAATGGGAATAGCCAAATCAGTCTGCGTGTGGACCAATCCTGCGCCGATGCGCCGATGGCCACGCCTTCCAACTTTGCCGATGACACTTGGCGTCACTTCCGGCTCATCAACAGCCAAATTCTGACGCATTGCGACAACTCCAGCGCGACCACCCTTTCGGCCTCGGGTAACCCTGTGGGTGCGACCTCGGTGTTAGACAACGTAAACACGATTAGCAGCACCTTTTCTGTCATCAATCCCAGCTCATCCGGAGCATCTACGGTCGTTAGCCTGCACATCATCACGACGACGCCACCTTTAACTGTCGATACGGAGGTCGCCCTCGGTGCATCGCCCAAACGATAAAGGCATGGCCCTCTCAATCGTCATCGTGGTCATCATCATGCTAGCTCTCATCGCTGGATACGCTGCGCAGCTAGGCTACAATCAGCGCCGATTGACCGATATTTCGGGCGGCAGGCGAGCCAAGGTCTACTTTCTGGCACAGGCGGGAGTCATCGACGCCAACTGGCGCATCCGCAACAATTACACGGTCGGCCTGTCACCTGTCGGAAGCTTCACGAATGACAACTACAACCCGAACGCTTACTCGGTGGATGTCAACAATGACGGCACCAATGACGTCACGGTGGATATCGGTGCCGTGACCAACGCCTTGACGAAACAGAGGTCTATCTCTTCAACCGGTTTGGACACTTAATCACATAAAAAGGAGGCGCTCATGAACTCTAACCTTAAAACCATCACCGCGGTGCTTGCTCTCGCTCTGGTCGGATACGCCGCCTATGCCGAGAACGTGACCATCTCGACGTTTTACCCGTCGCCTTACGGCTCCTATCAGTCCCTAGAAACAACGGGCAATACACGTCTGGCCACGGCCGGAGATGTGGTGCTTGTAGGGACCACGGTCAACCCGCCGGGAGGGGTCAAGATGACCGTCCAGGGAGGCGCCATCAACACCTCCGACACCGTTGGCGGTCCTTCTGCTTACATGCAAGGCGGTGCGGCGGCCGCCATTTTTGGCGCGCTGGACGCACGCCCCGTCCACATCGGCAACACAGAGGGAACCAGCACGCTCGTGCTGGACGGTGGAAATGTCTCCATTCCAGGAAGAATCACCGGGGCGCTCCGACTTGAGGATAGCGACACCCCCGCGCAGACCGGGGCGCTTCAAGTCGATTGCTCAACAGGGCCCTGCTACGCCCTCGCTGTCTATTCCTGAGCCCTCCAATAGAGTTTCCGATTTGCCCGGAGCCGGCTTTTTGGGCCGCTCCGGGCCTTTTTATCGGACAATTTTGTTGCCAACAACGCTTCTTTTGTGCATAATCTTTTCAACAAAGCACAACTGTCCCAAGTCCTTTTCAACCCAAAGGTTGAGCTTGAATGAATAACGCCAAAATCTGGATTCTAATCACCGGAATAGTCGTCATTATTTCCGGTTTTTTATTGTACTCCATGGTGCGCTCCCGGGAGACCGAGAAAGCGCAGTTCATGGTGAAAATTCAGGAGCTTTCGGGCCGCCTGGGGGAACTCGACCGACTCAAGGTTGAGGCAGAGGAGATTCGTAAGCAAAAAGCCGAGCTTGAGGCCAAGTCCCAGGCGGAAATCGCGGCCTTGGAGTCTCAGTTGGCCGACTCCAAGAGGTCTGAGGCCCAGATGAAGACCAAGTTGGAGGCCCTCGCCAAAGAGAAAGAAAGCCTCAGCCAGTTCATGGAAAACAACAACGCCATCATCGCCAAGCTGAACAAGAAGATAGAGGCGTTGGAGAAGGAGCGGGAGCAGGTTGCCTCAGAGGCGCTTGAAAACGCCGGCTCAGCCAATGATTTCATAGACCCCATCAATCAGGACCCCTCTTCCGACTCGCCGGTAGCTTCCTCTCAGGCGATGGGCGCCAAACTTGCTGAAGAAGAGGTCGTGGACCTTGGCCGCATCATCGTTCACGCATCGACCCATGAGGCGGCCCGAGTCGAGCATGTGAACCCCTTGTACGGATTTATCGTCCTTTCGGCGGGCACCAACGACGGACTTCGCAAAGACGCGGTCGTCAACATCACGCGCAACAACCGGCTGATCGCCAAGGCGGTCATCAAAAAAGTGCGTGAAGACGCCGCCTCCGCGGTAACACTGCCGGAAT
>CAYGIT010000200.1:0-3179 GCA_964349955.1 uncultured bacterium
ACCTCGCTCCCCTCGAATCCCGTGAAAAAGAATTATCAAAGCAAATCGCCTCGCTCGAAAAACTGATCGCCCTGCAAGCCGAACACAAGGAAGTAAAAGACAAAATCGAAAAAGCGAAGGCGCAGGGCCCGGTCGTGGAAGGAGAAATCCGGATCACCGGTTTTGCTTCGGATGCTGGCGTTTTGAAAGGCTTTCCTGCAAAGGTCAAGCCGTTCTACTTCAATTCAGGGACTCGAAATTACGAAGAGATCCACGCCCAAAGCCTTCTCAAGATCGGAAATCAAACTTTTTGGGTAAGCGGAGGCGGGAAGGGCAAAACAACCGTCTTTGAATTGAATGAGACCGGGGGAATTGTCGACGACAGTCCCAAAGCACTGGGAATCCAGAGTCTTCTCACTGCAACCCACGGCGATTTAGCAATTTACCACATCGCGGTCTATTCCATAGGGAGACATTCTTTTCTCGTAAGTGTGGGAGATGGAGGCAAAGCCGAAATAATCGAATTTGATGAGGCTGGAAATATTGTCAAGCCCAGCTCCAAAGCCCAGGTAATCAGGGAACGGCTTCTTAGACACGGGGATGGTGCAATTTACTTCACCACTTTCTATACCATCGGAGATCATTCCTTTTTTGTGAGTGTTGGAGAACACGGTAGAGTTCAGGTTATTGAATTTGATCAAGCGGGGGAAGTCGTCGACGTCAACAAAAATATTCGTGAGCGTTTTGAAACCATTTACGGTGATATGGGAATTCATCACGCCTCGGTTTATTCTATCGGGGGGCGTTTCTTTCTTGTGAGCGGGAGTTATGAAGGCAAGGCCGGAGTGATGGCATTGAACGCAGCCGGAGAAGTCATCAAATTCAGCCCCAAAGCCCAGGAGATCAGGGAGCATCTTCAATCTAATCATGGCAATTCAGGAATTTACCAAACGGCGTTTTATTCTATCGGCGGGCATTTTTTACTCGTGAGTGTGGGAGGTGAAGGTAAAGCCGGAGTGATTGAGTTTAATGAAGCCGGCGAGATTGTCAAAGACAGCGCCAAAGCCAAAGAGATAAAGTCCTTTCTCGAGACATCCCGGGCTTCCTCGATTACTCATACTGCGGTCTATTCCATCGGCGGCCATTCCTTTCTCATAGGTGTTGGAAGAACTGGGAAAGTTGTCGTAGTGACCGAATTTGATAAGGCCGGAGAGACTTCCAGAGAAGAAACTCCAACGGAGCAAAAAATCAGAAAGTCTCTCAACCAAGCGCATGGCCGTTCAACGATTTACGGTACCGCCGTTTATTTGATCGGGGGACGACCCTATCTCATGAGTATCGGAGTTAAAGGCACACTCGGCATTATTGGCCTTACCGGAGAGGCTGTTGTTTCCGTCCCCAATCCCGCTCTCGCCCCCCTCGAAGCTCAAGAAAAAGAATTATCCAAGCAAATTGAATCGCTCGAAAAGCTGATCGCTTTGCAGGCAGAGCTTAAGGAAGTGAAAGACAAGATCGAAAAAGCGAAGGCGCAAGGCCCGGCCGCTGAAGGAGAAATGAAAATCACGGGAATTTCTGAGGCCGTAAGGCCTTTGAGGGGCCTGGCGGCAAAGGTCAGAAAAATGTACGGCAAACGGGATAAAAAAGGAAAGGTAGAATTCCAGGATATTGGCTCTCAAAGTCTGCTCAAGATCGGGCATCAGACTTTCTGGATAAGCGGGGGACAGGCTGGAAAAAAAGCCGTGATTGAATTTGATGCGGCCGGGAAGATGATTGAAAACAGTTCAACCGCCTTGAAAATTCAGAAACTTCTTAAATTAACACATGGCAATTCAGACATTAACCATATCGCGGCGTATTCTATCGGAGGCCGTTTGTTTCTCGTGAGCGTGGGAGAAAAAGGCAAGGCCGGAATGATCGAGTTTGACAAAGATGGAAAGATAATAGAGCTGAGTTCTATGGGCCAAAAAATCCAGGAAAGGCTCCTGGCAAATCATAGGAACTCAACCATTATGCACACCGCTTCCTATTCTATCGGAGGCTGTTTCTTTCTTGTTAGCGCGGGTGCAGGAGGTAGAGCGGGAGTGATTGAATTTGATGAGGCTGGGGAGATCATCAACCACATCGAGGCCGATGTGCTTCTCCAAACAGCCCATGGCAATTCAAAGATTGACCACACTGGTGTTTATTCGATCGGAGGCCATTTTTTTCTTGTGAGTGTTGGAGAGTTTGGCAAAGCCGGAGTGATTGAATTCGACAAAAACGGGAACATCGTCAGAGTCAGCCCGAAGGCCAAAAGAATCCAGGCGCTTCTCCAGGCCTCGCATGGCGAGTGGACGATTTTTCAAACCGCGTTTTACTCCATCGGGGATCATTTTTTTCTGGTGAGTACAGGATGGGAGGGTACTGCCGGAGTGATTGAATTTAACAAGGCGGGAGAGATTGTGGAAAATAGCACTAAAGCCGCGGAGATCGGGAAAATCCTCCACGATCAACATGGTCAAGGGGGAATTTTTCATACGGCAATGTATTCAATCAAGGGGCGTTCCTTTCTCGTGAGTGTGGGAACAGAAGGCAAAGCCATAGCAATTGAATTTGGTCCGACGGGAGAAATTACAAAAACCGAGGGTTCAAGAGCCAAAGCCATAAGGGACCATCTTAGAGCAAGTCACGATTTTGACTCGATTTACGAAACGGCGATTTATCCCATCGGCGGAAAGCCCTATCTCATGAGTATTGGAGCTCAAGGAAAACTCGGGATTCTCGGCCTTACCGGCCAGGCGGCTGCCCCCGGCCAAACGATACCTGATCTTGCCCTGCTCGAAGCCCGGGAAAAAGAATTATCCAAGCAAATTGAAGCGCTTGAAAAGCCAAGCGCAGTGCAGGCTCAAACTCCAAAATCAAGACCCCGCGTAAAACGCTCCGAAGTCAGAAGCCTTATATCTCCTCCCGTGATTGCCGCGGCCCTTACGCTGTTGGGAATTTTTTCCGTTCCGGACGCTTTTGCGCTCGGGGAGAACGGTGTGACGGCCATTTTGAAAGAAAATAAGCCGGAGTTGTTTGCCGGACACCCGGAAGCGCATTACTTTTCGATTTTGCGGAATCGGCATCCGGCGGCGGTACTGGAACGGCCTTTGCCTGTGGTCCGTATTTACCGGGATATTCCGGACCTTTCCGCTCCCGAAGTCCAGCTGCTTCTGGAC
>CAYGIT010000201.1:0-3056 GCA_964349955.1 uncultured bacterium
ATTCTGATGGAAACCGCGCACTGTCCGATTTGCACGAGCGGTCAGGGCCGTTTTCTTTTTGTCCGGGGTCCTCATTCTTATGCCGAATGCTCTGCCTGCGGACTGATTTTTCAGTATTGCCCTCCATCTGCCGGAGAAAGCCGGACTTATTACGAGAAAAATTATTATGATTCTCTTGCTCCGATCATGCCGGTTTTACTGGATGCCCGGCTCTCGATTTACGGCAATACGCTCGCGGAAGCCCCGGCGTGGAAAAAAACAGGAAGAATCCTCGACATCGGCTGCGGGCATGGGGATTTTCTAAAACTTGCGGCGGAAGCGGGTTGGGAAGGGTGGGGCATCGAGCCTTCCCGGGAGGCTGCCGAAACGGCCGGAAAAATCCCGGGGCTGAAAATTTTCTGCGGCACGGCGGAAGAAGCCGGTTTGCCCGAAAATCACTTCGATATCATCACGCTTTGGAATGTCGTGGATTGTTTGCCGGACCCGTGTGCGGCATTAAAAACCATCCGCGAATGGCTCCGGCCCGGCGGCCTTCTTCTGATCAGGACCCCGAACGCGGGTTTTCATTTTTCCCTTTTTCGCCTGCAGCAGGGATTGAAGCCCGTTCTGGAAAAAATCGGATGGAAGAAAGACGCTTCTGTTTTTCTTCGTTCCAATTTCAGGCCCGGCACGCTGCGGCGTTTTCTCGAGGAAAATGGCTATGCCAATGTCACCGTGCAAAACGGCCAGATGACGGAAGGCGACCCTTACCAAGTCGTTCCAACCGCGGGACTCATTCCTTTTTTGAAAAAGACCATCCTGAATGCGGCAAAAGCGGTTGAGTGGATCACGGCGGGGCGGCTTCTCATGAGTTCGGTGCTGCTTGCAAAAGCAACCAAGGAATCGCCGGAGGGGCTGCCGGATTTCAGCTTTGAGCGTAAACGTTTGAAGATGAAACAGGCCGCGCTTCATTTTTTGGCTCTCCTGGGGTATGTTGCCGGAATGCCTTTATGGCGGCGGCTCTTCGGCGGCTACGAGGAAATCCGCATTTTGACGTATCACAGCATCCATCCCCGGGGGAGCGATCTGTCGGTGGGTCCTGTTGAATTTGAAAAGCAGATTGAGTTTTTAAAAATCCGTTATGACATTCTTTCGCTCGAGCAGGCGGCAGATCTCCTCGAGAGGGGAAAACTCCCATCGCGGCCTTCGGTTGTTCTAACGTTTGATGACGGCTTCCGGGATAATTACGATTTTCTTTTGCCGGCGGCGGCCCGGAATAAAATGCCGGTGACGATTTTTCAAATCACCGGAAAAGAACGGAGGGCTTCCTATTTAAAAGGTTCCCCCTTACTTTTGAGGGATGCGGAAATCGGGGAGATGGCGGCAAACGGAATCCATTTTGAATCCCATGGGGAAAGTCACCGCCGTCTTACCACGCTTTCTGACGAAGAAGTTTTACGCGAATTCAAAGAGTCCGGAGAAAAGTTAAAGGCCCTGACCGGCCGGCGCCCTCTTTTCTTCGCCTATCCTTACGGCCGTGCGGATGATTTTGACGCGCGAATTCTGGAATTCGCCCGTGAAACCGGTTATCGCGCCGCCTGTTCGGCCTTGTACGGAACCAACGGCCCTGAAGCGAACCGCTACGCCTTGAAAAGAATCGGAATTGAAGCGGCCGACTCCATTTTTACCCTTCGCGCAAAATTAAACGGAGCTCTGGATATGCTGGCCCTGCTGGATTATCCTCCGGCGCGCAAAGCCCTTCGGCGGCTCGATTCCTTTTTCTTTCAACTGAAATCCTTGGCTAGAACTCCGGCAGAAAAGCTGGAGGATCCTGTGCTTCTCGTGAGCGTGGATTTTCCGCCCTATCAAAACGGGGTAAGTACCATTTCCGGTTATCTTAGCCGCGAACTTTCAGAAGAAAAGGGCCGGAATTTCTGCGTGATCGCTCCCCGGACGGCGGGCGATGCCGCTTATGATCAAGGCCGGACTTATCAGGTCTGGCGCTATCCGGGCAATGAGCTGGGCTGGTGGCGGTTCATTTCCGTCTTCATTTATATGCCGTATATCATTTTTAAAAAGAAGATCCGGAAGGTTTTGGCCATGAATGTGGCATACGGCGGCGTGATTGCCTGGCTGCTTTCTTTTTTTTCCCGCCTCGATTATGTGGTTTTTGCCTATGGGTATGAATTTGAAAAATTCAAAAATATTACCTGGGTTCATTGGATCTATCTTCGCATCTACGGCCGCGCAAAGGCCGTGATTCCCTGCAGCTTGGAAGTGGGGCAAAGGCTTGAGCGTTTTGGCGTGAACGAGGCAAAAATCAAGGTTGTTTATCCAGCTGCCGACACCTCACGTTTTTTTCCGCTGGAAGAAAAAAAGAAAGAAGAGTTTTTGGCGCAGAAAAATCTTCAGGGCCGGCGGATCATTTTAAGCGCCGGCCGTCTTGTGGAAAGAAAAGGGCATGACCAGGTTTTGCGCGCCCTTGGCCGTGTTCTCCGGGATTTCCCGGATGTCCTGTATTTAATTGCGGGTACCGGGCCGGCAGAAGAAAAATTACGCGTTCTTACCGAAGAGTTCGGACTTCAAAACGTTGCCCGGTTTTTGGGCCAGGTGGCGGATGAAGACTTAAACGGTTATTACAATGCCTGTGAGGTTTTCATCATGCCCAGCCGGGAAATCCCTGAAGAAGGCCATGTCGAGGGGTTCGGGATTGTGTATCTTGAAGCCAATGCTTGCGCCAAGCCGGTCATCGGGGGACGCTCGGGCGGAGTGGTGGAAGCGATTGAAGAGGGTAAAACCGGCCTTTTGGCGGATCCATTGTCAGTCGAGGACATTGCGGATAAAATGATTTTTTTGCTTTCCCATTCCGAAGAAGCCCGTAAAATGGGAGCCGCCGGCCTCGAGCGTTTGCACCGTGAATTCAGCTGGGAGCGCTATGCCGAAATAGTAAAGCAAATAATAAGGTAGGGGCGCCATTCATGGCGCCCGCTCGAACGGGCGTGATAAATCACGCCCCTACGTTTGTCATTCCCGCGAAAGCGGGAATCCAATTGGATCCTCCGGTCAAGCCGGAGGAT
>CAYGIT010000202.1:0-3041 GCA_964349955.1 uncultured bacterium
ATATTTATGCTAATCTTTTGTTGAACATCCCATGACACTACGGTTCCATTGGGACGTTTCCAAAGAACTCGAAAATATCCTCAAACATGGGGTTGATTTTGAAACCGCGAAACAGGCTTTTGAGGACCCCCACCGGAAAATTCGGCATGATGCCGAACACAGTACCCAAGAAGAACGTTTTTTCTGCTTTGGAAAAGTCGCCGAAAAAGTCCTCACAGTTCGATTCACTTATCGCGCCCACGATATAAGAATTATCGGCGCAGGCTACTGGAGAAAAGGAAAAGCTATTTATGAAAAAAAGAGAAAATGATCCTGACATGCCCCATGGAAAATTGACGGAAGTCCCTGATTTTCTCCCCCCTCCGCACGAGCTGGCCAAAGCCAGAACCATTGTCACAGTAACGATCGGCCTAGATCTTGAAACAATCTCGTTTTTTAAAAAACAAGCGCAAAAACAGGGCAAAAAATACCAAAAAATGATCCGTGAAGTTTTGGATCGTTATGCGACGCATTACAACAAAGCGGCGTAATTTTTTATGAGAGTTTTTTTGTGAGGATTTCGTTGGCAAGTTTGGGATTGGCTTTGCCCTGGGTCAGTTTCATCAGTTGACCGACAAGAAAACCAAGCGCCGCCTGTTTGCCGGCCTTGAAATCTTCTACGGATTTGGGGTTGGCGGCAATGACTTTTGCCGCGGCCTCTTCGATCAGTCCGGTGTCGGTCACTTGCACCCAGCCCTTCTCTTTCACAATCGCTTCCGCGGATTTTCCGCTTTCAAACATGAGAGGCAAAACATCTTTTGCGATTTTGCCGCTAATCGTATTGTTTTCAATCAGTTTGAGAAGGCCCGCCAGGGCTTCGGCGCTCACCAGCGATTGCGCAATCGCGAGCTTCGCATTGTTCAAAAGGGCCAGCAATTCGGATTGAATCCAGTTGCTCACGAGTTTGGGGCTGATTTTTTGCGCCGCGCATTTTTCAAAGTAAGCCGCGAGTTCCTTTTGCTCGACCAGCACATAGGCATCGTATTCCGAAAGCCCGAAATCCTTCGCAAACCGCCTCGCCCGTTCCGCGGGAAGCTCTGGAAGAGTCTTACGCACGGCCTCGATGGTCTCCGCTGAAATCGTAAACGGCACCAGGTCGGGCTCGGGAAAATAGCGGTAGTCATGGGCTTCTTCCTTGGAACGCATCGTGAAAGTCATGCCTTTTTCTTCGCTCCAGAGCCGCGTTTCCTGCACAATTTTTCCGCCCTCTTCATTGATTTTGATATGCCGCTCGATTTCATATTGAATGGCTTTTTGCACAGCTTTAAAGGAATTCAGATTTTTGATTTCCGCCCGGGTACCGAATTTCGGATCTCCTGTTTTCCGGACCGAGACATTCGCATCGCAGCGCAGCTCGCCTTTTTCCATATTGCATTCGCTGACTTCCAGGTATTGGAGGATGGCCTTCAGCGCGTTCAGGTATTCATAGGCTTCTTCCGGGGAGCGAATGTCCGGCTCCGACACGATTTCAAGGAGCGGCACGCCCGCGCGGTTGTAATCCACAAGACTGCCGTCTACGATTCCTTCGTGAAGAAGTTTTCCCGCATCCTCCTCCAGATGCGCGCGCGTAATTCCGATTTTTTTGGAAATAATCCCTTTTTTGTCGTCCCCCGGCTTGACCGGGGGACCCAATGGATTCCCGCTCAGGCTTTTTGCAGCCCTCGCAGAGGGTTCGCGGGAATGACATGCGGGTAATTCAATCTCGATAAACCCACCGCTATTGACCGGCATGTCGTACTGTGAAATCTGATAGGCCTTGGGCAGATCGGGATAAAAATAATTTTTCCGGTCGAATTTCAAACGCCGGCTTACGGTGCAGCCGAGTCCCAGCCCGATTTTGATCCCGAGCCGCAATGCCTCTTCATTTAAGACAGGTAGCGACCCCGGCCAGCCCAAGCATACAGGGCAGGTATTCTTGTTCGGCTCCGAGCCAAACTCCGTGGAGCAGGAACAAAACAGTTTGGATTTTGTTCCAAGCTGGACATGCACTTCAAGACCAATCACTGGCTCGTAATTCATAATTTTGGTTTCCGTTTGTAAATCTGCGCTTCCTGCTCAAAGGTATAAGCTGCACGAAAAATGGTTTCTTCGTCAAAAGGCCGTGCCATCAACTGCATTCCGATTGGAAGCCCGGAAGAAGTAAAGCCGCAAGGCAGCGACATGGCCGGAATTCCCGCAAGGTTGACGGGAATGGTGAAAATATCAGAAAGGTACATGGCCAGGGGGTCTTCGGATTTTTCGCCGATTTTAAAGGCAGCAGTGGGCGCGGTCGGCGTTAAAATCAAATCCACTTCCTTGAACGCATTTTCAAAATCACGGCGGATCAGGGTACGCACTTTCTGGCCCTTCAAATAAAAGGCTTCGTAATAACCGGCGGAAAGGACGAAGGTGCCGAGCAAAATCCGGCGTTTGGCTTCCCGGCCAAAACCCGCATTCCGAGTTTCAAAATACATTTCTTTCAGAGTTTTCTCAGGGATTCGCAGGCCGTATTCGACCCCGTCAAAGCGGCCGAGATTGGAGCTGGCCTCCGCAACCGCTACAATATAGTAGACCGCCACCGAATAGGCGGTATGCGGGAGGGAAACGGTCTTGATTTCCGCGCCGAGTTTTTTATAAATCTCCGCCGCCGCGCGCACGCTTTTTTCCACTTCCGGGTCGATGCCCTCAATAAAATATTCTTTCGGAAGTCCGATTTTCAGCCCTTTGACTTCCCGTTTCAAAGACTGGGTATAATCCGGGACCTGGGTGGGCGCGGACGTGGAATCTTTGGGATCATGCCCGGCCAGCACATTCATTAATATCGCCGAATCTTCCACGGTTTTCGTCAGCGGCCCGATTTGATCGAAACTCGAACCAAAAGCAATCAACCCGTAACGCGAGACTCTTCCATAAGTCGGTTTAAGCCCCACCACCCCGCAGAAAGCCGCCGGCTGGCGAATCGAGCCCCCTGTGTCACTTCCGAGCGCAGCCACTGTCATATCCGCAGCCACGGCCGCGGCGGA
>CAYGIT010000203.1:0-3004 GCA_964349955.1 uncultured bacterium
TCTTTAATAATTTGATTCTGCCCTCATTGAATTTTTTCTTCGGAAAAAAATCTTTATTCCGTATCAAATTCACGCTTCGTTTGAACAATGTCAAATTGTAGAAAAGAAGAAAATCGGTACCCCTTCCAAAAAATACAGGGTTCAGATTAGCGCATAGGTCCAAATCTTGACATTTGACAACAAAAAATGAGGACGGTTCTATTCTTGAATGAAAAAGAAAATTGGGCTTACTGCGGTGATTGCGGCAGGGCTATTGCTGGCGGGACTTCATCCTTTCGGATGGACGTTTCTTTCGTGGTTTGCTTTCCTTCCATTCTTCCTTCTCTTCTTTGATCCTTCCGTACGGCGCCGTGATCTTGCAGCGGCGGCCTTCCTCACCGGCGCTATTTATTACGGGATCGGGCTTTATTGGCTTTTTTATTTCAAGATTTGGGCCTATTTTTTTGTTTTTGCAATCAGTGCGCCGGTTTTTGCGGGCTATTTTCTTCTCCTCGGCTTGATGTCCAACAGGGGACAGGCAGGGAAATATTGCCTGTCCCCTGTTGAGAGTTCTAAAAATGAGATTTCTCGCTCCTTTGGGGCTCGAAATGACACGGGGGAAATCTTATCTGCCGCGTTTCTCTGGGTTTTGATTGATAAGATTTACGCTCTGACGCCACTCGGGGCCATCAGTGTGGAAGTGCCGTTTTACGGACCGCTTGCTTTTTTGCAGGTCGCGTCAATCGGGGGCTTGGGGCCTCTGGCCGGAATCATCACGGGGCTGAATGCGGCGATTGCTTGCCGTATCAAAACGCACAGCCGGGTTGCTTTGATCTGGATTTTTATTTTTGCTTCGGCCCTTGCCGGGATTTATGTTTGGGGCTCTCGCCGGATTGGCGCTGAAACGCTGGGCAGTCTCCATGCGGTTTTGGTTCAGCACAATCTGCCGGTTTCAGGCGCATGGGCGATGGAGCATCCGATTTATATCCGTTCCCAATACCGTGAGCTGGCCCTCAAAGCCGCCGCGCGGCGCCCGGATATCATCATTTTCCCTTTGTTTGATTTCCCTGAAGACATTCTACGGCAGCCTTCTTTTTTCCTGGGGCTCGCGCAAGAAACCAAAAGTTATATCCTCGTGGCGGCGCATATCCCCAAAACCCCGGGAGGAAAAATCATGCGGGACGGATTTATTAATACAGCCGTGCTTTTTTCACCCCAGGGAAAAATTGCCGGGAAATACCAGGCCGTGCATGCCCCGCCTTTCGGTCAGGCGCCCGAAGTCACGCAAAATGAATACGGGATTATGGAAACGCCTTTCGGGCGGCTCGGTATTCTTTTGTGTTTTGAAGACAGCATTCCCTCCGTTGCAAAAAGAGCGGTGAAGGAGGGCGCCCAAATTCTGATCGCGCTTTCCAACCCCGGTTTTTTTACCGCCACCCACATGCCCTATTATCATTTAATGCAGGACCGCCTGAGGGCCATCGAATCCAGCCGCTGGGTCCTGCGCGTTTCCGCAAACGGATATTCTGCAGCCATCGATCCCCGGGGTCGATGGATCCAAAAAAGCCGCTTAAACCAACCTGAACTCCTCGAAGTACAGGCCAACCTTGAAAACCGGGTGACTTTTTATGACCAAACACCCGATTGGTTCTAAAAAACTTTAAGATGGGTTATACTGAAGCCCTATGATTGAACAAGATTATCCCTTCAACTGCCCGTTTTGCGGCGAAGAGCTTAGTGTTCGGTTGGATCCAAGCGGCGGCCGGCGACAGAAGTTCGTACAAGACTGTGAAGTCTGCTGCAAGCCGATTCAGATCGAAGTACATTTAAAGGACGGCGAGGTAGATTTCTTTTCCGCCGAGACCGGGGATTAATGCGAGCTGCCTGCGGGGGGCATGCATTAAATTGGATTTTAATAAAAAACTTGAATTATTTGAGTACACATATTATACTTATCTAGGAGGTATCAAAAATGCCTAACATGACTTTGGCAATCCCTGAAGATTTGAAGGAAAAAATGGAACTCCATCGAGAGATCAATTGGTCGGAGGTGGCGCGACAGGCAATCCGCGAAAAGATGATCTTGCTTGAGCAGATGGATCAAATGCTTTCAAAAAGCCAGCTTCGAGTCGCGGATATCGAACAGCATGCTTATAAAATCAATAAAAAAGTAGCTAAAAGGCATAGGCCATAATTGGAACTTGTCGTAGATGCGAATGTGCTCTTGTCTTGTTTATTGAAGGAAGGCACGACAAGGGCCCTGCTTTTGGATCAGCGCCTCCATTTATTTGCTCCCGAATATCTTATTTCTGAGACAAGTCGCCATTTATGCGAGGATGCTTCGTTGAGGAAAAGAATTCATTTATCGAACGATGAACTGAATATCTTATTGAGTATTTTTACACAAAGAATAAAAACTATTTCTGCCGATGCCTATCGGCCATTGATGCGACAAGCAATAATTCTTGCAGCTCATGAAGAAGATGCTCATTATCTGGCTCTCGCACTATTATTAAGGATTCCTGTTTGGACCAATGACCAAGGATTTAAAAAACAGGGCAGGGTGGAGATATACACGACTACGGAGTTATTTCAACGGATAGGCAGGGAAAATTAAGCCGAAACTTGAAATGTGTATTAAATAATGCCAGAGTACACCAATTTTTAGAGTGCAATAGCATTATTTCATCCCAAAATTTGACAAAACGCAATTCACCGGGTACATTTAAGTTCACCATGGATACAACCCCGCAAAAAATAAAACTCCTCGCCATTGATGACGAACCCGGTGTTCTCGAAATGATCCATGACCATTTCAGTCTTCGCGGTTTTGAGGTTTATACGGCGGCAGATGGCATCGAAGGAATCATCCTTTGCGAAAAGGTCCGGCCCCACGCGATTTTGCTGGATCTTAAAATGAAGCATCTCGACGGCGACAAGGCTTTGGGGCAGCTCCGCGAACTGGTGCCCGAAGCCAAGATTTTTGTGGTCTCCGATACCCATTTCGGCCACGACAATATGTATA
>CAYGIT010000204.1:0-2960 GCA_964349955.1 uncultured bacterium
CCTTCACGAAAAAAAAGCCGGCCCAGGTTAAAAGCGGCTTCGGAACCCCCCGGTTTGACAGCGAAGGGCGGGTGATGGTGACGGAGTTTCAGGAATTCACCCTCCTCAACATTTATTTTCCCAACGGTGGCCGCGGCCCGGAGCGGGTGCAGTTTAAACTCGAGTTTTACGAGGAAACCCTGGCTTTTGTTCAAAAGCTCAAAGCCGAAGGCAAAAAGGTGATCATTTCCGGCGATTACAATACCGCCCACCAGGCCATTGATCTCGCGCGGCCGGAAGCCAATCAAACCGTTTCCGGTTTTCTTCCCGAAGAGCGGGCCTGGCTTGACCGGTGGATCGGGCATGGCCAAGTGGATATTTTCCGTAAATTCAATCCTCATCCCCAGCAATATACTTGGTGGGACATGAAGAGTGCCGCGCGTGAGCGGAATGTGGGATGGAGAATCGATTATCATTTTGTGACAAAAGACCTCGTTTCGGCCGTGCAGGATGCAACGATTCATCCGGATGTCATGGGGTCCGATCATTGCCCGGTGGGATTACAACTGTCATTCTGAGGCGTTTTTGCCGAAGAATCTCCGAGAGATCCTTCGCTTCGCTCAGGATGACACAGGAGGGATTTATGGGTGAAATTTCAAAACAGCTTTTTTTCAATGCTCCACTTGAAAAGGTCTGGGGAATCTGGACCGATGTCGACAAAACCCCCGAATGGGTGGAAGGCGTCCAGGAAAGCCGGCGCACCGGCATTGTAAAAGAAGGCAAAGGGCTGGAATGGCAGGAAAAGTGCCAGTTCGGCAGCAAAGTCATTCAAATGGACCATGAATTTACGGAATGGGATGCCTTGAAAAGGGTGGCCATTCATACCGGCCTTCCGATGGGTGGCTCGATGGACCGCACTGCGGATTTCAAAACCGCGCCGCAGGGGACGGAAGTCAATGTCGTGCTGGAGTGGGACCTTGGAATGATCGGCGCGTTTTTCGACGAAGACAAACTCCGCCACATGATGGAAAAAAGTTTTGATCAAACCGCGGCTAAGTGGAAAGCCCGGGCCGAGCATCAGTAAAAATGGATTCCCGCTTTCGCGGGAATGACAACATGTTACGCCGCAGTTTCGAGAAGGCCTTCTTTTTGAAGCCCGCCCAGAATTTGTTCGATGAAGGATTGATTCTCGGGGTCGTTGAAGTCGATCATCGCCCCGCCTTGCAAGGATTCAACGGCCGGGCGAAAAAGCAGAAGAGAAGCCAGGGTGGGTTTTGAAAAAATAATTCCTGCCGCTTTTCCTTTGTACTCGGGGTCCGTGATCGCGATAGCGTTTTCTTTGCGGGCTTTATCGAAACGCGAGTCGCGGATCGCCTCATCAAAATCCTTGTTCGGAATCCGAAGCACATTTCGTTTTTCAAGACCCTCGATGTCCAGGATTTGGCTCATATCCTCATACAAAAGAACAATTTTATTGGCAGGATTGGCCAGAATCTGGCTCCAAAGAGACTCTGACGCAAGCCGGACTTCCGATCGAGCGCTGTCCGGATTGAGGATTTTCTTGAGCGTTTCTCCTTTGATGAAAAGCCAGACCGGTTTTGTGTTTTCTTTGATTTCCTTCAGCCATTTTTGGACCGTTTCTTTTTGCTGATCTCCGGTGAGACCGGAAAAAGTTTGTTGCGGAGTGGAGGGCGGCAAAGGCGCCTCTTCCCCGGATTTTGGGCTGCCTGCCCGGTAAGTTCGCACAATGGATGCCGCTTCTTTCAAATTATTGGAATGGCCTGTCAACCATTGGACGCCCCGCACAAAAGCCGAATCAAAAGGTTTGGCATACTTATTCCGGAGATCAGAAAGGGTTTGGGCGGAGGCCAGGTCTTCCGTAAGCCTTGTGAAATAAAGTTTTTCATCTCCGGGTTCATTGCCGAGGTCCGGAGTAATTACGGTATAGGAAATGCCGGCTTCTTCAAAGCGGGCGCTCATGCCTTCGGTGTGAAAACCGCCTGTCACAACCGCGATATTTCCCTGCAATTTCGGATGATTGGCAATGCGCTCAAAGAAAATCTGGTCGCGTTGTTTGGCCAGTTCATAAAATTGCAGGCCAAGCGGCAGCGCTTCCGAAAGTCCCGCTTCCTGCAAATCCTGCTCCGCCTCTTGTTTGGCTTCTTCGAAAGCTTTCAGGTCTCCCGGAGTGGCTTGAAAGAGGATGATTTTTTTTGCCAACAGAAAAGCGCTGGAGCGGTGATCGAGTGATTTTTCTTCCTCCGAGACAATCAGTTTTTTCTTCATCTGGGTGATGGCGGCTTCGATCTCTTCAAAAAATTGACGGTGATTGATTTCGTCCTGCATATGCATCAATTCCAGGTATTTTTGGGCATTCGGATAAAACTCCAGTTTTTCCGGCGCAATTTCGCCGCTTTTCAGCAGCTCTTCGAAATGAAGGCCCTTGCGTTTGAACTCCTCCATCAGCCGGCCGGCTTCTCCCTGAAGTTTTTGTTTATCGATGCTCTTTTCCAGTTCCATGGCCTTTTTGAAAATGGAAATCTGATTAAAATTCCCGAGGTCCACGCCTTTTGATTCCGCTTGCGTCAAAAGCGAGGGGATGAATTTATCGGCTTTGGTGCCTTCACGAAATTCCGTCAAAGCCTGGTCAAAGGCAAGCAGTCCGGGATTGAAGGCGGCGGTTTTGGCCTGCTGGATTTTGGAACCCAGGGTTTTCACTTTTTCGAGAACGGCTTCGCGCTGCTGAAGATGCTGAAGATAAATTTGGCGGTTTTGCTCATAGAGTGTTTTGTCTTCAATGCCGGCGATGGTGATGGGAGTGGCGGAAAAAAGAGCGGCATGAATGGAGCCTGTGATGAAACTGTCTTCCAGAAGGGCCCGGGCCAGCATTTGTTTGGGGCGCGAGGGCGGAAGCGCCCAGCTTTTGGGAAAACTCGAGGCGGCCCAGCCGCCTTCGATGGCCACGACATTGATGCCATAAT
>CAYGIT010000205.1:0-2933 GCA_964349955.1 uncultured bacterium
GAGAGTTTCTGCCGCGGCCATGTTTCTTTTTTTCCTCGCAACTCCCCTTTGGGCCATGGCCAGAAAGCCGCCTCTGGAAAAAAGCCCGGCGCCGGTTTCGCTTTCACTCGGACTCCTGGATTCTTACGAACTGGCCTTTAAAAGAAGCGAGGCGCTTGCCATCAGGAAAGAAGAAATCGGGCGTACGCTCAGCAGTTTTCTTCAAGCTTCCGGCGACATTCTCGGGGATGTGGATTTCGTTTCCACCAATTTTCGCCAGGACCCTCAAAAAAATATTGTCACCTCGGACAGCACCAATAACCTGACCTTCGAACGGCGCCAAAGGGCCTTTGTGATCAGCCAGCCGCTTTTCCAGGGATTTCGCGCCATTGGCGGGCTTTCGAGCGCAGGAAGCCTGAGGAAACAAAAGCAGGCGGAATGGGCACGCGCGAAACAGCTTCTTTTTATGGATACTTACAATTCCTTTTATGAATACCTCCGGTTAAAAAAAGATGTGGAAACCATTGAAGGCATCTCCAATTTATTCGAAGATCGCATCAAGAATTTAAGGGACTGGGAAGAGATCGGCCGGTCCCGGCCCAGCGAAGTGGCCTCTGCGCGTTTGAAACTCGAGAATTTCAAAGCCGAACTTGCGAAATCAAAAGGAAATTTGGCGCTTGCGAAAAACTTATTCGCATTCCTTATCGGAATGCGCGTGGACCCCGAAGAATTGAAAGATGAAAAAATTCCCATGCCTGAAGATCAACCTTTGAATGTTTTTAAGCTGGCTCAAAAGCGCCCGGATGTGGAGGCTGCCAAGTACGCGCTCACCGTAGCCCGGGGGGCTTTGATTGTGGCCCAAAGCGAACTTTGGCCGAAACTTACTCTCGATGCGAATCTTTACGAACACCGGGAAGGGATTCAATCCGGCACAAGCTGGGACACGTTGTTCACTCTTCGCGTCCCGCTGGGCAAAGGCGGGACGACTGTTGGCAAAGTCCGCGACGCCCTCAGCGATTGGAGAGAAGCCAAATTAACCTATTCGCTTGCCGGGCGTGCCGCGGAACGGGAAATCACCGATGCGCTGGACCAGTGGAAAAGCGCCGTCGAGAGTTACAATTCCCTCGCAAAAGCCCAGGATGCCGCCCAGGAAAATTTCACTCTTCAGAGTGAGGATTATAAGCGCCATCTTGTTCCCAATATCGAGGTGCTCGATGCCATGCAAACTTTGTTTGAAACCAAACGCGATTCGAATCAGGCCTTCTATGATATGAAAAAAAGTTATTGGCAGCTTGAGATCGCGAAAGGAAATTGCTGTGACACTTTCTGATTTTTCGATCAAAAATCCGGTATTTGCCTGGATGCTCATGATTGGTCTCATTGTCTTTGGCTGGATCGGGTATACGCGTTTGGGCGTGAGCCAGCTTCCCGACGTGGATTTTCCGGTCGTGACCGTCCAGGTTACCTGGGAAGGCGCGGCCCCCGAAGTCATGGAAACCGAAGTCACTGATATCATCGAAAATGCGCTCATGAGTGTCGAAGGCATTAAAGAAGTGACTTCCGTTTCCTCGCAGGGGCAGGCGCAGATCACGGTCGAGCTGAACCTGGACCGGAATATCGATTCCGCGCTCCAGGATGTTCAAACCAAAATCGCGCAGGCCCAGAAAAATCTTCCCAAGGAAATCGATCCGCCGATCGTGACCAAAACAAATCCTGAAGACCAGCCGATCATGTGGCTGGCGCTTTCCGGCGACCGGCCGCTCAAGGATTTGACCCGCTACATCAGCGAAACCCTGAAGGACCAGTTGACGACCGTAGCCGGCGTAGGCGATGTGCGGCTCGGCGGATTTGCGGACCCCAATCTCCGGGTATGGCTCGATGCGAAAAAAATGCAGGCAACGGAACTAACCGTCGAAGACGTGCTGAATGCAATCAGTTTTCAGCATGCGGATTTGCCTGCCGGTTATATCAGCACAGACTCCAAAGAAATCAATGTGCGCGTTTACGGGGAAGCCACGACCCCTGAAGAATTCCAGAAGATGATCATTCCCAACCGTGTGCGCGGCGCCCCGCTCTGGAAGCAGCTACGCATTGGCGATGTCGGGACTGTGGAAGACGGCTTGGCCGACATCCGGCGCATTTCTCGAACCAAGGAACGTTTGGCGGTGGGACTCGGCATTGTCAAACAAAGAGGAACCAATGCGGTCGCGGTCGCCGACGCCGTCAAGAAAAAGGTCCGCGACCTGGAAAAAAACCTTCCTTCCGGCATGCGTTTAACTCTCGTTTTCGATACCACCAAATTCATCAAAGACTCCGTTCACGTACTCACTTCCAATTTGATTCTTTCGGCCCTCCTCACTTCTGTGGTCTGTTATTTTTTTCTGGGTTCTTTCAGCGCAACTTTCAATGTCCTTCTCTCCATTCCTGTTTCCATCATGGGCTCTTTTATTATTCTTTATTTCCTGGGTTTCACCATCAACACCTTCACCATGCTCGGGCTTTCCCTTGTGATCGGCATCGTGGTGGATGATGCAATCATGGTGCTGGAAAATATCTCGCGCTACCTGGAGCGCGGCCTGTCACGCCTGAACGCGGCTTTCGTGGGAGCGCGAGAAATCACTTTCGCCGCGCTCGCGGCTTCGATCGCGATTCTCGCCATTTTTATTCCGGTTATTTTCATGCAAGGCGTGATCGGAAAATTTTTCTTTCAGTTTGGCGTCACCATTTCGGTTGCGGTCATGCTTTCCCTGCTTGAAGCCCTGACCATTGCACCGATGAGGTGTTCTCAATTTCTTGAAGTCGGGCATTCCGGCCGCATCGGAAAATTCATGGATGATTTCATGAGCTCGCTGACAAACCGCTACCGTTCGGCGCTTGTTTTTTTTCTCGCTCACCGCAAAACCGTTTTGATTGCGACCACCCTTCTTTTCGCAGCTTCTCTGGGGCTCACAGGC
>CAYGIT010000206.1:0-2852 GCA_964349955.1 uncultured bacterium
GGTCATACACCACGGCATCGGCGGATTGCAGGACCTCGGCGCCGCGCAGGGTCAGAAGCCCCGGATCGCCCGGGCCCGCGCCCACGAGAAATACTTTTCCTTTGGATTTTTTAGCCATTGGGGTGCCGGATTTTCTCGAGAATTTCACGGCCGCCGTTTTCTAAAATCAAATCCGCGAGTTTCTCTCCCGTCTCGGCGGGATGATCGGCCTTTCCCAAAAAAGTATTTTCAACCCATTCCCCATGCTCAAGCGAAAAAAGAGCGCCCGAGGCTTTCAGGAAATGCCCGGTGATTTGAGTCGTAATGCCACAAGGGAGCTGGCATCCGCCTTCGAGCCGTTTCAAAAAGGCCCGTTCGCACTCCAATTGCCGGGTACTATTGGGGTGATGAAAAGGCTCCAGAATTTCATCCGTTTCACTGTCTCCGGTTCTGCTTTGAACCGCAATAATCCCCTGGCCCGGCGCGGGATAAAAAGTCTCTTCAGGAAAAATTTCCGCCACATAATTCACGAGTCCAAGCCGCTTCACGCCTGCATAAGCGAGAACCAACGCGTCATACTGCCCTTCTTCGAGTTTACGGATACGGCTGTCGACATTCCCATGGATTTCTTCGATCACCAGTTCCTGGTTCCAGCGAAGAAGCTGCATTTTCCTCCGCAAAGAGCTGGTGCCGATACGGGCGCCGAGCGGCAATTCGGAAATGATTTTTTTGTCTCTGGAGATCAGGCAGTCGCGCGCGTCTTCGCGTTCAAGCACAGCGCCGATTTTAAGGCCCTCGGGAAGGACCGCGCTCATGTCCTTGGCGCTGTGGACCGCGACATCCACTTCGCCCGCCAAAAGCGCTTCTTCGATTTCGCGGGTATAAATGCGCTTGGTGTCGAAAGGCGCGGTCCCGCCGCGGCGGATCATGTCCCCGCTTGTTTTGATTTTGACGATTTCAATGCTGACGAGGGGAAAATCATTTTCGACAAAGGTTTTGACGAGTTCAGCCTGGTAAAGCGCAAGCTGGCTTCCCCGCGTTCCGATCCGGAAGAGAGATTTCATTGGGATAGACCACAGACCACAGACCACAGACCACAGACTAAAAACCTGAAATTAGAAAGCCATAATACTTTGCTTTGATGGTTCCGTTTTTTTAATAAGCGAAATGACATAACTTTTTTATTTATGTTTTGGTCCGTTGTCTGTTGTCTGTGGTCTGTGGTCTCTTGTCTGTGGTCTATTTTCTTCCAGCCCAAACAAGGCCTGTAACGCTTCCAGGTAACGGGCCGCGCCGCCATTTTGCGAAGCTTGTTTTATTTTTTCAAGCGTCGGATGCATCAGTTTGGCCCGAATGCGTTGACGCAGTTCATCCCGTTTGGGCTCTTCAAAACCGGTTTCGCGGGAGAATCGTACCAGCTCTTGCTCGAGCACACCGTCGAGAAATTGCTCGAAATTTTCCAGGGTGGGCCGCGCTTTCAGGTTTTCCATCCAGGCCTGAAAATCCATGACGGCGTTTTCCATCATTGCCTCCGCGGCCTGAATCTCCCGGTGCCGGAGTTTGAGGTTGGATGCCGTAACGGTTTTTAAATCATCAATATTGTAGAGATAAACATTATCGAGCGAATTGGTCCGCGGATCAATATCGCGCGGCACGGCAATATCGATCAGAAAAAGCGGGCGGTTCGGACGATGGTCCATGACGCGCTTGATCTGTTCGAAATGGACCACGGGTTCCAGCGAAGAAGTGGACGCAATCAGGATATCCGCTTCCGGCAAATAAGACTCCCAGGATTCAAAGGCCAGCCACTCCGAGCCAAATTCCTGCGCGATTTTCCGGCCGCGTTCGGGATTCCGGCTCACGATATAAAAGGCTTCGCCGCCCGCGTCTTTCAGGCTTTTCAGGGTCAGCGCTCCCATTTCACCGGTCCCGAGCACCATGATTTTTTTTCCGGAAAGATGGCTGAATATTTTCTCCGCAAGTTCCACGGCCACGGAGGGAATACTGACCGCGCCTTCATTGATTTTGGTTTTCGTGCGGACTTCTTTGCCGGCCTTCAGCGCCTTTTCCATGAGCCGGTAGAGAAAGGTTTTCACGCTGCCCGCATTATTCGCGGCGCGAAAGGCTTCGCGCAACTGGCCCAGGACTTCATTTTCTCCGAGCACAAGCGAATCCAGGCCCGCGGCCACGCGAAAAAGATGACGCATCGCCTCCCGGCCTTCCAGCCGGTACAGATAGGAAGAAAAAAGACCCGTATCGATTTCCTTTACGCTTTCGATCCAGTTCAGAACAAGCGCCTCGGGAATGCCAGATTTTTCACAGTAGCCATAAAATTCCACGCGGTTGCAGGTGGAAAGAACGACCGCTTCCTGGATTTCCGGATATTCCCGCACGCGGGCAAGCGCTCCCGCCAGGGCTTCCGGCGAAAAATGCAGCATTTCGCGGAACTCCACCGGGCAGGCTTTGTGATTTACACCAATGACAAAAAATCCCATCTATTCCCCTTGTGTCATCCTGAGCGAAGCGAAGGATCTCTGAGTCGAGCTCATAGATCCTTCGGCAAAAAACGCCTCAGGATGACATTATTCTATTTTAAATAATTATGACTGCCCTGAATAAACCGGGCGCCCAAAAAGCTGAAGATCACGAATGCAAAAGCAAATAAGCTGAAAAGCGCGCCACGCTTGCCGTGAAGTGACGCCCCGTAACGCAGATAAAGGATCCCGGAATAAAGGGCCACGGTCAGCCCGGTCAAAATCGTTTTGGGGTCCAATACCCAAAATTCGCCGTAAGCGGATTTGGACCAGACAAATCCCACGCCTGCGGCAATCGCAAGCAGCGGCGCTCCCCAAACCAGCGGCTGGTAGATCAGC
>CAYGIT010000207.1:0-1790 GCA_964349955.1 uncultured bacterium
GCGTCACCCGCAATTCGGCGTCGGCACGATTCTCAGCGTGGAAGAGCTGGCGGAATTGCAGAAAGCCCTCGAAGGGTCCAAACAGGTTTACCTGCCTGTTTTGCTGGAGCGCCAGATTGAAAAAAAAATATGGATTCACGGCATGCCGGTTGTGCTGGAACCCGAAGGCGAGAAAAAGTCCTGGCTCCATTCAGTTCCGGAAATAGAAAAAAACGCGGCGGGTATTGGGCATATCAATCTTGTCCAGGATGCGGACGGAACATTGCGCCGTCTCCAGCCTTACCTTTCCTATGGAAGCGAGTTTCATCTGTCTCTTGCGCTAAAAGCTGGCCATGATCATTTGGGCCGTGAGTTTATTGATCCGGCGCATTTTTCCCTGCCGCTCGACGCCGGAGGCCATTTTCTCATCAATTGGGCCGGGCGGTGGGCCGACACTTTCGAACATTATTCCTATGCGGACCTCATTCGCAGCACGCAGGCCATCGCTTCCGGGCAGGCCCCGGTCATCCATCCCGATAAATTAAAAGGAAAAATCTGTGTGATCGGCCTCACGGCCCCGGAAATTTCGGATTTAAAAGTCACGCCGCTTGAAAGCGCGCTGCCTGCCGTCGCGGTCCAGGCGCATGTCATCAACAGTGTTTTGACAGGCCGTTACCTGAAACCCGCTTCTTTTTTACTCAATGCCGTTTGCCTGGTTGCGATCGGCGTGGCCGGCTTCTTTTTATTCGCGTTTTTCCGGAACGTGCAGGCTTTTATTGCCGGGCTTTTTCTCGCCGCTTCCTGGACAGGAGCGGCTTATTTTTTGTTTCTCCAAAAAGGCCTTTGTCTGGACACGCTGCATCCACTTCTTTTGATCCTGGCTTTGTTCATTGTTTCTACGGTTTACAGCCAGCTGATTTCGGTCGGAGAAGAGAAACGGCTTTTTGATCTTGCGACACGTGACGGCCTGACCGGCCTTTTCGTCATCCGCCATTTCCGTGAAATCCTGAACCGCGCGGTGCAGGAATCTCAGGTCCGCGGAGATTCGCTGGCCCTGATTCTCGTGGACATCGATAATTTCAAAAAAATCAACGACACTTACGGGCATCCGGCCGGCGACAGGGTGCTCAAACAAACCGCGGAACGGATTGCTGCCTGCTTCCGGTCCAAACGGCGCCCGGAGGAGATTGATTTTGTGGCGCGTTACGGCGGGGAAGAATTCATCATCATGATCCGCAAGGCCAAACTGGAAGATGTGGCATTCAAGGCGGCGGAACGCCTCCGGCTGGCCGTGGAAAAATCGGCGTATGAATGGGACGGACAGGCCATTCCGGTCACGATCAGTCTCGGCGTGTCGTCGCTGCATCCCGGCGAAAGCATTCCGGACCTGATGGTGCGCCGCGCCGACGAAGCGCTTTACCGCGCCAAAAGGAGCGGTAAGAATTGCGTTTGCGTCGAGACCTCCGGCGGCGGTTGACCGCACGTTCTATAAAACATACAATGCTTCCTGCCTGTCCCCTTTTTCTGGAGGAGTGGCAGAGCGGCCGAATGCGGCAGTCTCGAAAACTGTTAGGGTCGTAAGGCCCTCGTAGGTTCAAATCCTACCTCCTCCGTTTTACAAAGAAAGCACACTTAAAATTATGACCTACCAAGTCTTTGCACGAAAATTCAGGCCTCAGGATTTTGACGCGCTCGTGGGACAGGAGCCGATTGTCACGACCCTGAAAAACGCGATCCGGCAGGGAAGAATCCCGCAGAATTTTCTTTTTGCGGGGCCGCGAGGGATCGGAAAAACGTCGGCTGCGCGTATT
>CAYGIT010000207.1:1800-2799 GCA_964349955.1 uncultured bacterium
GGCCAAAGCCCTCAACTGCGCCGAAGGACCCACCGAAAACCCTTGCGGAAAATGCCGTTCCTGCCAGGAAATCACGCAATCCAACTCGCTGGATGTACTTGAAATCGACGGCGCGTCCAACCGGGGCATCGATGAAATCCGGAATTTGCGTGAGACCGTTAAATTCAAGCCCACCTCAGGACTTGTCAAAATTTACATTATCGATGAAGTCCACATGCTCACCACCGAGGCTTTTAACGCGCTCCTCAAGACGCTCGAAGAACCACCGCCTCATGTGAAATTTATTTTTGCCACCACGGAAGCCCATAAAGTTCCGGTCACCATTCTTTCGCGCTGCCACCGCTTTAATTTCAAAAGAATCTCTCTTCAGGCAATCACGGCCAAGCTCGAAGAAATCGCCGCATCGGAAAAATTAAAGTATGAAAAAAATGCAATTTTTCAGATCGCCAAAGCCAGCGAAGGCGCGCTCCGGGACGCCGAAGGGCTTCTCGACCAGCTTGCGAGTTTCTCGGATGGAAAAATCATGGAGAAAGACGTTCTCCTGATGCTTGGTCTTGCCGCCGAAGAAGTTTATTTCTCCGTTCTCGAGGCCCTGAAATCGGACAATGCCTCCAGGATTTTTTCGATTGTGGCGGAGCTTTACGACGGCGGGCGCGACCTTGTGCAATTTGCCAAGGGGTTGTTTGAAGTTTTCAGGCATCTTTTATTTTTACAGTGCGCGGGCGCCAAAGATGCCGAAAATTTTATTGAAATCAGCAAAGAGGGCCTCGCCGGGCTGATCAAAATAAAAGATGATTTTTCGCGCGCCGAACTTTTGTTCGCGATTTCGATTTTGGGAAACCTTCAAAATCAATTGCGCCGTAATCTTGCCCCGCCCCGGCTGCTGGTCGAAACCGTGCTTTTGAAGCTTCTGCACCTCGACGGCCTCCGGAAAATCGATGATTTATTAGAAGGCACTCCTGTGGCCGCGCCGCCGCAAAAATCGGCGCCCAAATCTGC
>CAYGIT010000208.1:0-2761 GCA_964349955.1 uncultured bacterium
GTCGATTTATATCGGAGCCAATGCGCTGGATTACAGCGGCTATCCGGATTGCCGCCCCGAATATTTTGAAGCGGCGGCAAACATGATCCGGCTTGGCACCAAGGCCGGAGTCGAAGGAAAAGCTTTTGCCATTAAAGCGCCGCTTTTGAGAATGAACAAAAAGGAAATTGTGATGCTGGGCGCCAGGCTTGGCGTTCCTTTTGAAAAAACCTGGTCCTGCTATCAGGGCAAGGAAAAACCCTGCGGTGAATGCGATTCGTGCATCCTTCGCGCCAAAGGCTTTCGCGAGGCGGGGATTCCAGACCCGCTTACTCATGAAACATCCTCCCACCGCTGATTTCGCGAGAATTTCCGAAATTTTCTCCTCTCTCCAGGGCGAGGGCACCCATGTGGGCGAACGCCACCTCTTCATCCGTTTTGAAGAATGCAATATTCATTGCCAATACTGCGATGAGCTGGATAAAGTGGGTGTGGAAATGTCTCTGGAGGCGGTGATGGAAACCGTTTCGAAACTCGAAATAGAATCCGGGCCCCATTCTTTTGTGAGCTTGACGGGCGGAGAGCCCCTGATTTATTTGTCATTCGTCAAGCCGCTGATCAAGCGCTTGAAGTTGCAGGGGTTTAAAATTTATCTTGAGACAAGCGGGATTTTGCCTCGCGCGCTTGAAGAAGTCGTGAGCGACTGCGATGTGATCGCGATGGATTTGAAACCCGCAAGCGTGACCGGAGAGCGCAGTTTTCTCGAAGAACACCGCCAGTTTTTAAAAATTGCACAATCCCGCGAGACTTTTGCTAAGATGGTCCTCTCAAAACAAATTGAATTTCGGGAATTCGATGATTTGATTGCGCTGGTGCGCGAAATTGCTCCGGCTACGCCGGTGATTCTTCAGCCGCTCTCGGCGGAGATTGAAGGCCATGAAGATCCGGAATTGATGGAGCTTTTGACCGGCCTTCAGCGCAGGGCCGGTCTTGTTTTAAAGGATGTGCGTATTGTTCCGCGCCTTCATAAAATATTAAAAATACGGTAATCATCATGTCATCCTGAGGCGTTATTTGCCGAAGGATCTCTAAGCTCTGAGATTCTTCGCTTCGCTCAGAATGACAACTTAAGGTGGATTTGTGCGAGTCGACGGGCGTAAAAGTGCAGAGCTGAGAAAAGTCAAAATCCATAAGGGCTATTTGAAAAGCGCCTTTGGTTCCTGCCTGATTGAAATGGGCAATACCAAAGTGCTGTGCACGGCAAGCGTGGAAGAAAAGGTCCCGCAATTTTTGAAAAACAAAGGGAAGGGATGGCTTACCGCCGAGTATGGAATGCTGCCCGCCTCGTGCAATGAACGAATTACGCGCGAATCCAGCAAGGGCCGGCCTTCCGGAAGGACGCAGGAAATTCAGCGCCTGATCGGCCGGAGTTTGCGTTCCATCACGAATCTCGAAAAAATCGGAGAGCGCACGATCTGGATTGACGCCGACGTGATTCAGGGCGATGGGGGAACTCGCACCGCCTCGATTACCGGCGGCTTCATTGCTCTCGCCGAAGCCATTCAAAAATTAAAACACAAAGGCCTGGTGACGGAAAATCCTCTTGAGGATTACATTGCGGCCGTCAGCGTTGGCATTTCCGGCGGCAAACCGGTTCTCGACCTTTGCTATGAAGAAGACTCGAAGGCGGAAGTGGACATGAATGTGATCATGACCGGGGCCGGAAAATTCGTGGAAGTCCAGGGCACGGCTGAGGGAAAACCTTTTACCAAGCAGCATCTCGATGATCTTCTGGGCCTTGCAAAAAAAGGAATAGCGGATCTCATTGCGATCCAGAAAAAGTATGCCCGGATCTGATTCTGGCACCCCGCTCCTGATTGCAACCACCAATCAAAAAAAACTCCTGGAAATACGGGAGCTTTTCGCCCGTTTTCCGCTCCGCCTTCTTTGCCTGGCCGACCTGCCTTCATATCAAGAAGTCCCCGAAACCGGAAAAACCTTCAAAGACAATGCCATCCTGAAAGCCCTTGGCTACGCGCGCCAAAGCGGTTTTCTCACGCTGGCGGAAGATTCAGGGCTTTCCTGCGATGCGCTGGAAGGCGCGCCAGGCGTTTATTCCGCGCGTTTTGCGGGCGAGCCGTGTAATGATGACGCCAACAATTCAAAACTCCTGAAACTCCTCGAAAAAATTCCCGACAATTGCCGCGGTGCTCATTACACTTCAGCGATTGCGCTTGCGCGTCCGGAGAATTTGATTGGAGTGGTGGAGGGGGAAGTCCATGGAGTAATCAGCCGCGAGCTTCGGGGAACCCAGGGTTTCGGCTATGACCCGCTTTTCTTTTATCCCGCCTATGGCAAAACCTTCGGCGAAGTCAGCGCCGCGATGAAACATCAAGTCTCTCACCGCGCCAAAGCCCTCGAAAAAGCCAAAGATTTTTTTAAAAACTGAATCCTGTACGTTGAAAATCTGGGCGGTACAGGATTCGGCTCCTCCGCACCTGCGGTGCTCCGGTAGCCACCCGCTTCCAGAAACATGACATCGAGTCATGTTTCTAAACGGAAGCTCCCTTCGAATCCTGTATTCGTGGAAAATCTGGGCGGTACAGGATTCGAACCTGTGACCCCCACCATGTCAAGGTGATGCTCTAACCAACTGAGCTAACCGCCCGTAATGCAAGGGGAGAATATAGCCTACCTTGCGTTGGGAAGCAAGGCTGACCAGGAAATTTGTCAACGCAATTTAGAAATGTCCTATTCTTGGCAAAGTAGAAATGTCCGGTTT
>CAYGIT010000209.1:0-2734 GCA_964349955.1 uncultured bacterium
AGAAAAAGAAAATTTCGTTTATTCATAGGAACTTGCTTCTCAATTTCGTAAAAAGGCTTTCTCCCTTGCAATGGATCAAAACCTTGGCCGTCATTCCGCTGCGCACCGTGAAAGGCAGTGAAGATTCCACCTTGATCTGCACATTGACGACATTTTCCTTGATCCAGACTTTTTCGACCCGCTCGTAAGCGGTCGGATAAATCCCGGCGACATGGCCGCGGAATTTTGTTTCGGGATAGCCGTAAAACCGGATTTCCACGCGCTGGCCCTTTTCGACCCGCCGTAACTGGGTTTCGTAAACGGGAAGCTCGAGAATGACATTCCGCATGTCCCCGATTTTCAGGACTCTTTCCCCTTTTTCGAAGTAGGTATTTTGAAAATGCGCGACATTATTCAGGACCATCCCGTCGATGGGCGCGCGGAGAGTCCCGATTTCCTTGAGTTTTTCCAGATAGCGGATTTTGGATAAAACGCTGTTTAATTCCGTTTCCGCAATATTGGCTTCCTGCAAAGCCTGAAAGTATTCAAACTCCCCCGTTTCTTTATCATTGGCACTGATGGCTTCGCTGGCAAAAAGATTTTCGTTTTTCTGTATCCTTTTTTTCAGGAAAACCGCGCGGTCGGAAAGGATTTTCATCCGTTTTTCCATCACCGCTTTTTCATCCAGGGCCTTGGCAAGTTCCAGCTCGTTGATGCGGTCATAAATCAACCCCAGCTTGTCTCCCTTTTTCACAACATCGCCCTGCCGGGCATAAATCTCATTCAATTCTCCCGGGACAAGGGCCTCGACCACCAGGCTATGCTCCGCTTCCACCCGCGCGACTCCCGGAATCGTATGGCTCCAGGGGAATAAAAAGAGGATCGCAATGATCAGCGCCAGAACCGCAAAAGGCCGGCGGCTGCTCAAAATTTTCGGCCGGCGCTCCGCCGTTTCACTTTTGGCTTCAAAAAAAAGATCGGGCCGCTGCGTTTCAGGCACGATTTCCTCCAAAGGCTCTTCAAGACTATCGAATTTCATGCGATCACCCTTCCTTTCAGAAGATTTGTTTGCGCAGTTGCATAAGTCAAAGGAATAATCAAAGAAAAACTGATTAAAAAAGGCATTGCGCCAAAAGCCCATTGTGGCGATTGATTCAATCCAAAGTAAAGCCCCGCCAATCCCAGGAGCGTGCTGGGCCACAGCATTTTCAGCGCATCCCTTAACCGGATCGACGAAAAAGGATCCTTCTTTGCGGGGACCCAGCCCTTCCCTTTCTCATGAAAAGGAAGGAGGAGAATGTCCAGGGTTTGATAAAAAACGTTATTCAGGCAAATCAGGGTGGAGAAAAGAATTTCCTGAACAACTTCCCGGAAGTCCTGAAAACTCCTGCACAGCGCCAGCTTATGAAAAAAAACAACCGCTAAACCGAAAATAGCCATGCCGGCAAGCTCCACATCCACGAGTGTTCCGCCAAGAAAAGCGTAACGCTGAAACTTGAGAATGACACCGGTGGAAGCGGAGGCGGCCCAAAAGCTGGCCAGCATCCAGAAGAAAAAAACGGGTTGGACAATAAACACATACATTCCATAAGCCACATAAAAACGGGTGGCAAGAGAAATGCCCGGCTTGAAAACAAGCGGCCAGGACTGGAGTGTCCCTTTTGCCCAACGGCGGTTGCGCGGCAGAAGTTCCAGATAATCCGCCGGGACTTCGTCGTAAGTCACCCCATCCGGGCAAAAAACGGTCCGGTACCCCATTTGATCCAGAAGCGCCATGTCCCAAATGTCATGGCTCCAAATCCCCTTTGGAAGGCGCAACTGTAAAAACGGCGCCATGCGCACAAGACAGCCGTGGCCGAAAGACACATGCCTTTTGAAAATGGCCTGGTTCACGTGGCTGTAGAGTTTCTGTGCCAGGCGGGTGGAAATCGCCTGAAATTTCGCAAAATAAGTTTTGGCGTGCACGATTTCAAGCGAGGATTGAAAAATCGCAATCCCGGCATTTTCAGGATGCCCGGCTTTGCGGACAAGTTTTTCAAGAGTCCCGGGCGGAATCATCGTGTCAGCATCGCAAATAAAAAATGTGGCATATTCCGGATGGGCATGCGCCCAGCTCATGACATTGCCCTGTTTTTTTTCAAAAGGATGCAGCCGGCGCCGGTACCGGATTTTTTGCGCGCCAAATTCTTTTCTCAGCCTGGCGAGCGTTTCTTCTTCATAGCTTATGGCCGCCGGATCCGAGGAATCGCTCAAAAGCCACAAATCAAAGGGCAAGCCTGAATTGGATAAAAGACTGTAACGAATCCGCTCGTAAAGGCCGGTGCCTTCATTTTTAACGGGATAAATGACGGCTGTTGCGGGAAAATTTTTCAGAGGCTGTTCCGCGAGCACGGGAAGCGGAAGACACAAATGATAAAGCGACGACACGAGCATGTAATTGACATTGAATGTCAAAAAGGAAAAACAAAAAAGCCAGAAAAAGGTATACAGAAAAGTATCCCCGTCAAAAACGAGCATTCCCGCCATGACAAAGCTCATCCCAAAGGTCAGAAGAAAAATAGCCCCGAGATAAAAAAGAGGATGTTTTAGAACGGATTTGAAGCGGTCCATCCGTAAATCAATGGATTCCGCTTCCGAAACGATTTGCACCGAAACTCCTTCAGGAAGAGAGATCAAGGGCAACTTCAAGCCCTTGTTGAGGCCACTTAGTATAGTTTTTAAACTCGGCATTGGCAAATCCCTTTTTCCTTTATTT
>CAYGIT010000210.1:0-2728 GCA_964349955.1 uncultured bacterium
TTAATAAACCTAAGGAGAAACCTATGCCCTACCGCCCTTTCATACGAAGTCTGGCCCTTGCCTTAATTTTTGCAGGAACCGCTTTTAACTGCGAACCCTCGCCCGCGTTTGCAAGCTGGCAAAAGCCGGCGCAGCCGCCGGCGATCGGACCGCTTACAGCCTTATTAGTGCATCCACTTGAAAGCGGAAAAATTATCACCGCTTCCGGACACCAGATTTTCTCAAAAGCTCCTGCCGGAACCTGGGAATATTTTTCTCATGACTCCGCTGCGCCCATCCGGAAGCTCCTTTATTTAAAAGAAGCCCCGCGGGATTTTTTCATATTGACCGAAAAAAGCGTCTCTCGCTGCAACCTTAAAACCAGGCGCTGCTCTGAAATTTACCGGGCTTCGCAATTCCGGGGGAATAGTGTGCTGGCTTTTGCCATCGCCCCTGAAGACCGCGAACACTGGTTTATCGGGACAGAGAAAGGCCTTTTTGAATCTGACGATTCCGGCAAAACCTGGTTTGGCTTTGGAAATCTTAAAAAGCCGGTCTCTCTCTTGCGTTTTTGGAAAGACCGCTTTTTTCTGGCTGCGGGCGGCACCCTGTATGCCTCCGAAGACCGCGCTCATTTTGATTCTGTTTTTTCATTGCAAAGTCCGGAGGGTGAAACCCTTTCAGAGAATGAGGATGCTTTTCCCGAAGACGGTGAGGATAACGCTATAGGGTCTCCCCTTTATTATGACCTGCTTCTGCCGAACCATGCATCGCACCCTTTCTGGCTCGCCACCCGGGAAGGGATTTTCGAAAGCCGGGATGAAGGCAAAAGCTGGAAGGCTTTGCCGGAAAGCGGGCTTCGGTCAATCGAAATTCGTTCTCTCGCCTGGTCGGAAAAAACCCGGAAACTTTTCGCGGGCACTTCCAAAGGCGTGTATGCCTGGTTGCCCCGGCATTCCAAATGGCAGGAACTTTACCAGGGGCTGGAAAATGAAAATATTCTGGGCCTTGCCCTTTTAAAAGGAGAAAGCGAAACGCTTCTCACCTTGAGTCCGGCAGGTTTTTTCAGTTCCATTCTCCTTCCGGATCAAATTCATCTGCCAGGGGAAAGAGAAATAGCTCTGGATCAAAACACTTTGTTTCAGGAACTTTTACGGCTGGAACCTACGGCCCAGGACATCCAAAAAGCGGCCATCCGGTACGCCAATGTGAGAAACAGCAAAATCAAACGCTGGCACACGGCTTCACGGTTCGGGGGCTTGCTCCCGACTTTTTCCGTCGGAAAAGATTTTTCACAAACGCCTTCCATCGATATTGACCGCGGAGGGACTTCGGATAAGGATACTTATATCCAGGGCCCGGATTATCAGCGGCAAGCATGGGACATGAGCGTGAGCTGGCATCTCAGCGATTTATTGTACAGCTCCGCCCAAACCTCTATTGATTCCCGCGAAAAACTGATGGTCGAGCTGCGCAATGACATCCTGTCTGAAGTCACCCGTATTTACTACGAGCGAAGACGCCTTGAACTCGAAATTCTTTTCCATCCTGCAACCAGCCAGCAGGATCATCTCGAAAAACTTCTGCGCCTGGACGAACTGACATCACTTCTTGATGGAATGACCACCGGCTATTTCAGTAAAAAGCTGGAAGAAATCTATGCCCGACAGCCGGATCTCAAGAACTTGTGGCAGTGGTCTCACGAATGAGGCGGAGCTGGCCGCAGGCGGCATTGATGTCGCGGCCGGCGGTTTGGCGGACGATCACGCGGATGTTTTTTTGTTCCAGGATGCGCCGGAAGGCTTCGACGTTTTCTGCGGAGGGTGTTTTGTAGGTTTCGCCAAAAATAGGGTTGTAAGGAATCAAATTTACTTTGGCATGCAGAGGTGCTGCAATTTTTGCAACGCCTTCGGCATCCTGTTTGGAATCATTGATGCCGTCGAGCACGGTGTATTCAAAGGTGATGTCCCGTTTCAGTTCGCTGTGAATTTGATTCAAAGTCGCCACAAGTTCTTTAAGGCTGTATTTCTTATTGATGGGAACAAGCGCCGTGCGCTTCTCTTCACTCGCGGCGTGAAGCGAAATCGAAAGCCGCACCCGGCCTTCGCTGCGTTTTACGAATTCCACGATTTTAGGCGTAATTCCGGAAGTGGAGACCGTGATGCGCCGTGCGCCGATTCCAAAACCCCAGGAAGCCTGCAGGATTTCAAGCGATTTCATCGTGGCCTCAAAATTATCCAAGGGTTCGCCCATCCCCATATAAACCACATTGGTCAATTCCGCTTTGCGTTCTTTTTCCACAAGAGCCGCCTGCTCTACGATTTCACCCGCTGACAGATTACGGCCGAATTTTCCCTTTCCGCTTGCGCAGAAAACACAACCGATTTTACAGCCCACCTGCGTCGACACACAAAGCGTTCTACGGCCTTGCTGTTCGATCAGCACGCTTTCGATCAAACGGCCGTCCCGAGTGCGAAAAAGAAATTTCGTGGATTCCCCTTCTGCCGAGCGGTTTTTTTCCACCAGCTCAAGGGAAGGAATTTCAAACTCTGCCGCAAGTTTATTTTGAATCTCACGGGGAATGTTCTTGGCCTCTGAAACCACCGTGATGTGCTTCTTGTAAAGCCAATCCAGTAACTGCTTGGCTCGATACGTAGGAAGGCCCTGCGCTTTGAAAAATTCCGCAGCTTCCTTGATATTCATTCCATAAAGGGAGGGTTTTGAAACAATCGCTTCGTTCATTTTTATT
>CAYGIT010000211.1:0-2644 GCA_964349955.1 uncultured bacterium
CCGGTCACGATGCGCGATATGCTGCATCACACGCGTGCGGTTTCACGCGCCGTCAAAAAAACATTGGTTATTGGGGACATGCCTTTTGGTTCTTATGAGACCCCCGAGCGGGCCGTACGAAATGCAAAACGATTTTTAAAAGAAGCCGGCGCGGACGCCATCAAACTCGAAGGCGGCCAAAAAATCCAGGCCCAGATCGAAGCCCTCATCGATGCGGGTATTCCGGTGATGGGGCATTTGGGCATGACGCCCCAAACCGCGAGTCTTCTTGGCGGTTACCGGGTTCAGGGAAAAGAAAAAAAACAGGCCGAGGAAATTCAAAAAGACGCGCGATTGCTGGACCGGTTGGGTGTTTTTTCATTCGTGCTTGAATGCGTTCCGGCCGTGCTTTCGGCGAAAATCACGCGCGAAGTCAAATGCCCGGTGATCGGCATTGGCGCGGGCCCTTCGGTGGATGGCCAGGTCCTCGTGCTTCACGATATGCTGGGGTTTCAATCCAAAGTGCATCCGCGGTTTGTGCGGCAGTATGCTTCTCTGGAGCGTGACATCAAGACCGCCATTGGAAAATACCGCCGTGACGTGATCAATGGCAAATTTCCGTCGAAAGAAGAAAGCTATTGATGAAAATTCTCATCGCTGAAAAAGACGAAGCGCTCCGATCGATTGTCAGCACGCGGCTTCAGGCACGCCATTATGAAGTCGTGGAAGCCGGCTCGAGCGAAGAGGCGTTGCGCCTTCTCGAAGACGGCCATTTTGCCTTGATCCTGCTTTCCAGCGAAATGGAAAGGGTCGGCGGGCACCGTTTGATCGAAAAAATCCGCCAGAAATCCCATTTTGCGGCCGTTCCGGTGATTCTTCTCATCGAGGAAAATAAAATTGCCGGGCTTGTCACGAGCCATGATTACGGCTTCGATGATTTTTTGATCAAACCTTTTGATCCGCTTGTGCTCCAGTTGCGTGTTGCCATGAATATCACCCGCGTGCGGCATCGGGTGGAAGCCAATGCCCTGACGCATCTTCCCGGGAATGCCGCGATTGAAAGGGCCGTGCGCGAGGCGATTCAAACCGGTGAAAAATTTTCCGTGCTTTATATCGACATCAATCATTTCAAATCTTTCAATGACCGGTACGGGTTTGAAAAAGGGGACGGCGCCATCCGCCAAACCGCGCAAATTCTTGTGCAGACCGCGGAGGCCCTGAACGGAGAAGGAAAACAATGTTTTGTCGGCCATATCGGCGGGGATGATTTTGTGGTGCTTCTCTCGATTGAAAAGGAAGAGCCTTTTGCCCGGCGTTTTATCGCGGAGTTTGACCGGATCATGCCCACTTATTATAGCGAGAAAGACCAAAAGAGAGGTTTTGTGAAGCTCACGAACCGGCGGGGGAAACAGGATACCTTTCCCTTGATGTCCTGCTCGGTGGCTGCGTGCAATAATCTCGACCGGCAATATAAAAGCCTGGGAGAAATCGCGCAGGATGCCGCGGAAGTAAAATCCTTTCTCAAATCACAACCCGGAAGCCATTATTTGCGGGACCGGCGTTCGGCGCAGGTGCGCGGAGTGGCCGAAGCACTTGAAATTTTGGCACCGGAAGCTGCCGAAGAGGTGAATCCCGAAAAATCCGAAAATAAAGATCCGATCGGCCAAATCCTGGTCAATGCGGGCCTGATTACCCATGAACAACTCGGTGAAGCCCTGAAAAAACATCTTCAGACCGGCAAAAGGCTTGGTCAAGTTTTGATTTCCATGAATGCGGTGCGAAGTGAAGACGTGGGCCGCATGCTCGAAAAACGTCTCAATATTCCTTATGTGAGTTTGAAACGTTTTTTGCCGGGCCGGGAAGTGCAGCGAATTTTCACCGAAGAATTCATTCGCGCGCATCGCGTGCTTCCGCTGGAAATTTCCGGCAATCAATTGCGCCTGGGAATGTGCGACCCTTTTGATTTGCGCACACTCGATTCCATCGAACGCATCACGGGCCTGAAACCCGTGCCCTGCCTGGCGCTCGAGGATGAATTCGAGGAATTCCTCGAACGGTTTTCCAAGGCCGCTTCGCTCGAAGAAAAAGCGGGATAAAGATGAATCTCTCCCTTTTTTTAATTCTCGGCTCGGCTTTTTTTTACGGATTTTCTTTTATTCTGCATCTAGTTTCTTTTTCGGGAAGGAATGCGCATCGCCTGGCTTTTCTCCTGATGCGCATCGCCTTTTTGATCGGCACCTTTGCGCTTGCCGGTGAGGCCATCAGCGAAGGTTTTTTCCTGCCCGTGGCCAATCTTTCCCAAGCCATGGCTTTTTTTGCCTGGTCGCTGGCATTTGTTTACCTGGTCTTGCTCGTTAAAATCCAGAGCGAATCCTTCGGGTTGATTCTTTCCCCGGTCCTTTTTGCGCTCATGGCGGGCGCGGTCCTTGCAAAAATGCATGGAGATGTGCGGGAAACACCGCTTCCCGCCGCGCTTTTGAATCCCTATTTTGTCGTCCACATTGCGGGCGCCTTTTTTGCTTATGCCAGTTTCACGCTTTCATTTGCGGCAGGCGCGCTTTATTTGATCCAGCACCGGGAACTGAAATCCCGGCAAGCCGGCACCTTCTATCATAAATTGCCGTCGCTCGAGGAACTGGAACGGCTGTGCGGCGCCTTCGTGCGC
>CAYGIT010000212.1:0-2592 GCA_964349955.1 uncultured bacterium
ATCAATCCGCGTTGCACCGTAGACATCAACATCCGACCACACGGTCACAACATTCCCGGTGCCAACCCGCGCGATTCAGTTTCTGAAGATTTTCAGACAGAGCGCCGGCAAGCGCTTCTAAATATTTCGTATCGTCAGAGGCGTAGTTGAGCCATCCTTCGGGTAAAGGACGCCGGGACCAATCGGATTTTTGTCCGGTCTTCGGTAATAAAACCCCGCAAAATCTCTCGACCAATGCCGAGAGGCCTATTTTTTCATACCCCAAAACCTGAGCGGCCAGCATGGTATCGAAAACGGGGGCTTTTGGCCGGAACCCGAATGTTTTTTTTAGCATGCGTAGATCATAGTCGGCGCCTTGCAAAATCAATTCTTTTTGAGACAGCACTTCGAAAAACTCTGCCAGAGGAAAACCGGCAAGCGGATCGATAACATAATTTGCCCCCATAAAACTTAACTGGATCAGGCAAACCTTCTCGAAATAATGATGCAGGCTATCGGCCTCCGTATCCATCCCCACGCGGGCAGTACCCTTCAGCGCTTCGATCAAAAGAGCAAGGGCTTCTGCAGTATCCACATAAGTGTATCCTGAACTCACTTTCAAATTCGAACCTCTTCCAATTTCAGGGTCACCCTTTTTTCAGGCTCCATTTAACACCCCCCCGGCAGGCGATAAAAAGAAAAACAAAGGCGTAGAAAGCAGCCAGCTCACCCTGATTGAGCGCCGGAAAAAAATTACGGCCAAGCTGAAACTTCCAGTGAAACTGAAAATAGGCCACAGCCATCGTGCCGCTGCAGAGGAAGGCCGCCAGGCGTGTCTGAACCCCCAGCATCACCGCAAGCCCGCCGATAAGCTCAATGATCCCGCCAAACCAGGCTTGAGATCCAATCGGCACGGGAGCAAACCCTTCAGCAAACACTCGCAGGACAATCTGGGCCCCGTGAAAAGAAAACATAAAACCTGTTACAATCCGCATCAAGGCATAAGCATCATCTGAAAATTTTTCAAGCCATTTCATAAATACCTCCCCTGTTTATGAGCTATTCTACTCATTTTATTGCACTTTTGGAAATATCGTGCAAAAAAAAGACCCACCGGATAAATCCGGAAGGCCCTTTTTAAACTGCTATTGTTTATCGTAAACAATAATGATTATTTCTTGTTCTTCTTCGGTTTCTTTTTCTCTTTTTTACCTTTGCTCTTGTCTCCCATTTGCCTCACCCCCTCAATTTTAAGATGAAGGCATCATAACACCTTCACGCATCCGGATGGGCAATATTAAATTCATTTCAGCCTGAGCAACCTTCAAGGCCATAACAAATTTCTTCGCCGCACTTACTACATACTCTATTCTTAAATGAAACATCATCGATCTCTTCATCACAGTTCGTGCATTTCATCATCGTCGTTAGTAATCCCCAAAAGTGAAACGAGATCGTTTTCTTCCATTAAGAAAGCATCGACTAAAAACTTTTTAAGCAGTACTATTTTAACATGCGAAAATCTGATTCCAAACCCTTTCACAATATCGACGATCTGCCTTTAAAACCGTTTCCCCGGTTTCCCGGACTATGGAAAGCGCTTGGGCCGGGGATTGTCTGGCTGGCTCTTGCCCAGGGAAGCGGCGAGCTTATCTGGTGGCCCTACATGGTTGCAAAATATGGGCTTGCCTTCGTGTTTTTGATGATTCCTGCCTGCCTCCTTCAGGTGCCGGTGAATTATCAAATCGGTTCCTACACTCTGCTCACGGGAGAAAGTATTTTTCAGGGTTTCATCCGTCTCAACCGAAAATTCGCCATTTTTCTCTGGGTTCTGGCCACGCTTTCCTTTCTTTGGTTCGGCGCTTTTGCCAGTGCCGGAGGAACCGCTTTAGCGGCTTTAACCCATTTTCCGGCCGGATGGTCTTCCAAAGACCAAACTCTTTTTTGGGCTTATTCCTCGATGCTGTTTTTTTTAACCGGTATGCTTTTGAGCAAAGTGATTTACCGATTTATCGAAAAACTCATGACCGCCGTTTCACTCATCACGCTTTGCGGCCTGCTTTTTGCCTGCTCGCATCCCGACGTAAGAGCCCATTTCGGAAATTTCTTCAAAGGGCTTTTTATCCCTGCCTTCCCTCCCGGTTTTGCCTGGGATCCTGCGGATGCAACCAAACTGCTTACGGCCATTACCTTCGCAGGTCTGGGCGGATTTTGGACGCTTTTTTATTCCTACTGGCTCCGGGAAAAAGGCGCGGGTATGTCGGCCCATGCGGGACATATTACGGGACCGATTACGGGAAAACGCGAGGTGATTTCCGAAAAAGGCTTCGCGTTTGAAAATACGCCTGGCAATTTAGCCGAGCTGAAGAAATGGAAGCGCTTTCTGATGATCGATTCTTCCGTCGGCATTGTGGGCAATATTTTCACGACTATCATGACCTGCCTTTTGGCTTACGCGCTTCTCTATCCCAAAGGACTTTTGCCGGACAAATACGAAATTGCCGTCGTGCAAGCCCAGTTTTTTCAGGTCAGTTGGGGAATTTTAGGAAAAATGCTTTTTTTATTCATTGCGGCTTGTTTTCTCGCAGATACATGGCTTGTCACCCTTGATTG
>CAYGIT010000213.1:0-1982 GCA_964349955.1 uncultured bacterium
AGGTTATTCCGTGGACCTCTCGGCCCCGGTTTTCAATGAATTCATCGTCTCTCCGGAAAAACCGTTTTCGCAAATCGAAAAGAAATTGATGGAAGAGAAGATTTTCCCAGGAATCGATCTCGGCCAGTTCTACCCCGAAATGAAAAACCGTTTCCTGGTCTGCGCCACCGAAACCAAAACGCGGGAAGAGCTCGACCGTTTTGTGGAGGCCCTTTCCCGATGCTAATTTCCTCCGACTCCCAGCTTAGCTTCGAAAAAAGTTCTCCGGGCCGCCGCGGGGCCATGCTTCCCAAGGCCCGGTGTTTTCAAAAGCCGGTTTTGGACTCCATCCCCGATAATCTTAAGCGTAAACGCCCCCTTGATTTCCCCGAATTGAGCGAGCCGGAAGTGATTCGCCATTTCGTGAATCTTTCCAGGAAAAATTTTTCCATCGACACCCATTTTTATCCGCTTGGTAGTTGTTCGATGAAATACAATCCCAAGATCAATGAGCGTGTGGCGGCGCTTGAAAATTTTGCGCAGATCCACCCCATGCAACCCGCAGCCACTGCCCAGGGCATTTTGAAGATCATGTATGAGCTTGAGCAATACCTGAAGTCCATGACGGGGATGGACCGCTTCACGCTCCAGCCCGCCGCCGGAGCTCATGGAGAGCTTGCGGGAATGATGCTGGTCCGTGCCTACCATACGGCCCGCGGAGAAAACAAGCGCCGCAAAGTCCTTGTGCCGGATTCCAGCCATGGCACGAATCCCGCAAGTGCTGCTCTTTTTGGTTACCATGTCGTGGAATTGAAGTCCAATGCGCGCGGCCGCGTGGATTTGCAAGTTCTGAAAGACCATCTGGATGATGAAACTGCCTGCCTGATGCTCACGAATCCCAATACCCTGGGCCTTTTCGAAGAAGAAATCACGGAAATCACCAAGGCCGTGCATGAAAAAGGCGCCCTGCTTTATTATGACGGCGCGAATTTGAATGCGCTCTTGGGCATTGCCCGGCCCGGCGATATGGGATTTGACATTGTTCATTTGAATTTGCACAAAACCTTTTCCACGCCCCATGGCGGGGGAGGGCCCGGTTCCGGCCCGGTCGGGGTCAAGAGCCGTTTGATTCCCTTACTGCCTTTGCCACTCATTGACAAGGAAGGCGAAACTTACCGCATGATTTATGAAAGCGAAAAATCCATCGGCCGGGTCAAATCCTTTTATGGAAATACAGGCATGCTTTTGCGCGCCTTTGTTTTTATCCGCTCCCTGGGCCTTGCCGGCGTGAAACAGGTAAGCGAAGACGCCATCCTGAATGCCAATTATCTGAAGGAAAAACTCAAGAAAATATTCCCGGTAGCAATCGACGAGCCGTGCATGCATGAATTTGTTCTGACGCTCAAAGAGGCAAAAAGCAAAGACGTTCATGCCGGGGATGTGGGAAAGAGGCTCCTTGATTATGGAATTCATGCGCCCACGGTGCATTTTCCGTTGGTGGTGGAAGAAGCGCTCATGATCGAGCCGACTGAAACCGAAAGCAAGGAAACGCTCGACCGGTTCATCGAGGTGATGGCCAAAATTGCGCAGGAGATTGCTGTGGATGCCGCAAAAGTGAAGGAAGCTCCCCATACTCTTCCTGTGCGCCGCCCCGATGAAGTGCTTGCGGCCCGCAAGCCTGTTCTTTCCTATCGTGACCAGGTGCGCGAAAAAATGTTTCTCGCGGAAGGCGTCCCAAGTTAGACAGACTACAGACCGTAGACCACAGACCGCAGACTAAAGCAAAAGAGCTTATGATTCAAAATGCATTTTTTAGATGTTTTTATTCCCTGGTTTTAGTCTGTAGTCTGTGGTCGGTGGTCTGTGGTCTGCGGCCTGCGGTCTATTTTTTGTGAAAACTTGGTATTTACTCCCGGTCATCAGCGCGCCGATGCCATTGCAAATGGCGCTGGATGAGATTCTTTTTCGGGGAGTTGAGAACGGCAATTCCGAAACTTTTTTTC
>CAYGIT010000213.1:1992-2498 GCA_964349955.1 uncultured bacterium
TCCGTTTTTCAGGATTTTTTTTTCGTCGGAGCCTTGGGTAACCGTGGGCTATTCTCACGATCTTTCCCGGATTCCGAATCCCGAATTTCGAATCCCGGTCTGCCGCCGAATGACCGGCGGCGGCATCGTCGAGCATGGCCGGGACTTGATTTTTTCGATTGTTGCGCGTAAAACGGACGATGAATCGTTCAAGTCGGTGCGCCTGGCCTACCTCAAGATCCATGAAGCGGTCAAAGCGGCCTTTGAAGCCGGCGGGCTCCGGCCCCGCTTTTACCGTTGCGATGAAAATTTACCGCGCGGCCGGGAATGTTTTGGTTTTCCGATTGCCACGGATTTGGCCCTCGGCGATAAAAAGGTGGCGGGAGGAGCGCAGAAGCGCTCCAGCGGCGCGCTCCTGCATCAGGAATCGATCCAGGACGTTCATGGCCTTGATCTTTTTGACCTGGCGGCGGCGCTTCGCCTTAGTTTTGAAAAAACATTTGATATCCAATTCAAGCCCCTGGATC
>CAYGIT010000214.1:0-2493 GCA_964349955.1 uncultured bacterium
TGGCCCTTTCTCCTCTCTATTTCGCAGGAATCATTTTCCCGAAACTCAAAGAAATCTTTGAGAAAAAGCCCGGAACCGGACTTGCGGTCAATCTCCCGGCCCAAAAATCTTCTTCGCAGCTCTCTTCGCCTCTCGAGAAATTAACGGAAGAAGAAAAAAAGTTTCTTCAAAGGCGGCTTGAATTGACGGCTGACCGCGCGCTGGATGAAGACGAAAAGAAAATTCTGGAGGCACGGGCTTCTTTTCGCACCGGGATGAGTGAAAAAATTCCTTCCCAGACCTGGACCCTGGAGGGTTATAAAGAACTGATCGCAAAGCAGGAAATCCTTTATAAGGTCTCGCTTCCCCGAAGTTACAAGAAAAAGCTGGAAGAACTTTTCAAGGCCAAGTATATGCCCGCCAGCGAAGCGTTTAAAAACGGAGACCTTTTGAAGGCCCGCGACTTATGGGTGGAGTCGCTCGCTTTTCCCCAATACTCTCAAAATATTCAACGCCATCGCGGCGTGGCGCTGACCATGCTACGTCCTTTTATTGCCGACACGCTTTCCAAGATCGGCGCGATCAACAGTTCTTCGGTGGAAAAATTGACCCGCGAAAAAGAAAAAACCGTCAGCAGTGCTTATGCCAAACTCACCGAATTAACCGTGAAAAAATCCTGGCAGGAAGCTTTGGATCAAATTGTGGTTTTGAAAAAGCTGCTGGAGGCTTTTGCCCAACCCACGGCAGCGCAGGCTTCGCTTTATCCGGCCAGCATCAGCCAGGTCGATCAGGACATTCAGGCGGCTCTTTATCCGCTTTTAAAAGTGCCGGCGCCTCCTACGGCTGATCTTGAACCGATTCGCCGGGACATTTTACTCAAAGAGAAAATCCTGCTCACTTTTCTTCCCGCGGAATTGAAAGCGATTCAGGCTCAGTATGACGAAGGCCTTGAAGCCATTCGCCAATCCCGCTGGCAGGAAGCGTCTGAAAAACTGCAGGGGATTGATACTCCGCCTTCCTATTTAAAGGACGCGCAGGAAAAAATCCGTATCCTCAAGAAATTGGGGGAATAGGGGCGATTTTGATGGATTTCAGGGATGAGCGGGATGCGTTAAAAGCGGCATCGGTTTTCGGGCTTGTCTCGGATCTTGCTATGGCCACGCGGATTGCCAAGGCTGCCCGGCAATGCCATTGGGGAGTGCATAATTTTGATCAGGCGGAGGCTTTGATCCGCCATGCGCGTGAAAAAGCGCCGGTTCTGATTATTCTGGATTTGGACACGCGCGAAGCCGAATCATTTAAAGTTTTAAAAGAGTTGAGGTCCAATGCCGATGTTAAAGGTGTGGCAGTGATCGGATATATTTCAGGAACGCGTGAAAATCTGAAAGACGAAGCCCGGCGTGCGGGCTGCCACCGCGTGTACGGGAAAACCGAACTGATGCGGGATCTGGAAAACTTGCTCGCGAGGTATGCGCCATCATGACCTTTCATTTGAGTTTTGAGCTGCCGAAGCAGGAACCTGCGGTGCTGGAGGCCTACGCTCCGGATTTGACCTCGGAAGAAGTCCGGATTTTAAAGCGCCAGATTCGAGGCAATGCACGGCTCGTGGAAGAATACGTCTTGCGGCTGGACCTGCTGGTCAACAAGGAACGCTATCCGCGGGGCGCCATTTTTATCGAGCAAATTCGCCGCCGGCTGGCGCTCTTGATGGAAGAAAACGATACTTTTCGAAAAGTCCTTTGGAAACATTATCAGACGGGAAAAAATTGATATGGCCAATGATATCACAGTCCTGATTTTAGGCGGCGGGCAAGGCAAGCGTCTTTTCCCTCTCACCAGTGTCCGTTCCAAACCCGCAGTCCCGATCGGCGGCAAATACCGGCTCGTGGACATTCCGATTTCCAATTCCATCAATTCAGGGCTGCGAAAAATTTTCGTGCTGACCCAGTTTAACTCCACTTCGCTTCACCGGCACATTCACCGGACCTATCCGTATGAATACTTCAACCAGACAAGCGTGGAATTGCTTGCGGCCGAGCAGACTTTGGCCAATACGGATTGGTACCAGGGGACTGCTGACGCTGTGCGCAAACACATTCCGCATTATCATCTGGAGAATAGCGATACCGTTCTCGTTCTTTCCGGCGATCATCTCTACCGCATGGATTACCGAGACATTTTGAAATTCCATCATGAGCAAAATGCCGATGTGACGATTTCCACCGTACCGATTACCCGCCGGGAAGTGCGCCATTTCGGAATCATGCAAGTCCGGGCCAACGGCAAAATCACCGCGTTTCGGGAAAAGCCCGCGCCGGAAGAAAATATTCAGTCCTTTGTAATTCCGGATGCCATCCGCAGCGGGTTCGGGCTCAAAGACAAGCACGAAACGTTTCTGGCCTCGATGGGAGTTTATGTTTTTAAATCCAAGGTCCTGAAAGAAGTGCTGGCCGGGCGCGAGGCGGATTTCGGCAGGGAAATCATCCCCAAATCCATCGACAAATACAATGTCTG
>CAYGIT010000215.1:0-2445 GCA_964349955.1 uncultured bacterium
CAGTAACCGGTCCCGCGTCGCCCGTACAAACGCCTTGTATAAATTGATCTGCCCGCCCTCGATTTCAAAATAATTTTTCCAGGAAAAATCACCCTTCATTTGATTGCGATAAAAATCCGTTTCCGGAAGCCGTCCGATGGCGGGGCGCACAACAACGTAAGAGATTCCCTTTTCCTTGAGCCGGGCCGCAAGCACTTCGGTATGAAAGCCGCCGGCGACGCATAACGCGTTTTCCTTCCCGGACATTTTTATTAAATTTCCGAAAAGGACTTCGTCGCGCTGCTCGGTGTTTTGGTAAAACGCGAAGTGACTAGACAACAGACCGTAGACCACAGACCAGAGACCTTTTTGATTTTCCTCGTTTTTGTCTGTGGTCTGTAGTCTGTGGTCTACGGTCTTGATTTCCCCCCAATCCTCCCGGCTTAATTCCAATCGGGCCAATTTTTTCATGAGATCGAGCTGATGGCTTTCCCGGTCAATGCGCCGCTCCTCCTCATTCCGGAAAAGGGATTCTTTGACGGACCGGCTATAGGCTTCGAATTCCTCTAAAAAACGATTGCTCATTTGCGAGTATTTCTGCTCGCGCTTGAGCTCGTCTTTGCCCCAAACGCCTTTGTCATTATTTATTTCCTCGATTAAAGATCGAATCCCGGGTGTAGGGGCAGGGCTTGTCCCTGCCCTAGCTCTTTGGGCACCCGCAAGGGGTGCCCCTACAGCGGCCATCTTTTTTAATAGCGCAGCCAAATCCCCTTGGCCCGCATGAAAATCTTCCAGGGCCTGATCAATCTCTAAAAGCTCTTTCGAATAGCTCTTTTCTTTTTCCCGTTTCAGGCTTGACTCTTCACGTTTCAAATTTTCTAAAAGTTCCGGTTCCTGGGCCATGGCCGCAAGGTAAAGCTCAAGGCTTTTGACGTACAAATTCCAATCCTCGAGCCCTTGGTAAGCTGTAGGGGCAGGGCTTGTCCCTGCCCGGTCCCTCTGGGCACCCGCAAGGGGTGCCCCTACGGATGAATCTCCAAAAACCGCGGCCGCATTCACGCCCGTCAATTCTCCCTGCTCCATATATTCTGCGAAAACTTGTTTCAATTTTTCCTTGTCCGGGAAACTTTGAAAAATCCGCGCATCCAGCTCCCCTTCCGCGCCTTCAGCGCCGATCAGGCGGATGCCGTAATTTCTCCGGAAATGCCCGATGATTTTTTGAATGTTTTTCTGGGCTTCGGGAATGGAATGGGCGTCACGGATCAATACGACCAGCGATTTATTTAATTTTTCGCTGGTCGCATCATAGGTTTCTTCGATTTTTCCGATGGCGGGGGGAACCTGGATTTTTGAAATTTCGATTGTAGGGGCGGGGCTTGTCCCCGCCCGGTCCCCATGGGCACCCGCAAGGGGTGCCCCTACATTTGCGCCAAAACCAGGCGGCAAATTCAAATCGGTGGCCGTAGAAAAGGGGACAGGCAGCGGTTTTCTGCCTGTCCCCTTTTCGCCACGCGCGGCCGGCACATTCAGATTGGTGGCCAAAAAAGAAAAAGCAATGACAAGTGACAAAAGCCTGTTTTTGAGAGGGCTTTTCCTCATTTTTTCAACACGATGATCCTTCTATTTAGGGTTAATAATCTGTTTTCTTAAAGATTAGCACATGAAAGGTGGGAATACAAAAAGGGAGGCTTACTTTAACTGCTTGCTACAGAAAGGCTTAGATTCTTTTTCTTTCGAGTTTGAGCTTGTCGAAGTCGTCCATCACGGGAGTGGGATAGGCGCCGGTGAAGCAGGCGGCGCAAAAATCAGCGGGATTTTGGGTCGTGGCGCCGAGCATTCCTTCGAGGCTAAGGTAGCCGATGCTGTCCACGTCGAGAAATTTTTTAATTTCTTCCATGGAATTGTTGCAGGCCAGAAGCTCGGCTTTGGAGGGAAAATCAATGCCGTAATAGCACGGCGAAATATGCGGCGGGCAGCTGATACGCATATGCACTTCGCGGGCGCCAGCTTTGCGCAAAAGTTTCACGCGCGACTTGGCCGTATTGCCGCGCACAATCGAATCATCCACCACCACCACGCGTTTGCCGTCCACAATTTCGCGGATAGGATTGAGTTTGATTTTGACTTTCAGGGAGCGGATCGCCTGGGTCGGATTGATAAAGGTACGCCCAATATAGTGATTGCGGGTAAATCCGTGCGCGAGCGGAATGCCGGAGTGGCGCGCGAATCCAAGCGCCGCGAAATTCCCGGAATCCGGCACGGGAACCACAATGTCGGCAGGCGCGGGATGTTCCTTGGCCAACTGGCGGCCCAGTCTTTCACGCACAAGCCCCACATTGTCGCCAAAAATCGTGGAATCGGGCCTGGCAAAATAAACATGTTCAAAAATACAATGTGCTTTTTTTTGCGCGGGCTTGTCTTTTCCATTAAAGGCGAGCCCTCCCTGAACGGAAAAAGGATAAAAAC
>CAYGIT010000216.1:0-2376 GCA_964349955.1 uncultured bacterium
CATTAATGTGCCGTCAGAACCGCCGATCAATCGAAAAAACGATAGTAAGCAAGCGCCAGGAAAGCCTTGACCCCATCCACCCAGCACAGTTTCTTGCTTGCATGATAATTTTCCCGGTACCACTCTTCCCGGATGGGGACCTCGGTGATTTCGAAACCCTTTTTGAGGATTTTCGCGGTGACTTCCACTTCAAAGGTAAAGCTTTTCGACCGCAACTTGATCGACCGGAGGATATCACTCCGAAAAAGCTTGAAGCATGTTTCAATGTCCGAAATATTTTTTCCGTAAAGAAAACTAGCCAAGAGACTAAGGAACCGGTTTGCCCAATAATTCAGTTTTTTCATCCTGGGCTTTTGTCCAAGAAAACGGGAACCGAAAACAACTGCGGCCTTTTTCTCGCGAACCGGCCGGAGGAGTTCTTCCAAAAGGCTTACTTCCTGATCGAGGTCCGCATCCTGAATCAGAATAAAATCACCGCTGCAATGCGAAAGCGCGGTTTGAATGGCCGCCCCCTTTCCCCGGTTGGAAGGATGACGAAAAACTTTCAGGTCCGGATGGACAAGCCCGCCCAGGATTTCGCTTGTGCCGTCATCGGAGCCGTCATCCACGACAATGATTTCCTTTTCGGATTCAAGCGTCAAAAGTTTTTCGGAGAGTTGCCGGATGGTCTGCGCTTCATTGTAAGCCGGAATAATAATCGAAAGCTTCCAGGCCGTGGGTTCGAGCTGAAAATTCATAAAGTATGGGCTTGAGTTTCTTCCTTTAAAACTCCCGTTTCTTCGAATCCTGAAGAAGGAATGCGGCTTTGCTCCCCGCCTGAAAGCTGCTGATACAATTGATGGATTTTTTCGACCATCCGGGATTCGGTGAAGTCTTTCAGTATTTTCCGGTGCAGGTTCTCGCTGAACTCGGCGGCCTTGGCAGGATTTTCGAGGAGGTCGGTAATTGCGCAGGCAAGGAGGTCCGAATCGCGGGGGGGCACTAAAAGGCCGGTTCTTTCATTTTCAATCAAATCGACTATTCCTCCCACTCGTGTGGCTACAATAGGCTTTTCAAGAAATCCAGCCTCCACAATCACCCTCCCCATGCCTTCATTCAGGGAAGGCACCACTAAAAGGTTAAAAACAGAGAGGAACTTTGAAATATTCTTCTGATAACCGGCAAAGGTCACACGGCTTTTCAGTCCAATTCCTGCGGCAAGATTCTCAAGCGATTTCCTGTCTTCCCCGTCGCCCACGATAAGGCAGTGGAAATTCAGCTTCGCCCAATAAACCGGAAGCAGGGCGCGAATCAAGTAAAAACACCCTTTCACGGGCGCAAGGCGTCCAATATAGCCGATGATTTTCCGGTCACGGGGAATTTTCAGAGAATCGAGAATCTCATTCCGGCGGGCCGAAAAATCTTCGATGTTTTTTTCATCTACCCCGCTTGGAATAACAACCCACTGCTCCGGATTTCCCACTTTCAGCTTCAAGTGTTCATCGCGGCACCGGGAGGTCAGCGCTACAAGACGATGGGTCCAGGGCGCCGCCAGGCGCTCCATCCAAAGGAAGATTTGTTCCTTCCAGGTAGAAAAATAGCTGTGAAAGACATGCCCGTGGGGCGTATGCACAATCATGGGAACTTTGGCCCAATGGGCAGCCAGGCGGCCCAGGAGCCCGGCTTTGGAGGTATGCGTATGGACAATCGCAAAAGAATTTTTGGCCATCAAAACGCGAAGCTTCCAAACCGCCAGGAGGTCCGCCAGCAAACTAATTTCCCGCACCAGCTCCGGCAGGATCAAGACTTTCAAGTTCTGTTCCAGTGCTTCATGAAGGATTTCATCTTCCGTTCCCCACGAAGGGCCGCTCACCAGAGTCACATCATAATTTTTTTGAGAAAGGCCGGCCACGGTTGCCAGTGTATTTTTCTGGGCCCCGCCACGGACCATCCGGGTAATTATATGAAGCACGCGGGGAAGGTCCTTGTTTACCGGCAAAGAAGCTTGTTCTTCGGGCATTGGAAGCAGGCCGTCAAACCCTGATGCCAGACGGTGGAGAATGGCCGCAACAAGAAAAGTCCCGTACCACAGGGATTTTTCCCGGAGAGTTGCGGGATTATCAAAATTAAAAATGGGCAGCTTTTTATGGGCGAGGACGGCGCTTCCCCGCGCAATCGTAATGCTGTTTTCTTGCAGCTGAAGATTTAAAAATCCGTGGGGTAGCATCGTCAGGATCCCGTTCGAAAGGATTTTATTTCCCATCAAAATCCCCGCATCCGGTTTCGCCTCTTCCAAAATGGTTTGAATTTCAGCTTCATCTTCACTTTTCAATGAAACGATGCGCACCGGATGATCAAGGGCGATCTCTTCGGCGGAGAGATAAACAGGGTTCGAGT
>CAYGIT010000217.1:0-2246 GCA_964349955.1 uncultured bacterium
GTTCCGTATAAAGATCGAAATTCACGGCATCTTCGAGCAGCTCTTCGGTTTCTTTGAGACTAAGCGGCTGATAATTCGAAAGAAACGAATCCGCGCTTGCGAGATCCGCTTCCGCCTGCTTGTCGTAACCGCGGTAAATAGCATCATCCGGCCGCTGAAAAAGTTGCTGCTCGCAATTGTTGATCAGCTTGACGCTCGCATGCGACCATTCATGGCTGATTCCCTGAAGGGCCTCTTTCGGCAGTGTGATCGAAGCCGTAATGTCATCGGCTACCTGGATTTTTTCCGCCGCGGCAAAATCCTGGCGCACGCGGTAAATCCGCCACGAACCGTCTTTTTCACGGCCCACGCGCAGGTAATTGGCCACCAGTTTTTTGTTTTTGAATTTGAGCTCATGCCCGGGATGGCCGTTTACAATATCCACGGAAAAATATTCGCGCCACTTTTCGCTCCATTCCGGACGGTAGAAGCGCTTGACCGCAAACAGGATTTCCTTGATGTGATGGGGAAGCGTTTCAAGCCAGCGATTGTATTCGGGCGTGTATTCCGGCGAACCCGTGAGCAATTTGATGACCGAGCCCAGGGAGCGTTCAGGGCTCAAAATTGGTCGGCTTATCCTTTGCGGGCGTGTGGCCGCGATTTCGGGCTTGAAGCGGTTCTGAAAATCTTTTTTCAGGATTTCTTCCACCAAATCCATGTCTTTTTGAAAATCTGAAGTATAAACCGGACCCTGGATCATGGCGTCCACAATGGATTTCGAGATTTCGGATTTTCCTCCGCCCGAAACCGTGCAGGGTTTGTGGCATAAAACGCCTTCGGCCACGGTGCCGATCAAATGCCAGGCATGGCCGCCGGTTTGCTTCTTGATACGAAGCTTGTAGCCGGAGGGCAATACATAAGTGTGATTCGCAAGAAGTTTGATTTTCTTCTCCCGGCCGTCTTTTTTCCAGGTGACCGAAAGGGTGGGCAGATTGAATTTTGCGGTTTCGGAAACATATAAAATTTCCGGATGTTTTTTATCCACCGCATAGCCCTGGGGCTTGACGTCGATTTGCTCTTTGAGGACGCGGACGGTATCGGCAAAGGTATTCTTGCTTCGCGCGAAGGCCGGGTCCAGATAAAATTCTTCGCCGAGATCGTAACTGGGAAAAGCGATGGCGCCGCCGGAATGCTCTTCTTCGCACAACCCAAAAAGATTGGCGGCATAACTCATTTGGGTTTTGATTTCTTTTTTGCAGTATCCGAAATAATTGTCGGCAATCACGGTCACGATCACGCCCCGCTCATCGCGGCAGGTGATTTTGAAAGCCTGTCCTGAATTGTAAAGCTCTTCCGGGTCTTTCCAGCACATGCCGTCGCGTTTTTGTCTTTCGGTGGCCTCCTCAGAAGAGGGCAGGCCCAGGTCTTTCTTTTTGAAAGAGATCAGATGCGGAGCGAGAATCACGCAGCCGGTATGCCCGGTCCAATGGTGAATGTCGAGCGCGGCGTCGTTTTGCGCGAGGTAAGGATCCCCGGCATTTCCAAAAATCGATTCCACAAAATCCAGATTGCTGACCAGGCTGCCCGGCGCGAAGAACCGGATTTCCATGGTTTTTTCCGTCAGAACGCCTTCGACGGCCGGAGAAACCACGGGGCGCATCAAAAGCGAGACGAAAACTTCGGCGTGCTGCTCCTGGGTAGACGTGAAAGGGAGGCGCATCATTTCGCGTGGCGGCCGGAAAGCCTCGGCGAGAAGGTTGCAAAAAACATTTTTGGGCACCGCGATTTTGTCGTCGGGGACCGGAAAGCCGCCTTCTACAATATGAAAAACGCCCTGGGTGGTGCGCCGGTCGCTTTTTGGATTGTGCAGCACGCCTTGCTGGATGCGGTAGGAATTTATGATCTCGGAAGTAAAAATATCCTGGTCCGGCGGAAGCGACATCAGCCGGGCAAGGCCGCGCCGGTCCAAAATGAAAGCCTGTACCGGAAGTTTTGCCTGCGCGCGGCCCGGACAATCGCTCAAATAATTATCGAGAAATTTCTGGATGCGCTCGTCTGCCGGGGAAAGATGATCGACGAGCAGCCGCTCGACAAAATTGAGCTTTAGATGGATATAATCGGTTAATCGTTCTTGGGGCAGGGTCTGTTCCATAAGAAAAGAAGAATAGCAAAAATCCGTCCTTTTTGCCACCTTTTATTCTTGTCGGCAACGGTTAGGCGTGATGTAACTTAAATAGCAGCAAGGAGTTATGTTTTATAGTTTTAAG
>CAYGIT010000218.1:0-2192 GCA_964349955.1 uncultured bacterium
TACCGGCGGAGGGGCAAAGATCCCGGATTTCGCAATGCTCGCAGTCGGGCTTGCGGGCCGCACAGCGCTGCCGGCCGTGATGAATGATCTGATGCGAATAGTCGGACCAGTCTTTTTGAGGAATGATCTTCATCAAATCAAATTCGATTTTGACGGCATCTTGGTTTTTGGTAAGTCCCAGCCGGTTATTGAGCCGGATCATATGCGTATCCACCGTCAGCCCCGGAATACCAAACGCGCTCCCGAGCACCACATTCGCGGTTTTCCGGCCCACGCCAGGCAATGAAACCAGGTTTTCCTGGCGCCGGGGCACTTCTCCTTCGAATTTCTCGACAATGCCCCTAGCCGCACCCTGAATATTCTTTGCCTTGTTTTTATAAAAACCGGTCGAGCGGATGAACCCTTCCAGTTCTTGAGGATTCGCTTCCGCAAAATCCCGGGCGGTTTTATAACGGTGAAAAAGAGCAGGCGTGACTTTATTGACCTGTTTGTCCGTACACTGGGCGGAAAGAATCGTCGCAAACAAAAGCTCCAGCGGATTGGAAAAATTGAGCGCGCATTTAGCGCCGGGATAAGCCTTGGCAAGCCGGCCCATGATTTTTTTCGCCCGCTCTTTTTTTTGTTCGAGAGATTCTTTCATGATTTTCTTTTTCTCAAAAATTTTTCCATTTCCCTCACCGGCATTGTATTCACTACGTCTTTTTTCTCGAGCCAGCCTTTGCGCGCGATGCCCACGCCATAGGAAATATCGTGCAGGCCCTCGAGCGAATGCGCGTCCGGATTAATGCTGAAAAGCACCCCTTTTTTCCGGGCATCCTGCAAAACCCGCCAGTCAAGATCCAGGCGCTGGGGATTGGCATTCAATTCCATCACTACGCCTTCTTCCTTGGCCGTAGCGAGAAGCTCCGGCATATTGACCGCATAGCCGACTCTTGCTAAAAGCAGCCTTCCGGTCGGATGTCCGACAAAAGTCAGATATTCATTGCGCATCGCCCGCTGGATACGCCGCGTCATTTCAGCCTCGGGCATCCGGAAACGGCTGTGAATGGACCCGATCACAAAATCAAAGCCCGCAAGAATAGCTTCCGGATAATCCAGATTTCCATCGGGCAGAATATCGGACTCAATGCCCCGAAAAATCCTTATTTTAAAATTCTTCTGCAACGTTTCGATTTGTTTCCACTGTTTTTTCACGCGTTCGGGATCTAATCCTCCCGCGTATTTGGCCGACTGGCTATGCTCGGAAATCCCGACATACTCAAGCCCCATTTTCTCCGCTTCGGCGATCATGGCTTCAAGCGGGGCCGTGCCGTCACTCTGATTCGAATGAACGTGAAAAACACCCCGCAAATCTTTTTCCTCCACCAGCTCCGGAAATTTCTTTTCCGAAACCCATTCAACTTCACCGGTATTTTCCCTTGCCTCGGGCGGAACATAATTCAAACCTAGGGTCGTGAAAATTTCCGTTTCGTCTTTACAGGGTATCAATCGCGCACCCTTAAAAAGACCGTATTCATTGACTTTGATGCTTTTCTTTTTTGCGATCGTGCGCACCGCCACATTGTGTTCCTTGCTGCCGGTAAAATAATAAAGCGCGTAAGGAAATTCCTTTTCCGTCACAGTCCTGAGGTCGCATTGAATTCCGGATTTGAGCCGGAGGCTGGATTTGGTTTCACCTTCGGCAACGGCCGATTCTTTTTCAGGATACCGGCCGAAAGCCCGGTGGATGGCGGCCGGATCGCGGGCGCTGACCAGGACATCAATGTCTTTGACAATTTCCTTGGAGCGGCGGAGGCTCCCCGCAATCTCGATTTTCAGAATCCCTTTTTGCTTCTTAAGATAATTCATCAGTTTTTCCGCTTCTTCCCGCGCAAAACTCAACAAAAACTGGCCCGCCGATTTTTTAAGATGCCGGATTCCCTCGATAATTTTCTCCTGCATCTTTTGCCCGAACCCGTCAAGCGCCAGAAGCCGGTTTTCCTTACACGCGTATTCCAATTCCCCCGCCGACCGGATATGCAGCTCATCATAAAGCACCTTGATCCGTTTGGCGCCAAGCCCGGGAATCCTGAAAAGCTCAAAAAGACTTTCAGGAAACCCTTTACGGAGGTCCTCATAATCCCCAGATTCCCCCTTTTCATAAAGATCATGCAAAATCTTGGAAATGCTCCCCTTCCCGATCCCCTTGAGCT
>CAYGIT010000219.1:0-2190 GCA_964349955.1 uncultured bacterium
AAAGGCGGGGAGAAGAAATGGTCGTGATTTCTTCCGGCGGCGCGCTTCTCAATGAATTGCAAAAAATCGGAGTGACACATTACACGCTTCCGGTCCACCGGAAATCCCTTTTCTCCCTTTTTCTCGTCCCGAAAATCGTTGGAATCATCGAACGCGAACATATCGATATCGTCCATGCCCGGAGCCGTGTTCCTGCCTGGCTGGGCTGGCTGGCGGCCCGCAAAACCGGGCGGCCCTTTGTCACCACCTGTCACGGTTATTATTCTGATCACGGGTTGAGCTCCGTGATGGGCTGGGGAAAACGCGTGATTGTGATTTCCCGGGTGGTCGGGCGGCATATGATGGATAATTTCGGCGTTTTGCCGGACCGCATCCGGCTGATCCACCGCGGCGTGGATTTCTCCCAATTTTTATTTTCTCCAAAAAAAGAGCGCGACCCCAAAAAGACTTTTCGCATCATCAATGTCGGCCGTTTGTCACCCATCAAAGGCCAAATTGAATTTTTGAAAGCCATTCACCGCGTGCGCCGTGAAATTCCTCACCTGGAAGTCCTTCTTGTCGGCGCGGAAGGAAAATCCAAAACCAAATACACGGAACGGATCCGCGCGACATTGAAACAGCTCGACCTTGAATCCACAGTGCAGCTTCTCGGAACGCGCCGGGATGTTCCGGAACTGATCGCCTCCGCCGATTTGCTGGTGCTGGCGACGCTGGTGCCCGAAGCGTTTGGCCGCGTGATCGTGGAAGCGGGAGCCGTGGGAACGCCGGTCATTTCGACGGCCGTGGGAGGCGTGTTCGATATTATTGAGCCGAATGAAAACGGAGTTCTGGTTCCACCTGGGGACAGCGACGCCATGGCGGTTGCGATTCTGGGCCTGATGCGGGACCCGGCCCGCCGTGCGGTTTTAGCGGAAAAACTGCATGAAAAGGTAAAAAGAGAATTTTCTCTCGATCAAATGACGGACAAAACCCTTGCCGTCTACCGCGAGGTGGAAGCCGAAAAGAAAATCCTAGTCATCAAGCTCGGAGCGGTGGGAGATTTGATCCTGGTCATTCCGAGCCTCCGGATGCTGCGCGAACGGTTTCCGAAAGCCAGAATCGCATTGCTCGTGGACCGCAAACTGGTGTCGCTTGTGGCCCTCTGCCCTTATCTGGATGAAATTATTCCCGTCGACCGGGGACGTTTGCCGGGAATGGATTATTTTTTGAAGACAGCCCGTAAAATCCGGCATGAAGGCTTTGACCTTTCCGTGGATTTTCAAAATTCGAAATGGACGCATCTGCTGGCTTTTTTTTCCGGAATTCACGAGCGCTTTGGATTTGCGCGAGGAATTTTTGGCCTTCTGTTGAACCGCCCGGACCGGAATTTCAAAGTGGCGGAGCCGCCGGTCCGCCATCAATTCCGTATTCTTTCCAGGCTCGGGGTGAGTAAACTCGAGGAGTCGCTCGAGCTTTGGCCGGATGCGGAAGCAGAAGAAAGGGTGGACCGGCTTCTTCAGGCTTGTAACGGGAATCCGGAGACTCCGCTGATCGGTCTCGTGATCGGCTCAAGCCCCCAATGGCCCACCAAGCGCTGGCCGCTTTTTTATTTCAGCGAACTGGCAGGACGGCTTGTCGCAGATAATTGCCGCGTGGTCCTGATCGGTTCGGAGGAAGATGCAAAAGCCCTGAACGGGCCGGATTTCAAAAAGCAGGAAGGGGTCATCGATCTTGCCGGAAAAACTTCCCTGCGCGAGCTGACGGCATTGATGCGGCGGTTGAAAGTGCTGGTGACCGGGGACACGGCGCCGCTTCATGTCGCGGGCGCGGTGCGGACAAAACTGGTGGCAATCTTCGGCCCCACGGATCCCAAAAGGCATATGCCGCCGGTGCCCGGCGCGATGGTCCTGACCCGGCGTCTTGCTTGCCAGCCCTGTTACAAAGGAGTTTGCACCAATCCCGAAACCCTGGCCTGCCTTCAACAAATTTCCGTCGACGAAGTTTTTTCTGCAGTGAAGAAGCAACTTGCTGCCGTGAGCCCGAAAATTCAAAAATCAGAATTAGTATGAAAATCCTGATTGTGACCAAGAACTGGCTCGGCGATATTCTTTTTGAAATTCCGGCCATCGAAACCATTGCGCGTGCTTACCCGCAGGCGGAAATTGTTTGCATGGGGCCGGAACGCTGCCGGAAAATCCTCGAAGCCCATCC
>CAYGIT010000220.1:0-2167 GCA_964349955.1 uncultured bacterium
GTACAAAATGACTTCGTCGAGAAAAGGATTGCCTTGAATAATTTCACGGTTTTCAGGAAAAGTCAGGCAAACCAGATAAGCCTTGGAAAATTTTTTCCGGATTTCGGAAAATACCGGCGTAGAAAGGACAAGATCACCGATCCGGTCAGTCCGCGTGATCAAAATGCGCGGGTTTTCGGGATTCTGAAATTTTATCGATAACTTATTCATGTTTTTTGTCATCCCCGAATGTTTTTGTCGGGGATCGGTAGGCTCGTGGATTCCCGCCTAAAATCATGCGGGAATGACAGACTTAAAAGTTCTTTGCAGGCCTCAATTACTTTTCCGGATTCAAGGTCTTCGAAACAGGCCTGGCGGTCAAAACGGCATTGCGCTTTTTCGCAAGGCGAGCAAAACACACCGGTGCGCAGGATTTTGAAATGCGCTCCGGTACGGCCGTATTTTTCAGGGTCCGTCGGGCCGAAAAGAGCGACGGTGGGACGGTCCAGTTCATGGGCAAGGTGCATGACCGCGCTGTCATTGGACAGCACCAGCGAAGCGCGCGAAACAACGGCCGCCAGTTCGCGGAGCGTCAATTCTCCGGCCAGGTTGTGCGCCTGCGCAGGAAGAAAATCCACCGATGCCTGAATGGCCTGCCTTTGGTTTTTCTCCCCTGCCAGTAAAATCGAATGGTCCTTGTCTTGGGCAAATTCCCGGATCACTTCCCTGAATCCTTCGTTGCGCCATGACTTCGTGCTGCTGGCCGCCACCGGACAAATCACAATCCATTTTTTCTCCGGTCTAATCCCCTTTGCTTCTAATCTAGTCATTGCCGAAATTTTCTCGCTCTCTGAAAAAAAGTCAAAGCGCTGGTCCGGAGAAACGGGAATTTTCATCATTTTCAGGACCTCGAGATGACGGGCCCGTTTGGAAACCGAGCGAAAAGGGCGCAGCCATGGGCTTCTCTTGCGAGCTCCCACCAAAAAAGGGATCATCGAATTCCGTAAATCCACCACGCAATCGTACCGGACAGTCCGGAGTTCGCGTAAAAATCGAAGTTTTCCTCGCCAATCCGCTTTTTTATCATAAACCACGACACGGTCAACGAGCCGGCTCGAAGCCAAAATTTCTTTGGCACGCGGGCTTGTCACGGCCGTGATGCATGCGCCGGGAAAATGGGCGGCCAGCGAAACCAGAACCGGCGTGGTTAAAATGACATCGCCAATGTTGCTCAAGGTAATAAAAAGAACCTCTGGGCGTAGGGGCGCCCCTTGCGGGCGCCCGGAGGAAAGGGCGGGGACAAGCCCCGCCCCTACACCTGGCCTTTGCATCGTCCTTAAACTCATCCAATTTTTTTCTTCAATCACAGCCATGACCTGTTCCGGCTGAATATGCGAAAGCCATCCACTGGCCGGCATTTCGCCGTACCACGGCGTGTGGTATCCCTCCGGCACAAATTTCAGGACAATTTTATCCCCAGGCCCGCACGGACCGGTCAGCGCCGGATCCGTAGGACCAAAAAGCGCAATCACGGGAGTTCCAACACCGGAGGCAATATGAAGCGGCCCCGAATCTCCGGAGACCACGAAGACGGCTTTGCTGAAAAGAGCGCCCAGTTCCGTCAAAGAAGTCTGGCCGATGAGAGAAACGACTCTGGCTTTGGGGGCTTCCTTCATGACAGCCTCCCCCAGAGGGAGATCTTCCCGTCCGCCGGTCAATACCACGGTCAAATTCCATTTTTCAAAAATCATATCCGCAAGTCTTGCAAAATGGCCCGCGGGCCAGCGCTTCGGTTCCCAATTCGCGCCCAGATGAAAACAAACAAATTGTTTCAGGCCGTTTTTTTCCAGCAAAATTTCCGCCTTTTTTTCATCGTCTTCCGGAAAATAAAACCGGCAAGCAAGATCGGAAGGCCTTTCGAATCCTGATTTTTCCAAAAGTTCGAGAAAATAATCCCGGTGATGCAAAGGGCTTTTGGGTTCGGGAACCGGATGCGTGAGAAACCTGCGGCGGCCGGCCGGCGCATAACCGGTCCGTTCCTTGACCCCGGCGCACAAAAGCAGAAAGGCGCGGGTGCGCGAGCGGTGAAAAAGATAAGCCCGGTCCCATTTTTCAGACCGCAGGCCCATCACAAATTTTATTTTCGAAAGAAAAGACCGCTGCTCTTTTTTTTTATCGAAGCAAAAAA
>CAYGIT010000221.1:0-1766 GCA_964349955.1 uncultured bacterium
GGGCCTTGTTGAAAATCACATGCTGGCAGCGGGGACATTTTGTCCACAGGCCCGCCGGCACGCTTTTCTTTTTAAGCCCTTCCCGGACGGTCGAATCGCCATTGGTTTCCGCCGCTTCCGGTTGAGTCGCAGGAGTATCCAGCATGATCATCCGATCTTGTAAGAGGTGTAAAGAATCCAAAAATTGTATGGAAATCGTTTTTCCCTGTCAACCTTTTTCTAACCTGCGATTTTGCAGCATGTTACGTGCATTCCCCCGTCTTTACAAGGATTTAAAACCATGCTATCGTAACTCCATGCAACCGCGCCTGATTCAACAACAAGCGCAAAGACTCATTCTTTCGCCTCAAATCCGGCAGTACCTTAAGCTCCTGGAACTCCCTTTGGCTGAGCTGGAACAGGCCATCGATACCGAGCTTGGAGAAAATCCCTGCCTGGAAGAAAAATCTTCCGTTCCCGAAGACTCCGCCGAGGCCCCGGAACGCATCCATGGAGCGGAAGAACTTCACATGGGCGAAAATTTCAACCATCTGGACGCCCTGAACGACGACTACAATAACAGTTTCGATTCCCTGGACCTCTCGCGCCAGGATGCCAAAAATCTCCAGGAAAAGAAAAATTTTCAGGAAGGCCTGCTGACCAAAACCGAAGCCCTCTCCGATTTTCTCCTTTGGCAGGTCCGGCTGCTTGATTTTTCCCAAGAAGAAGTCAAAATTGCCGAGGAAATCATCGGGAATATCGATGACGGCGGTTATTTTCAGGGAGTACTGGATGAAATTGCGAAAAATCTCAACCAACCCGCCTCCAAAATCGAAGAAATTCTGAAGCGCATCCAGTCCCTCGATCCTCCCGGCATCGGGGCCCGCAATTTACAGGAAACTCTGATTTTGCAACTCACAAAAAAACGTGACGACGCGATGCGCTTAGCCTCCGACCTATGTCATTCTGAGCGCAGCGAAGAATCTCGTGAGATCCTTCGGCGGAAAACGCCTCAGGATGACACGGGGGAACTTGAGCTGGCTCTGAAAATTGTTTCCGAGCATTTGCCGCTGCTTGAAAAGCGCGACTGGAACGTTCTCGCACGGGTCCTGAATGTCGCAGCAGAGCAAATCAAAAAAGCTTCCCTGCATATCGCCCGCCTGGACCCTAAACCCGGCCGGAGTTTTTATGCCGACAACACTCTCGGCGCTCCGCCGGACGCAAGCATCACTTTTAATGACGAGGAGGATGAGCAGGAACCCTTTAAAATCGAAATCCATAACGAAGCTTTGCGGGAAATCCGCTTGAGCCCGTATTATCGCCGCCTTATCCGGACCAAAGGAATGGACACCAAAACCAAGGCTTTTCTAAAAGAAAAAATGCAGGCGGCGATTGACTTTTTGCGGGCCATTGATTTACGCCAGTCGACCTTGCGCGCCATCACCGTGGAAATCGTCAAGGCCCAGCCCGCATTTCTCGAAAAGGGCTTTGCGCATCTCAAGCCGCTCCGGCTCAAGGATATTTCCGCCACGCTCGGCATCCATGAATCCACCGTGAGCCGGGCGCTTCACGGAAAATCCATCGTCACGCCCCAGGGCATGATTCCCTACAAAAGTTTTTTTTCGAATAAAATGGAAACCGCGGAAGGAAGCGAATCGCAAAAAAGCATTATGGAAAAAATAAAGATGATGATTTCCAAAGAGGACCCGGCGCACCCGATGAGCGACCAGGAAATTATGGAAATTTTAAAAAGCGAGCATGTGGGTATCGCCCGGAGGACCGTCGCA
>CAYGIT010000221.1:1776-2157 GCA_964349955.1 uncultured bacterium
AAATCCGGCATCTGATTGCCGCCGAAGATTCAGCCAAACCGTTGAGCGATCAGGAAATCGTCAGGCAACTTGGACTGGAAGGAATCAAAATCGCGCGCCGCACCGCGGCCAAATACCGCGACCTGCTCAAAATCCTGCCCACTCACTTGCGGCGCCAGCGATAATAAAAAGGGACAGGCCCAAAGAAGCGGACCTGTCCCTGATTTCTGAAGCTGGAGACCGGGATTGAACCGGTGACCTGCTGTTTACGAAACAGCTGCTCTACCAGCTGAGCTACTCCAGCGAAAGAATAACCAATGACCAAATCACAAGATACAAATTGGTGCTTGGAATTTGGTTCATTGAATTGATGATTGAAATTTGATTATTGGTCTATTAGAT
>CAYGIT010000222.1:0-2152 GCA_964349955.1 uncultured bacterium
GCTTAGTTTTGCCGAAGCTGGAGCGCGTCTGCCGGAGTCCGGAAAATTCTGCTGCACGTCCCTGAGCCGTGAACGGATACTGAGTGTGAGAAAAATATGAAAAAACGGACGGAAGAAGAATTGGTTGTGGAGACGAAGTATGAAATCCTTTACGAGGATGAGTTTTTTCTCGTGGCGGATAAGCCCGCGCCGCTTCCGGTTCATGCTGTGGGGCGGTTCAAGGAAAAGAACTTGCTTAGTTTTTTGACTAGAGATTTGCGGGTAGAAGCCGGGCATTTGCGGATTGTGAATCGGCTCGATTCTGAAACGAGCGGCCTTGTGATTGTTGCCAAGGGTGGGGAAGTGGCGGGAAGGCTGGGGCTTCTTTTTGAAAAGCGCCGGGTTTACAAAGAATACCGGGCGGTTGTTTTAGGCGTTCCGGAACCTTCGAAAGGCAATATTTCGATTTCGCTCGGGACCGACAGTACAAATTCGCACAATATCCGTATTCCCGATTCTCTGGGCCAAAGTGCCAGCACTGATTACGAAGTTTTGGAAGTTTGGAAAGAGTATTCCACGCTTAAAATTATTCCGCGGACCGGACGCACGCATCAGATTCGTGCGCATCTGGCTTTTTTAGGACATCCGGTTTTGGGAGATAAAATCTATATTGATCCGCGCATTTTTGAACGCTACATTCACGAGGGCTGGCAGGAAGAAATGCTGGCAGTGGTTGGCGCCAAGCGCCTTTGCCTTCATGCCGTGAAGCTCGAATTCACGCATCCCAAAACCGGCGCTTCTATGAAGTTTGAATCCCCGGTTCCGGTTTGTTTTGATTTGAAGGGGCTTGGGGAATCCCTTCGACCTCGAGGCTGATTTTGAGGGTTTCATCGGTGATGAAGAGGATGGGATCAAGCCAGTTTCCTGTTCCCAGATGAAAATCTTTTCGTTTGATGAAGGTCTTGGAACGGAAAGAAACGGGCTGGCCGGTTTTGATCTTGCCGGGAGGCGTGAGCAGTTCGGTTTCAAACACCACCGCGCGGGTGATTCCATGGATGGTAAGGTCTCCCTCCACATTAAAATGGTTAGTTCCAAGCACAATCGATTTTTTGCTTTCAAACTGGATTTCCGGATACTTTTCCGCCGCAAAAAAATTTTCCGATCGCAAATCAGCATCCCGGTGGGCACTGCCTGAAGCCACGCTCGCGGGTTGAATCAAAATATTCACCGAGGAATTTTCGGGGCTTTTGGGATCAAACCGGAAAGAACCGGAGAAAGTTTTGAAATGGCCTTCGACCGTGACCAATCCAAGATGCCGGAGAGTAAAGCTGACCCGGCTTTTCCCTTGGTTATAGGAATAGTCGGCGGCCCGCGCGCTAACCGGAAAAACAAGGAAGTTCAACAGCATGAACAAGAAACATCCGAGACCAAGCTTTTTTTTGTAATCGCGGGTAATTTCATCCGCGAGTTTCTGGGAAAGCGAAAAGGCGGGGGAACCGGCATTTTTAGTCCCGCCCTTTTGCCCCGTATGTTGCATCAGCGCATTAAATTCAGCGACCGGCATGACACGGGTTTGATGAGCGCGGGCCTGGTTGCGGACAAAATTATCATCCGAGACAACACATTTTTCGGCGTTCTTTGAAAGATCTTCCAGAACAAGAATGATCCTTTCGTCCGCGTCTTCGCCGGTGTCTGAAAAAATCAACTGGATTTTTGGAGTGTTGGCCTGGGGAAGGTCCCAGAATTCCGATTTGCCGTCAAAGACCAGAATGATTTTCGAAATGTCTCCGCGGCTTGCGGCGAACCGGCTGCAAAGCCCGATCAAGGATTCCCGCGCCGCCCGCAAATCTTTATCCAGCGCACGTTCCAAACTGCGAATTTTATGAATGACATTGTAAGCATCCAAAATATAAATCATGAGCGGATTATAACATAGCCTGCCTACTCGCGGCTCTGCTCAAGGGCGTGCAGCAGAATTTTCCGGACTCCGGCAGACACGCTCCGGCTTCGGCCCAGATTAAGGCCGGTGCGGGTGCGGAGCCTCCGCTGTTCCCCGCTAGAAAGCAGCGGGGCCATCGGTTTCCACACCCACCCCGGGCAAGTTTTGCACGAAGCTTCCGCGCGCCCTGCCTCCGTCCGGAAAATTCTGCTGCCCCGGGCTCTTTTCTCTTTT
>CAYGIT010000223.1:0-2122 GCA_964349955.1 uncultured bacterium
ATGAATGGGTGTTTTTTTTAATTATGGGGTTTTTATCCTATGAATGGGATTTTTTTCTTATGAATCTGATTTTATTCCTATTCTGGGTTTTTGTCCCTACTCTGGGAATATATCCTTATTTGCGACCTTATTGCAATGGCATGATTTTTCGCAATGCATATCCCATGCCAATCTATATTCCGTATACGGAGCATTGTCTGTAATGCATATTTCGTGCCAGTCGATTGCTAATATTAGCAAGCCAATATCGTGCGAAAAAATGACGTATGCTGTTTAATCGCTCATATCGCGTCACTGGCGGGCTTTGACCTTGCGCTGGTACGATTACCTATGCGCATACGCCAATGGCGTTTTTAGCTTCCAGCCTGGCTTTGCGCTGATCTGCCTTGGCGTTCGAATTTATTTTTATTTATTTGACGAAAAAACACACAACGTCACTTGACACACATATATGACCATGCCATTATGATGGCACATACAACGACGTATGTATCTACAACCTAACTGGAGTCTACCCCTATGGCTAAGCAAACCAAAACCAAAAGCATCCTGAAAGCTCTTGATGACCTTGCTAACATTAGCAAGCTTGATACGAGCCTTAACCCCAATGTCGGAGTCGAGCATGGCGAATCGGAAAGCGGCAATTCGGGCGAAACGGATCAAGCTGTTATTGAAGCGCTGGCGGAAAGCGATTCGCTTGCCGAAATCGCGCCGCCTATATCGGTCAAAGCCGGATTCGACACGCGCGGCAATGTGACGGCTGAAACTATCACAGCGGTTGCTGATGCGGCGCTTGAACGGCTGAAAGCCCTCGCCGTTGACGTTGACGGCCCTTGTCCTGTTGCCTCTATGGCTTTCATTGGGGCTGATGGAAATGGGTATTTTGTGGGCGTCACAAGCGAAAAGCTTATGGCGGGAATCCCGATGAATCGGGCCAATAACACTTTCTTGCCTGGCCATGCCCGCCCCTCGGGCAAAAAAACAGCGCTACTTAACGTCAATACGTCTCGTTGTCAGGCGTACTTGTTTGCTTATCGTACAGCCTTGGCGTTGTCTGGTGGCCAGCCGGTCGAATTGCGCGGTGACAAGCGCGTTTGCGCAACATTGATTGCGGGCGATTACATCCAGCCGACTGATGAAGCTTCGACCTTTGTCGCGGGCGCTAACATGCAAAAAGGCGCGCCGCCGGTTACGCGCCTGGTCTGGCCAGACGATGCAAACGATTGCACTTATACCGTGCGCATTTTCAAAGCGGCGTAGCGCCTAACTTTAACCTTGTGAGTCGGGGTTATCCCGACTCACTTTCTCTAACTTTCGGGAACCACCACCATGACTAAGCAATCCTCCGTATGCGATTATATATTTGTGTCACATGTCACGGAAGACTCTACCCGGCGGGCGCTACAGCATCTTGAAGCTATCATGAATCACCTGGATATGATCCGCGATGTTGCGGGCATTGATACGCTGTGCACAAGCCAACATGACGCATATGTCACCCTTGAGCTTAAACACGGCATTGATGTTATGCTTCGCGGTCGTGATACGATTCGTAACGCGCTTGATTTTGCCCGTGATCTGGATGCCGGGCATTGCTTGGAGTCGTTATAACATGACTGCTTTATCCGGCTAGCTTCCTTTAACTTTCGGGAACCACCACCATGACTAGCAAGCCTACTGTTTGTGCCTTCGTCTTCACTGATAAGCCTGTCTCTGCCAATTTGCGGGCAACCCAGCATCTATCTGCTATTGTCGAACATATGGATATGATCATGGAATTGGCGGGTATTGAATCCTATCAGCGGGATATACACGACTCGCATGTTACGCTAATTCTTAACATGGCCTTGTCCGATATGATGCGGGCACGTAATACCATATCGGATGCACTAGCTGTTGAGCGGGACTTTGACGCTAACCGTGATCGCGTCACGTCTTGCCCTTGCGGGGGCCAAACCAATGCCCTTTAATATCCGTATAAACCTCTTGTGCCTGATCAGCTTTGGCCAGTCTCTCGCACTAGCCTATTTGATCTGGCGTCTCGCGCCTGTCCTGTCCGGCTGCTAATCGTCACTGCTAACATTAGCAAGCGCAACATAATCTAAACCTATATCGCGCTGCC
>CAYGIT010000224.1:0-2104 GCA_964349955.1 uncultured bacterium
GTCTTCGCAAGAAGTTTCTCTTTGCCATCCGGTTTCGTTTCAATAGGCGCATACCCGGCCGTATGCCCCCAGGGCGGCACATCCCATTGGGTGGCATTATCAAAATCGATTATTTGCACTTCCATTTTTCCTTGCTTGTTGTAATCGATAAAAAGATTATTGGGATTGATGTCATTATGAAAAACGTTGGACAGGCTCAACCGGTTTAAAATTTTTCCGGTTTCCGCCAAGGCCGTAAACACTTCCGATGTTTCAAAATTATATTTCGCGAAGGATTTTCCCGTAGATCCCTTGATCTGCATCCATAAACGCCCGTCATTGGTCTTGCCGATAGCCTCAAGCTTTGGAACTCCTTGTATTCTTTCCTTTTCAAGTTTGATTAGAATTCTTGCTTCCTGAAGAATAAGACCATTGGCTTCTTCAATGGCTTTGAGAGAGTCACCCCTGGCCCGGTCCATCATTTTGGAGGGATTAGCAATTTTATAAAAAATTCCCGGTGAGGTTTCGGATTGAAAAACCGGTTTTTCCGCCACGCGTTTAGCTTCCAGCCGGGCCCCCAACTTTAAGTGTTCCTCTTCAATACTTACCACCGCAAAGTTCCACCACTGCGAAAATTCTCCTTGCAGTCTTTCTTCATCCAATCCTGGCAATTCGTTTTTTATCATCGCAGGCTGCGCTTCAGGGATGGTTTCTTGCAACACACGCGTCCGCGCTTCCACTGTGCCTGTTTCGATTAATTTTCTCATTTCGCTCCGGGGTCGCACATCGGGATTAGGGGTCATCGTTGCAAGGCTTAGCTGGAGCGTCCCCAAACCTTTGGGTTGGGCGGATTGATCAAGCAAAGTGGCGATGTTTTTCAGATTGAGTTCTTTGCGGTCGATCAGGGTTTTGAGGCCCTGGGTGAAAGAGCCGAGCTGTGACTCGAAATTTTTCCAGAGTTCGGCAACTTTTTGTTTGCGAAACTTTTGGAGTTCGGTTTCAACGGCCTTGAGAATTTCTTCTTTGGAAAGACCGTCCTTTTCATCACCAAATTTTTCGTAATAAACTTTGAAGAGCAGATCGATGTAAGCGGTGTATTTATTGGCATCGACTGTTCGGCCTTCCCGGGCAAGTTTACGGATGACTTCGTCGCGCCAGACTTTGAGATTGCGTTTGAAATCCGGGGCGCTCAATTCCCCTACCAGCTTCACGGTGGCGGCGCGCGCAAAGGCGTCGTAAAAAGTTGTTTTGAGATAATTTTTGTAGGACAGTTTTCCCTGCATCAGATCCGTGTAACGGTCTTTGCCGTCCACAGAATTGATTTTGGGCATGACGACAGCATAGGAATAACCGTCGGCTTTGAGGTTTTCTTCGAAGCCCTGGGTGTGGAAACCGCCGGCAATGACGATTGCGGTTTTGCTTTTTTGGCGTTTAAGAAGGTCTTTTAGGTTGCGGCGAAAGCTTTTGTCGCGCTCGAGGGCGAGCCGGTAGAATTCGAGGGCGGGGGAAATTATGTCATTCTGAGGAATCCCGGAGGGATGACGAAGAATCTCGGTCGGAGATCCTTCGCTTCGCTCAGGATGACGAGGGGTGGGCTCAGGGTGACAATTCGCACATGTCTCTGATAACAAATCAAAATAAGACTGCGGGTCTTTCTGGTATTCGCGCAATTGATCGTGCGTGAGTTCGAGTGAGGCGAGACTGCGGAGGAGGGCAAGCTTTTGGTATTGCCCTAGCAATTCTTTTTCTTCCGGGCTTCGGGCAAAGGAGAGTTCTCTTTCACTAATAAAATTTTCGAGTTCTTTAAACAGGCGGCTGCCCTTGATGGCGGAAAGGGTCTGGACATTTCCCAAAAGTTCACGCATGGACTGTGTGAGACGGGGTTTGAATCCCAGGGAGGTTCCTGTTTCCACCAGGAATTTTAAAAAGCTTCCGTTGTCGGTCTCCCCCGATTGAAAAGCACGGAACCGCTCGTTAAATTCCATGACTTGCTTTTTGTCCATGCGGCCGAGCGCTTTTTTCCGGAAGGCTTCGGCCATTTTCCGGAGGGAAACGGCGAGGTCCTCTTTTTTGAAAGAGTCTTCTTTGCCGAGAGAGGTCATGAGGGCGGCGAGATGGGGGTAGG
>CAYGIT010000225.1:0-2045 GCA_964349955.1 uncultured bacterium
AAAACGCAGTACCGCGACCATCGTGGAGTCCGCGAAGACGGGGCGTATCGGGGACGGAAAAGTGTTTGTCTCTCCGGTGGAGAATGCGATCCGCATCCGCTCCGGGGAGCAAGGCGACATAGCTCTGTAGCGACAATCACTTGATTGGCCACAGATAGTTCTCTAGAATGGGGGGCAACCCGGAGAGTTTGATGAAACGTTTTAAAACACCGCTTCTTATCGCCACCGTTCTGACCGTCGTCGCGGTTGTTTTCTCATTTTTAGGGTTCACTTCCAAACAGATCATCGCTACCGAAATCTTCCTCATGATCATCTGTGGGACCCTTTGCTACTGGAAGTTCCGGCTCGCATTCGCTTTGGCGGGACTGTCCATTCTATTGGCCGGGAGTCTTATCGATATCCCGCATCTCATCGAGTTCGCGGGCCTCGATATCATCCTGTTCCTTTTCGGCATGATGACCATCATCGGTTTTCTAGAAGAGAACCATTTCTTCGAATACTTCGTCGCCAAGGTGGTCGATAAGGTGGGCGAGAAGCCTTATCTATTGATGACTATCCTTATGCTGCTTTCCAGCTTTTTCGCGGCGCTGGTGGATGAAGTCACTTCTATCCTTTTTATGATGGCCACCATGTTCCATATCACGAAGCGCTTCAAAGTAAATCCAGTGCCCTATTTGATGATGATCGTGTTCGCGACCAATATCGGTTCGAGTGCCACGGCGGTCGGAAACCCCATCGGCGTCATGATCGCCCTGCGTGCCGGCTTCACCTTTTCTGATTTCCTGCGTTGGGCGGCTCCGATCTCTGTTGTCGCGCTCGCCATCACAATGGCCTTGTCGCTGCTCATCTTCCGCAAGCCCTTGGAAGAGCTTAAGAGAAATATGAAGGCCGACAAGGACCACAAGATGCATGAACTGGCGCATGTGAAGTATACGAAAGCCGGCATCCGCATCTGCTGGGCGCTTTTTATCGGCACGATCATCTGTCTTGTGATGCACCACAAGCTAGAGGAAATGTTCGGTCTGACAAAGAACACCTTGCTTATCGGAACGGCTCTTTTTTTCGCAGGCATCGCCTTGTTCCTAAAAAAGGACGATGCGCGCGATTTCTTCACTCGCCGAGTGGATTGGTGGACGCTTTCGTTTTTCATGATCCTGTTCGCTTCGGTCGGTACGCTGAAGTATGTGGGGGTCACGGAACAGATCGCCAAAGGGATGATCGGCCTTTCTGGCGGCGGGCATGTGTTCCTTCTCAATATATTCACGGCAGCTATCTGCCTTCTGACGGCTTTCATGGACAATGTCCTCGCGGTGGCCACTTTTATCCCGATCCTGACTGACATCGAAAAGACCGGTGTTTTTGGGTTCCCGTTCTGGTGGGCTATGCTGTTCGGCGGCACCATCTACGGCAATGCCACGATCATAGGCAGTACCGCGAATATCGTCGCCATGGGTATGCTCGAGAAGGAGAACGGCGGCCACATCAAGTTCATGGAGTGGTTCGGCCCCGGTCTTATCGTCTCGACGGCGGCTATCGTGGCGGCCATGGCCCTTCTTTATGCCCAGTTCCATCTGATGCCTGGGGCGCCCGCACAGTTCTAGTAAGCCGGTACTCCGGTATGCTAAAATCGAGTCCTTATGCCGCACACACAGAAACCTAAGACAGGCCGTTCCAGCAAAGACTTTGTCCTGAGTCAGGCGCAGGACCACAACGTGAAGTTTATCCGTCTGTGGTTCTCCGATATCCTGGGCCTTCTGAAGAGCTTTGCTATCACGGTAGACGAGCTCAAAGAGGCGATGGACGAAGGAAAGCTCTTTGATGGCGCCGCTATCGAAGGTTTTGCGCGAAGCGATGAATCCGATATGCGGGCATTTCCGGACCCGGCTACTTTCCAGCTGCTTCCCTGGCGGCCCAAAGAGAACGCCGTGGCGCGCATGTTCTGCGATATCCGCACCGTGAGCGGCGCTCCTTTCGACGGGGATCCGCGCCAGTGTCTGAAGCGTGTTCTAAAGAAGGCTTCCGACCAAGGCTACACCTTCTATGTC
>CAYGIT010000226.1:0-1969 GCA_964349955.1 uncultured bacterium
GCGTTTATTGACGCGGAGCATGCTCTCGACCCGGCTTATGCTCAAAAAATCGGGGTAAAGCTCAATGACCTGTTGATTTCACAGCCCGATTCCGGTGAGCAGGCCCTTCAAATTGCAGAAATGCTTGTGCGGTCCAATGCCATTGATCTCATTGTCGTGGATTCGGTGGCAGCGCTTGTGCCGCGCGCTGAAATCGAAGGCGAGATGGGGGATTCCCACATGGGGCTTCAGGCGCGTTTGATGTCGCAGGCATTGCGCAAACTCACGGCCATCATTCACCGCTCCAAGACCTGCTTGATTTTTATCAACCAGCTCCGCGAGAAAATCGGAGTCATGTTTGGAAATCCGGAAACCACGCCGGGCGGCAAGGCTCTTAAATTTTATGCTTCCATGCGGATGGACATTCGCCGCATTGCAACCCTCAAAAAAGGGGAGGAAGCCATCGGCAACCGTGTGCGCGTGAAAATGGTGAAAAATAAATGCGCCGCGCCTTTCAGGGTGGCCGAGTTCGATATTCTCTTCAATGAAGGGATTTCCCGCTCCTCGAGCATTCTTGACCTTGGCACGTTGCATCAGGTCATTGACAAGTCCGGATCATGGCTGACGTACAAGGGCGACAAGCTGGGCCAGGGCCGCGATGCCGCGAGAATGTTCCTGAAGGACAATCCCAGGCTTCTCGAAGAGATCGAAGCCAAGATCCGCGAAAAAATGCTGAATACCGAGACAGTCCTCGCGGGCTCACCCACTCCGGATCCGGCGCCGGCTGAAACCGCGTAATTTCAGGTTTTCAGCCCCCCGTGGCGGATTCATTCCCTGACGAACAGGCAAAGCAGGCTTGGCTTGTCTCTTTGAGGCTTCTTGCCGCCACGCCGAAAAGCGCCAAAGAATTGAGCCATAAACTCGCTACAAAGGGTTTTCCTGAAGAGGTGATTGCGAAAACTCTTCAGATGCTAGAATCCAAAGGGCTTTTGAGTGACCGCGTCTTTGCCCAAAATATTGTCACGCGCTTCACGCAAAGCCAGCCGTCGGGAAACCGGCGGATTGATTTTGAACTTAAACGAAAAGGCGTGCCGTCCCGGATGCGGGAAGAGATTCTCGAGGGATTGAATCCCAAAGAGGAAACAGAACGCGCCCGTGAGCTTGCAAAAATGAAATGGGAGAGGTTTTCCCGGCTGGATCCGGAAAAACGTAAAAAACGCACTTATGATTTTTTAATGCGCCGCGGTTTTGATTTTCAGACCGTCCGTGATGTGGTTGAGGAACTGGAAAGGGATTTGTGAAAAGTTATACCACCGACGAGATCCGGAAGAAATTCCTGGATTTCTTTGCTTCCAAGCAGCACCCCGTTATTTCCAGCGACTCGCTTGTTCCGCAAAATGACCCGACCCTCCTTTTTACCGGCGCGGGCATGAATCAGTTCAAGGATTATTTCCTGGGCGTCAAAAAAGACCTCAAACGCGCCACAAGCTCCCAGAAATGCCTGCGTACCGGAGATCTAGAAGAAGTGGGCCACACCGCGTTTCACCATTCTTTCTTCGAAATGCTTGGTAACTTTTCTTTCGGCAATTATTTTAAAAAGGAAGCCATCGAATGGGCCTGGGAATTCCTGACCAAAGAACTCGCAATCCCGCAGGAACGCCTGCGCGTCAGCGTCCATAAGACCGATGACGAAGCTTTCGGTTTTTGGGAAAAAATCGTGGGCAAAGACCGTATCGACCGGCTCGGGGACAAGGACAATTTTTGGCCTTCGAACGCTCCCAAAGACGGCCCGAACGGCCCGTGCGGCCCTTGTTCGGAAATTTATTTCGATCAGAACCCTTCCGGGGATAAAGACCGCACGGTGGAGCATAAGGACTTCGCCGAAATCTGGAACCTCGTCTTTACCCAGTTTGACCGCCAGGAAGGCGGCAAGCTTGTTCCGCTTGCGCAAAAAAATATCGATACCGGCATGGGCCTCGAACGTCTGGCC
>CAYGIT010000227.1:0-1952 GCA_964349955.1 uncultured bacterium
ATAGTAATTTTATCTTTTTTGAACAAAAAAATGGCCGCCGGCCACAAAAGAAGCAGAAAAATCCAGCTCACGAGGCCGTCCACCATGACAGACCCCGCCCAGACAAGAGAATCCTTGCTTAAAAAATCGACAAAAAGGGCATCGGACTTGATGAAAAAGACACATCCGGCATGGAGCCCAATGGAGGGATAAAGCGAGCCGGTGCGTATAGCAAGAAAATTCAGGACCAGGCCGAAAAGAAAAAGGCCCAGGGCATGGGGCCATAATTCCTGCCACATCAGCAAAGACATAAAAGGCGCCGTCATCAGGGCCAGGCTGTCCTTGAACTGGGGATGGGGCCCGATAAAAGGACGGCTGCGTGAAACAAAATGAAGAAGGGAATAAAAAATACTGGTAACCCCCACGCTCAAAAGACAAGGCCAGTTCCAGCGGGTTTTTAACCAGTGATAGATAAATCCCCGGAAGAAAAATTCCTCGATGACGCCCACGACCACTCCTGTTAAAAGAGCCTTCATGAGGACTCCTGTATAAAGTCCTGCATGAAATGGCTTGAGGTTCCAGGCAACGGCCCCGGCGAAAATTTCCACTGAAACCAGAAGCGCAAGCGTCAAGACTCCCAGCACAAATCCCTTCCAAAAAAGCTGAAAGCTTCCGGAGCGCCAATCCAGGCCATACTGGTTAAAAGTTTGCCGGCCGATCCGCACAAAAAAGAAGGCCGCCGTGATCGAAAAAATCATGATGAGCCGGTTGAAGATGCGCTCAAATTTGAAAGGCAGAAACCGGAAAAGAAGCGGTGCGAGAAATGCGCTCAAAAGAAGAATCGTCCCAAAAATGATCAGAAATTTCAACGGAGACCACAGACCACAGACCATAGACCATAGACCAAAACGCCCCCTCATCCTGACCTTCTCCCCCGAGGGGGAGAAGGAATCATGAAAAATCTTTCTTTTTTCCCGAGTCATTTTAGTTTTTAGTCTGTGGTCTGTTGTCTGTGGTCTGATCAAGTCTGTGGTCTATGGTCTGTTGTCTAACCCGGACGGTCAATTCGATCTCAACCGCGGCATTCAAAGGAAGGCTGGCCATGCCTACGGCGGAACGGGCATGAATGCCTTGCGAACCGAAAATTTCGAGAAATAAATCCGAGGCGCCATTGAGGACCGCCGATATTTCGTAAAAATCGGGCGCAGCCTGAACATATCCCACCACCCGCAGGATGCGCTCAAATTTTTGAAATCCTACAAAATGCTGAAGCACGCTGACGGCATTCAGCGCCGCCGTCCGGGCCGCCGTTTTCCCCTCTTCGAGCGTCAAATCTTTGCCGACTTTGCCGCAGAGGATCCGGCCGTCCCCGGTTTTTGAAATTTGCCCGCTCAAAAAAGCCAGGTTCCCGCTAAAAACGACCGGCTGGTAAGAACCTGCCGGCGGAGGCGGCGGAGGAACGGCCAGTCCCAATTCCTGGATTTTTTTTTCGTAATTCATGATTGTTTTTTTCCCGTAATCAAAGTCGCAATTCCGAATGTAAAGCGGTGAACGCGCACTTCGCCAAAGCCCATGCCCCGCATCATTTCCGCCGTATCCTCGGGTTCCTGAAAGTTCAAAATCGAATCCGCCAGAAAACGGTAGGCTTCACGGTTCCCGGAAATTATTCCGCCGATCCAGGGAAGATAAAACCGGAGATAGGGATAATAAAGGGCCAAAAACAAAGGGTTCTCCGGCCTTGTCAGGCACAGAAGCCCGGTCTTTCCGCCGGGAGTCAAGACACGCCGTATTTCGCCAAGAAATTGGCGCATGCTGCCGACACTGCGCAAGGTAAAAGCCGAAATGGCGATGTCAAAACTGGACGCCGCAAAAGGCAGGTCCTGAAAATCACCGTTGATGAATCCTGTTCCGGAGGACAATTTTCCATGCGCAGCGTCGCGGAGCATGCCTTGCGAAAAATCAAGTACCACGGC
>CAYGIT010000228.1:0-1920 GCA_964349955.1 uncultured bacterium
GAAATGGTGAAGGTCCTCATGAAGACACGCGATTTCAAGGACGACTCCCTCCTGAAAGGCATTGCCGGTTACTTGCATGAAAACGGCGTCGATTTGCTGGACTCCACTTTTTTGATGCGCGACGCCCTTCCCGGGGCCGGCCTTTTGGGAAAGAAAAAACCCTCCCGGGAAATCATGCAGGATATCGAGTTCGGTTTTCAAATGGCCAAAGCCATTGCAGGTCTGGACATCGGACAAACGGTCATTGTGAAAAAAAAGGCCGTGATTGCGGTGGAGGCGATTGAGGGGACCGATCTGGCGATCCGCCGCGCCGGCGAGCTCGCAAAAGGAAAAGTGACGGTAGTAAAAGTGGCAAAACCCAACCAGGATATGCGGTTTGACGTGCCGGCCGTTGGCATGCGCACGCTCAAGGCGCTGACCGATGTCGAAGCCGAGGCTTTCGGGTTTGAAGCCGGCAAGACCCTTTTTCTCGACCGTGAGGAATTTGTGAAAACCGCGGATGCCAAAGGCATTGCAGTGATTGGACTCAAATCATGACCCGTAAAATAGAAAAGCGGGAACAATTTGCCGAGCTTTCCACGCTCTATGAAGTTTCCCGGGCCATCAATTCTTCGACTGACCTTGAAGTGGTCATGAAAGAAATCATGGGAGCGCTTCATGAGCAGATGGGCATGGAACGCGGAACGCTCACATTGCTCGATGATGAGACCGGCGAGCTTTCCATCGAAATTGCGCGCGGGCTGGAGAAGGACCAGATCGGCCGAGGGCGCTACCGGATCGGCGAAGGCATTACGGGAAAGGTTGTGGAAGCGGGAGAGCCTATTGTGGTCCCGAATGTGGGCAATGAACCGCTTTTTTTGAACCGCACCGGCGCCCGGGACATCGAACGGAGCAATATTTCCTTTATCTGCGTTCCCATCAAACTCGACCAAAAAACAATCGGTGCGCTCAGTGTGGACCGGTTGTTTCAGGAAAATATTTCCTTCGAAGAAGACGTGCGCCTTTTGACCATCATCAGCTCCATGGTGGCTCAGGCGGTGCGGATCCACCGGCTGCATGAAAAGGACAAAGAAAAACTGACCAATGAAAATATCTTGCTCAAGCAGGAGCTGAAGAAAAAATTTCACCCGAAAGGCATTATCGGGGAAAGCAAACGCATGGCGGATGTGTATGCCTCGATCGAACTCGTAAGCCAGACCCGCGCCACGGTCATGCTGCGGGGAGAGAGTGGCACGGGAAAAGAGCGTGTGGCGCATGCGATCCATTATGCAAGCGACCGGGCGGACAAGCCTTTCATCAAGGTTTCCTGCGCGGCCTTGCCCGAAACCCTGTTGGAAAGCGAACTTTTCGGTTATGAAAAAGGCGCTTTTACGGGCGCGAATGCGCTCAAAATGGGACGTTTCGAAATGGCCGATGGCGGCACCCTTTTTCTCGATGAAATCGGGGACATTTCTCCGAGCACCCAGATCAAACTTTTGCGCGTTTTGCAAGAACGGGAATTCGAACGTTTGGGAGGTACCCAGACAATCCATGTCAATATCCGCTTGATTACCGCTACGAACAAGGACCTCGAAGCGGAAGTGCAAGCCAGCCGTTTTCGCCAGGACCTTTACTACCGGCTCAATGTGATTCCCGTTTTTATGCCGGCCCTGCGGGAACGCCGGGAAGACATTCCCATGCTTGTCAAACACTTCCAGCAAAAGTCCGCCGCGGAAAACGGAAAAAACGTAAAATTTATTTCCGACGCTGCCATGGAATACCTCATGAATTATTCCTGGCCCGGCAATGTGCGGGAACTTGAAAACGCCATTGAACGCGCGGTCATCCTTTGCCAGGGCGATACGCTGGCACCGGAACTTTTTCCCATTCCCGGCACTCCCCAAAACATGCCGGCCCTGAAAAAACCGTTTGAAGAAGTTC
>CAYGIT010000229.1:0-1917 GCA_964349955.1 uncultured bacterium
TAAAAATGCTATATTTTGATAGTTATTTTATATCTATTGAGTGTTTAAGAATTAAATAAATAATACCGCGCAAATTTGACAGGCAAAAGACTGCATGGTAGCTTTTAGAACATGAAAGACAATTGCCTGTTTTTCGATATTTCCAAGCAGGAAAGAGAATCGGCAATCCACTATCTTTTGGGGGCCATTCTCGACTGCCGCCGCGAGCTCAAATTCCCTTCGAATCAGTATGTCTTCGATGAAGACGTGAATATTTATCTCGCCCATCTGCTTTTTGCGGTTTCGTTGCCCGAGTATCACGACATGGCAGAACCTTACCTATCTATGGAAACGAGCGACATCATTCAATGGGTGAAGGGCACGGAAGACCGGACCATCCGCTATTTTATTTTCAAGGTCAATGCCGACCACATTCTGCTTCACACCGCGGTCTTTGATGATTTGACCGGTAATAATAAAACCAAATTTTTCAAACGTTCCAGCCAGCATTACCGCGAACTCGCGCAGCTTTATTATGATCAGGCCGCCACTTACCATTCCCGGATTTACCGCAAAAAAACAGGTGTGGGGGAAGTGCTTGAAAAAATCTCGAAGTATTTCGAACTTTACCAGGGCCTTCTCAAAACGGTACGCCGTGAATACTTCAATTATATGAACAGCTTCCGTGACCAGGCGTTTCTGCATTTCATGAACGAGATGAGGCGCTTTGAAACGGAAATGACCAAACAGCAGAAAATCGATTTGCTGCTGGACCTTTATGGCGAATGGATGAAAACCAGAAGCCCCGAACTTAAAATCCGGATCACGGAACTCGCGAACCGCATTCAGGAAGTGGAGCCGGATTTCCATTTTGAGCTGAATCGTGAACTTGAGGATGGAGGCATGGAAGATGAGAGGAAGTGTGCGTAGGTTCCGCGCGAAAGCGCGCAGGCTTTTGAGATTGTATTCACAATGGCATTTGACCCATCAGGAGGGCCTTGAACGCCGGTACTTGAGGCTTTTGGCCGAGATTCTCGTGGTGGACCCTGGCTTTAGTTTGCGCCAGGAATTTCAAAAAGCCTTTTGAAGCCGCAGGGCATGAAAACTCCCTATCTGATTTTAAAGATCGAAGACGAAGCCGAGCTTCAGGAAGAAATCCAGAAAAAACTGGATGAATTTCTCGACGTTTATTCCCTCTATTTAGCCACCAGTTATGCCTGGGTGCACGAAGAGGTCAAACTCAAAGTTTACGAGCTGCATCTTTTAGACCCCTCTTTTTCTCTCCAGGTTTAAATCCCATTAAAAAGGGGACAGGCAGAAAACCGCTGCCTGTCCCCTTTTTACTCGCCACACCCCCCTTCCATTTGCTATAATTCGCCCTCTTATGCAGACCAAAAAAATGCTTTCCCTGGAACCCCCGGACCGGCTCAAGGCCCTTCCGCCGTATCTTTTCGCAGAAGTGGACCGTAAAAAACGCGAATTGACGGCCAAGGGCAAAGACGTCATTGACCTCGGCGTGGGCGATCCCGACCTTCCGACACCGTCTTTCATTATTGATGCCTTGAACGAAGCCTCCCGCGACGGCCGCAATCACCGCTATGCGCTGGATGCCGGCATGCCTGCGTTTCGCGAATCCATTTCCAAATGGTTCAAGAAACGTTTTAACGTGGCGCTTGATTCCGAAAAAGAAATCCTGCCGCTGATCGGTTCCAAAGAGGGGATTGCGCATTTGCCGCTGGCGGTTTTGAATCCCGGCGATGTTTCACTCATTCCCGATCCGGGCTATCCGCCTTACCGCTCGGGCACTTTTTTTGCGGGGGGCATTCCTTCTTACATGCCGCTTCTCGAAGAAAACGAATTTCTTCCCCGTCTCGATCAGATCGACCCGGTGGCCCTGAAAAAAGCCAAACTCATTTACATCAATTATCCCAACAATCC
>CAYGIT010000230.1:0-1876 GCA_964349955.1 uncultured bacterium
CCGTCGGTGTTCTCGGAATCGAAACGGACAAGCCGGCTAAGGACCGATCGAGCCATTCAGTTCCTGCAAATTATTTTTTGCGCAGGTGATAAAGCTTTGCGCGTCTGACTTTGCCTTTGCGTTCGACCACGATTTTTTCGAGCGTCGGGGAAAAAAGCGGAAAGATTTTCTCGACGATATCACCGTGGGTTTCTTTGACCACGGTAAAACTGGTGCTGACCCCGGTGCCACGGCGGCTGATGCAGACGCCTTCGAAAACCTGCGTGCGGGTCTTTTCGCCTTCCTTGACCTTCAGGTGGATTTTAAGCGTATCGCCGACCCGGAAAACGGGGGCGTTTTTCTGAAATTCTTTGGTGCTGATTTTGATCGCTTCGACTGCTTTCATGGAAATCTCCTTTAGAATCTTTTCAATTTATTTAGCCAGATCCGGCCGCTTCCGGGTTGTCATTTCACGCGCGGATTTTTTACGCCACTTGTCTACTTCCTTGTGATTCCCCGAAACAAGCACTTCGGGCACCTGGAGCCCCCGGAAATCCCGGGGCCGCGTGTATTGCGGGTATTCCAGGCCGTCTTCAAAACTTTCCTCGGCCAGCGATTCGGCATTGCCCAGCACGCCGGGCACAAATCGCAGCACTGCTTCCATTAGGCAAAGGGCCGGGGCTTCTCCGCCCATGGTGATGAAATTTCCAACCGACACCACTTGATCCGCCAGATCCGTATGCACCCGGTGATCAATTCCTTCGTAATGCCCGCAGATTAAAACCAGATGTTCGCGTAAAGCCAAACTCCGGGCAAGAACCGGCGTCAAAGGTTCACCGCCGGCGTCCAGAAGCACCACCCATTTCGGAGAATTCTCCGGCTTTGGGATCGCTTCCACACATTCAAAAATCGGTCCCGGCATCATCACCATTCCGGGCCCGCCGCCAAAGGGTTTGTCGTCCACGCTCTTGTGGCGGTCATGCGCATAATCGCGCAAATTATGAACGCGGATTTTGACGGATTTATTATTCTGCGCCCGCTTGATCAGAGATTCCTGCAAGGGGCCTTTAAAAAAATCCGGAAAAATCGTGACCAGATCGAGTTCTATCATTCGGGAACCGGGATACGGGATACGGGATACGGGATTTGAATCCCGATTTCCCAGTCCCCACAAATCCCGCTTTACGCTTTTCCCTGCTTCTTAGCGCGCTTCAAAAGGCTCTTCAGCGCAACACTGACCTGGGCTCCCTGCTTGATCCAATAATCGAGGCGTTCTTTTTTGACCTCGAACTTGTCTTTTGCGGGAAGCGGATCGTAATAACCAATTTCTTCGATGAAACGGCCGTCACGCGGCATTTTAGCATCGCTAACCACAATGCGCCATTGCCGGCGGTTGGTCGTTCCAAAACGTTTTAACCGAATGCGTACTGCCAAGGTATCCTCCCTTACTCTTTTTCCCGGTGGATTGAGGCCCCGAGAGCTGTGAATTTCGTTTCGATTTTCTCATAACCGCGGTCCAAATGATACACGCGGTGCACTTCTGTTTTTCCCTCTGCCACCAGCCCGGCAATCACAAGAGCCGCGCTGGCCCGAAGGTCGGAAGCCATGACCGGAGCGCCGGAAAGGTTTTTCACGCCATGCACAATCGCGCTCGCGCCTTCCAGAAAAACCCGGGAACCCATGCGGTTCAGTTCGCTCACATGCATAAAGCGGTCCGGATAAATTTTTTCCGTAATCACGCTGATCCCGGGCGTGACCGACATCAGGGCCATCATCTGGGCCTGCAAATCCGTCGGAAATCCGGGATAAGGCAGCGTCGTGACATCCAGGGGTTTTAATTTCCCCATGCGCCGGACCCTCAATGCATTTTTTTCCTTGTCAATTCTCACGCCCGCCT
>CAYGIT010000231.1:0-1873 GCA_964349955.1 uncultured bacterium
AGCATACAACCCGATATCAGATTTATGCTCCGAACGGTGCTGCAGGAGAAGCTTCCCTCCTTGACGGCGCGACCACGACCTCGTGCAGTCCGGAAAATTCTGCTGCGCGCCCCAAGCCCAAAGGGACTGTTTATGCGGGATTATAGCAAAGGGGCTATTTAGTGATAGAATGATTTTAACAAGGAGATTGATATGAACACTCGTCTGAATGGTTTATTTTCTATTTTCGTATTTTTGGCGGTCACTTTCAGCTTGAGCGGCCAGGCTTTTGCGGCGGAGAGGCTTCCGCAGGAACGAAAGCAAGTCCCGGTAGATATTCAGGCCGGAGAGCAGCGAAGGATTGAGGATTTGAAAGGGATTCCGCAAGCCCCTAAAATCGAGGAAAAAGAGAGAAAAATGCCGGAGATTCCGAAGAAGATCACCCGTGAAAAGCTTGGGGCGGCGGAGCAGGCAAGGCTGGCGGAACTCGAGACCAAACGCGCAAAAGGGCAAATCACGGAAACCGAGTATGACCTTGAAAAGGACACTCTTTTTCGCGATTCCAATATTCAGTTTTGATTCGTTTAGCCTGCTCTAAAATTGGATCCCCGCTTTCGCGGGGATGACAGAAACCATTGTATTAGTTTTGATTTAATAAAGGCTCGGCAAGAGCCGGGTTTTCGAGCAGGCTGCCGTAATGAAAAACCACGCAGCCGCGGCCGCCGGCTTTTTCGCAGCTCTTTAATTGCCCCGTAAAAATTTCCGGCGATTTCAATAGTTTATAAGCGCCGATTCCGATATTCACCTTTTCGAAATTCCGGGTTTTGTCTCGCGCGCCTGAAATATTATTTTCGAATTGCGGGACATCGGCCGGGTAGCTCATCATCGTCACAAAATCCACGAGTTTCCGGTCCAGCCAGGACGCCCAATCCTGGAAGGCTTCATGATAGGCGCGTGAATAAGGCGCGCAACCGGTTGTCGAAACCCGGATTTCCGGGCGAAGCGCCCGCGCTTTTTTCGCGAGCAATTCCACCAGCTCCGTCACTTGCCCGCGCCGCCAGTCCTTCCAGGCAGGATTATTTTCCGAAAGGGCTTGTTCCTGTCCCCTAGCCTGTTGAAAACGGGCCATATTCATTTCCGTATAGCCATAGAAGGGTTGACTGTCGGGGTAACGGATATAATCCAGTTGAAGACCGTCGAGGGCCGGATATTGCCGGAGGATTTCTTCGATCATGGTGGAAAGTTCCTCGCGGACCCGCAAATCGCCCGGCTCGAGAAAATATTGGTTATCGATTTTATAATTCTCGATTGTTTTTTTCTCTCCCGGCTTCCGGGTCAAAATTTCCGGGCCGTATTTTTTAAGCATCGGAGCATCGGTATTGGTGCTCAAACTAAGCAAATTAAGCCAGGCATGCACCTGGATCCCCGCCGCATGTGCTTCCTTGATCAGAAGTTGAAAAGGATCTTCGCCGACACTTTCCAGGCAAGCCTGATAAGGTCCCGAATCTCCGGTTTTGGAAGGAAACCAGGCCTTATTCGCCCTGTAAATTTGCACAAAAAGCGTGTCGATGCGGGCCTTTTTAGAAAATTCAATGAGTTCTAAAATGGCTTCGCGGCTGGAAAGGGTTTGGGGCTCCTGGATCACAGACACAAAAAGGCCGCGCCGCGCCTCGGGTTGGGCATGAGAAACTGCCGGAGCAATCATCCAGAACGAGAAAAGAGACAACCAGAAATATTTTTTCATTGTTTCAAAATTTTTTGCTGTTTGGGACTAAGCTCGCGCCATTTTCCGGGAGGCAAATCCCCCAATTCCAGCGCCCCAAAAGCCACGCGAATCAAGCGCAGCGTGGGAAACCCTATTGCCGCGGTCATGCGCCGCACCTGCCTGTTGCGG
>CAYGIT010000232.1:0-1864 GCA_964349955.1 uncultured bacterium
CTGTCGAAAGCGGGAGTGAACTGGGCGGACCTGAATGTGCTCTCGAAGGCGGGAGTGAACTGGGCGGATATTAATGTACTCTCGAAGACGAATGTGAACTGGGATGACATCGAGTCCTTGTCGAAGACAAATGTGAACTGGGATGACATCGAGTCATTGTCGAAGACGAATGTAAACTGGGATGACATCGAGTCGCTGTCGAAAACAGGCGTGAACTGGACGGACCTGAATGTGCTCTCGAAGGCTGGAGTGAACTGGGCGGACTTGAATGTGCTCTCGAAGGCGGGAGTGAACTGGGCGGATATTAATGTACTCTCGAAGACGAATGTGAACTGGGATGACATCGAGTCATTGTCGAAGACAAATGTGAACTGGGATGACCTTGAGTCCTTGTCAAAGACCAATGTGAACTGGGACGACATCGAATCGCTCTCAAAGACGGGCGTAAATTGGACGGACCTGAATGTGCTCTCGAAAGCGGGGGTGAACTGGACGGACTTGAATGTGCTCTCGAAAGCGGGAGTGAACTGGGCAGATATTAATGTACTGTCAAAGACGAACGTGAATTGGGATGACATTGAGTCGCTTTCAAAGACAAATGTGAACTGGGATGATCTTGAGTCGTTGTCAAAGACAAATGTGAACTGGGATGATCTTGAGTCCTTGTCAAAGACTGGAGTGAACTGGACGGATCTGAATGTGTTGTCGAAAGCGGGCGTGAATTGGGCGGACATGGGAACGCTGTCCAATGCGGGAGTGAACTGGGCGGATATGAATGTGCTCTCGAAGACGAATGTGAACTGGGACGATATTGAGTTGCTTTCGAAGACGAATGTGAACTGGGATGATTTGGAGTCCTTGTCGAAAACAAATGTGAACTGGGATGATTTGGAGTCGCTCTCAAAGACAGGCATCAACTGGACGGACTTGAATGTGCTCTCAAAAGCGGGAGTGAACTGGACGGACCTGAATGTGCTCTCAAAGGCGGGCGTGAACTGGGCGGATATGAATGTGCTGTCCAAGACCGGAGTGAACTGGGATGACATCGAGTCTTTGTCAAAGACGAATGTGAATTGGGACGATATCGAGTCGTTGTCAAAGACGAATGTGAACTGGGATGACATCGAATCGCTCTCAAAGACAGGGGTGAATTGGACGGACCTGAATGTGCTGTCGAAAGCGGGAGTGAACTGGGCGGATATGAATGTACTTTCGAAAGCTGGAGTGAACTGGTCGGACTTGAATGTGCTGTCAAAGACGAATGTGAACTGGGATGACATCGAGTCCTTGTCGAAGACAAATGTGAACTGGGATGATCTTGAGTCGTTGTCAAAGACGAATGTGAACTGGGATGACATTGAGTCCTTGTCAAAGACGGGCGTGAACTGGACGGATCTGAATGTGCTGTCGAAAGCGGGCGTGAACTGGGCGGATATGAATGCGCTGTCCAATGCTGGCGTGAACTGGACGGATATTAATGTGCTGTCGAAGACGGGTTTAAACTGGGATGACATCGAGTCGTTATCGAAGACGAATGTGAACTGGGATGATGTGGAGTCGTTATCGAGAGCTGGAGTGAACTGGGATGATGTGGAGTCGCTCTCGAAGACGAATGTAAACTGGACGGATTTGAATGTACTCTCGAAAGCGGGCGTGAACTGGACGGACATGAATGTACTGACGAAGGCGGGAGTGAACTGGGCGGACCTGAATGTGCTCTCGAAGACGGGAATCAACTGGGATGACATCGAGTCATTGTCTAAGACGAATGTGAACTGGGATGATCTGGAGTCCTTGTCGAAGACGAATGTGAACTGGGACGACATCGAATCGTTGTCGAAGACGAATGTGAATTGGGATGATT
>CAYGIT010000233.1:0-1861 GCA_964349955.1 uncultured bacterium
ATATAGGGGGCAGGAAAGGATCGGTTAGTATGGTAGGAAAGAAAAAAAAGAAGTGGCTCATGTACAACATGTACCAAGAAGTTCGCAGTATATATAATGCCAGTGCGCTCAGTAGCATCCCCTTACCGGAACGCACCGAAGACCATAAATGTGCCATGTTTTCCCGGTCACTTCCGGAAAATATGCGAGTTGGGAGGAAGGCAGATCTGGTTTTCGGCGACCCGCGACTCCTTAAGGGGTGTGTACTCGTGGAAAAAGGATTTTCAAAGATGCCGGACTCCTTCGCTTCGAAGATCGGGTACACATGGTGGACCTGGAGATGGAAGGGTCGCCTAATCTTTTTGAGGCTTAACCAAACTGTCCTCGCCAAGGACGCCAAGATAAAGAAGGCTTGATACGCCCAACAACCCCCGCTCTGCGGGGGTTTTTATTTCACCCCCACCCTTCCAAAATCCTCATCTTAACTCAAGTTAAGATAATTATTTTAAGATGTGGATTTGGCGGATGTTTTAAATAATATGGACAGAGGCCCGCGAATATAGGCCTAACTTTTTTCCGCGCGTTCAACATAATCTCCCGTTTGGGTATTGATGCGAACAATATCTCCTTCGTTGATAAATAGGGGGACATCCACTTTTGCGCCGGTCTCAACCACTACACTTTTGGTTCCACCTTGAGACGTATTTCCGCGCACGGCAGGAGGAGCCTCGGTCACTTTCAGGTCTACCTTAACCGGTAGATCAACTTTTATTATTTTTTCCTCAAAGCGGAAAGAAACGATTTCCATGTTTGGCTTCAGATATTGTCCGGCTTCTCCGACGATAGCTTCTTTCAACAAGAAGCGTTTTCCCTTGTCGCTTTTTTCGTGGAACCAGTACTCGTCTTTGGCCCGGTAGATAAAAATAACGGGCTTACGCTCGATCTCAATTTCATAAAAGCTTTCGTTCTGATGTGCGGTGTAGTCCTGCACCTTACCCGACAGAAGGTTTTTTATTTTAATTTGGGTAACGGGCTTTCGCTGTTGCATGCGAATAAACGCATACTCCAAAACCTCATACGGGTCCGGGTCCTCGTTTTTCGTAAAAATAGTACCGATTTTCAATTCGTTATAGGAAAGCATAAGTGAAACGCTTTCAATGCTATCGTGTCCCGTTTTGTTTGGCAAGTTGACACAGGTGCCGATATTTTTAATGATTGTTTCAGTTCTATTCAAACAAACCAATAAAGGAAGGGTATAGCATGTCGTTTCTCATTAAGGGTGGAAAATATATTCGTGCGGAATATATTTGGATAGATGGCCGGCGCCCCACGGCAAGACTTCGTTCCAAAACGAAGATTATTCCCGGTCCCGTAACCGATCTGAAAAACGTTCCGAAGTGGGGTTTTGACGGGTCGAGCACCATGCAGGCGAAAGGGAACTTCAGTGATTGTATGCTGGTTCCCGTTCGTATTGTTCCGGATCCGATTCGTGGAGGGGAAGACATTTTGGTGTTATGTGAAGTGCTGAATGCCGACGGGAGTTCTCATCCCACCAATACTCGGGCGGTTCTATCCCGGGTCGCTAAACGGCATAAAGTACACGATCCGTGGTTCGGCATCGAGCAGGAATACACCCTGTATAATCGACAGGGAACATGGCCGTATGAATGGCCCCTTGAAGGACGCCCACATCCGCAGGGAAGATATTACTGCGGGGTAGGTTGCGATGAAGTGTTCGGGAGAGATTTAATCGAGCACCACACGCTTGCGTGTCTGAAGGCGGGACTTTCCATTACGGGAACAAATGCGGAAGTAATGCCGTCGCAGTGGGAATTTCAGCTTGGGACGCTCGGACCGCTCGAGGTTGCGGATGAATTATGGA
>CAYGIT010000234.1:0-1851 GCA_964349955.1 uncultured bacterium
TCATGGCCGGACGAACTCATCTTGTTGGCAAGCGCTTGATACGCGGCGTAAACTATTTTGGCTCCCTTTACTTCCTCCGCCGGATTCACCCAGTAATGAACAAGCTCCCGGACCGAGAGTTGATTGAGAAAATCAAGGATTGCCGCCTGATTGTTAGCCAGCTCGAGATCTATCAGCTTCTTGGCATCATTGTCAGGCAATGCGCGTTTATTTTTTCTTAACCAATCATTAAGCGTCTCGTAAGGATTAGGATTGTCCGAATCTTTATTTAATTCCGCCTTCGAGGCGAGCAAAGCCCAGGCCCAAAGCTGGTTGAGTGTATTTTTATTTCCGGCATCAGGGTCATCCGCTAAAATTTTCAGAACCGTTTCGCCCAGCGGCGAGCTTTGTTTCATGTGATTCGTCATTCCCAGAATTAAGGCCGTAAACTTTTCAATCTTTTCTTCAGGGGTTGTCGCGCCGAGAAATGGCTGACTTTCATCATTCAGTCGAATGTTCGCAGCAAAGGCATTCAAAACCTTCGCCAAATTCTCAAAAAAACTCTTCTCTCCTTCAAATCGATTACTTTCTTCTCCCCATGGATTCTCCGAATAAATTCCTATCCCAGCCTGGGAAAGAGGCGCTCCAAAAAAATCGTTTAAAGCTTTCTCAAACTCTCCAAAAGAATGTAAGTATAATAGTTCATCGCTATGGGGAAGACTTTTCAAAAAAGGTTCTAGCCAATTCTGAATTTGTTTGGGATTTTGTAGAATAGTCGCAGTGGCTGCCGTTTCCGTATTCTCCGATGCAACAACCACGCCCGCGTCTTGCTTGGGTTTTGGATCCGTTGAGTCGCCTACGTCAATTGTCGGCGCCAAGGAAAAATCAACCGCTTCAGTTTTCGCCCGCAGCTCTCGAAATTCCCTTAAAAAAACATTCAATTCTTCGAGGCGCGCTGCTGTTGCAGCTTTCTTCTGCCCCTTATTTGCTTTTACTTTTTTAAGGGATTGATACACCCCCAGAAAATGTTTCGCTTCTTCGGGTGTCAATACTTTGCTGGGGGGTATCTTGTCGAGAGCATCCGCATCGATATCTTTTTCGAGTTCTTTAAAAAATGTCCGATAGGCATCGTCTGAAGAACCAGCAGCCGGAGGGAGAGTAGCTCCGAATTTGATAATGGCATTGGCTTTGGCTATATGGGAATCCCCTTTGGAAGAAAGCTTGCGATCAGGATTGGCAAGCTCATGAAGAGTATGATGGGTCAAACGCCGGTTATGTTTGTTAGGAGTAATCTCCTTCAGTAATTTCAGAAAAGCACTTATTTTTTTGTTAAGCTCAGTTTCGTCAAGAAAGACCTGCCCTTCTTTAAGAGCATCAATAAATTTTTGGAATATTAAAGCAAGATCGTTCGCAGAATCATTGCCCAGGCCGGCCCCTTCTGCCAACCGATACTGAACTGTTTTCCCATCCGTACTTGATAAGAAAAAAAGCCCTTTTTTTCCATTTTGATGTCCCGCCAAATCCTGCATCGCCTTTTTTATTTGTCGCTGAACCTCCTCATCCGAAAACGACTCCCAAAACTGCTTGGCCCATTCTTTGAACTTTTGAAAATCCTCAAAGGTGGCTGCCACGGGTTCCTTTGGCGCCGGTTGCTGTATATCTACCCGCGTTGAAAGTTTTAATTCCGGCTGGGTATCACCAGTTGCTTGATCCCCAGATGACTCGACAACTTTCATGCGAGACAAAACTTCTTCAGGTGTGTCCGTTCCTTGTATTTCTCTTTTCCTGTTCTTTCTTCCATCCTCCGTGATAGGTTCGTGAACAATGATCTTTCCATCATTACGAATTTCCATGATTCCCGGAGCTTCACTG
>CAYGIT010000235.1:0-1825 GCA_964349955.1 uncultured bacterium
ACCTCTCCGGTGGCAGGGTCCTGAATAAAATCCCTTTCGCAGAAACCGCTCTTGGGATCATAAAAAGTGCCGTGATCAAAAACCATTTCAAAAAGATTGCCGGCTTTCTTTGACATATCCAATTGCCGTGCCTCGTCGGTGGGACTTTTGGAAATGAGCTCATAAGCCTCGCTCATGCCTTTCCATTCCGTTTGAGACAAATTTTCGGTTTTGAGCGCTTTCGAAGAGGTAGATTCCGCCTTTTGCAATTCCTTAATAACCGAGGGTTGGCCCCATCCGGGCATTGCATCGACTTTCCCGGTCAGCACGCGCACCCAGGCGAGTTTCTTACCGGGTTCGGCTCCCACGGCAAAAATACCGCGTGAAGCGGAGATCATCAGACGGGAGAACATCTCGACGTTTTCAAATAATCCCGGCACGCTGATCTGCAAGGGAGTATTGGCCGAAACAAGCAGGATCCCTTTTTTAAGCTGGATGCGGTCTCTCTCATTTTTGGGAGCCTGGATCCGGATTTCGGAATTTTCCTTGACCCGTATGCGGGTTCCCTTGAATTTGATATCAAGCCCGCCATCCGTGCCCGTTTGAAGGCGGTCCCCGATTTGAAGCTGTTTGGATCTCTCGGGCGTCTGCCAGGTCTTGGAGGTCGAATAAATCTGGGTTTTTCCCCAGAAATTCTGGATGATAAAAGAGGAAGGCCCCGAGGAAGAATCGCCCATAAAAATGAAAAAAGCACCTGCGCCCAAAGCGAGGAGGACGAGAATAACGATGAAACTTTTGTTTGACTTTTTCGGGGGTTCGATCAACATTAAGGGCATTATATTGCGGAAGTCACCGAAAGACCAGCGGAAATTATGAAATTTACAGCCCTCGATATTCCCGGCCTTGTTTTGATCGAACCCCGCCTTTTTACCGACGGGCGTGGCTATTTCTTTGAAAGTTACCGCCGGGACCTTTTCATTAAAAACGGAATTCAGGATTCTTTCGTGCAGGACAATGAAAGCCGGTCTTCAATGGGCGCTCTTCGGGGCCTCCACTACCAGATCGAACCCCTTGCCCAGGCCAAATTGGTAAGGGTCTTGAAAGGGAAGGTTTTTGATGTGGCGGTGGATATTCGCGAGGGTTCCAAAACCTTTGGCAAACAGTTTTCAATCATTCTTGACGGAATTCAAAAGCAGATGCTTTATATCCCTGCCGGTTTTGCCCACGGATTTTGCGCGCTTGAAGAAGGTACGGAATTTTCGTACAAGGTTTCGAATTTTTATTCGCCGGCCCATGAACGCGGTATTTTATGGAACGATCCGGACCTCGCCATCGACTGGCCGAAAATGAATTATATTCTTTCTCCGAAAGACGGGAAATTTCCCCGTTTGCGGGAAGTCTTCAAAGATTCTTTGCGGTAGCGGCGAGGCGGTTTGCGATTCGTGAGATCCCTTCACGAAAAATATCCGGCGGGATGAGCAGGCTGAACACTCCAAAACTTCCTTCCTCAAAATCAAAAAGATAGCCTGGATGAATCAAAGTGCCCTCCTTTTCGAGAAATAGCAGGGCCCATTCCTCATCCGTAAGAGAAGAAGGTAATTTTAAAACCGCATTCCATCCGCCCTCGGTTTTGAGCGCTTGAGTAAGCCCTGATGAAGCGAAGCTTGCCAGCAAAAAATTGTAATTGGCGGTCAGCCGCGTGATGATCTCGGTCTGTTCGTCAAAACACAACCTTTCGGCCGGCGTGAGGTCGACGACCAGATCGCCGTTTTCGGCCAACAACCGAGGAATCTGCTCCTCATGAAACCCCAGCGGCGCCTCTTCATTTTCCCAGCAGCTTAACCGC
>CAYGIT010000236.1:0-1794 GCA_964349955.1 uncultured bacterium
ATTCGTGATGAAATCTCCACTCGGCTCACGTATTGGCAGGAGAAAGCAGTGGTACAGGGTTCCCATCCGCCGGTTTCGCAGGTCATACTTGCCGGGGGCAATGCATCGGTCCGTGGATTTCCGGAATATCTTGAGGGTGCGTTGCAGATTCCTGTATCCGCTGGCGACGTATTCACGAATCTCGCCTCGCGGGATACGTGGATTCCGACGCTTGATTACACCGAGTCGCTTGCGTACACAACGGCAATCGGTCTCGCACTGCGCGACGACACTTCACAGTATGGATGACAAACTAACTAATCTTCTTCCGCTCGGGCGACAACAAGCATTGTTTCGCGAATATTTCTTACGGCTCAGTGTCGTTTTTATTGCGCTCGTGACTGCACTCACACTGGTTGCGGCGATGCTCCTTCTGCCGACGTATATATTCCTCACCCAGAGCGCTGCGACGAAAGCGTCGCGTCTTGCGAACATAGAATCCGTCCTCGCTTCTTCAGACGAGAAAATACTTTCCGCTCATCTCGCATCTCTTTCGAATAATGCGACCGTACTGCTCGCACTCGGTAACGTGCCATCAGCAAATGCAATTTTGCGTTCAGCACTTACGGTTCCTCGAAACGGTATTTCGCTCTCCGGCTTCGCTTATACTCCAGCTGTAGTGAATGTCCCCGGGTTGGTTTCGATTTCCGGTACGGCACAGAAGCGGGAAGCACTCCGTTCATATCAGCTTGCACTCGAAAGCACTCCGTTCGCCGCATCTGCTGACCTACCAGTCTCTGCCTATGCGAAAGATACTAATATCTCTTTCACAATCACTGTGACTCTCACGCCATGAAATCTCCCTTCTCACATCTGATTACTATAAGTGTGATGTGTGTCATCGCATTTATTGGGTATGGCGTGCTGTATGCCGCCCTTTCCTCAAAGAGTGCATCAGTGGCGGCTCTTGAGAACAGTATTGCCACGAAGACAGAGACCGTGAAGCGTATAGCCGCGACGCGTGCGACGCTTGCCGGTATCGCGACTGATGAGACAGTGATACAAAACTACTTCGTTCCTGAGGCGAGTGTTGTCTCTTTTATTGATGCGCTCGAGGCGCATGGGAGAGAACAGAGTGCGGTGGTGAGTGTCCTCTCCGTCTCGAAATCAGGCACGACCGAACAGCCAACACTTACACTCTCAACTACGATAAAAGGCACGTTTGATGCCGTGATGCGCACTGCGGGCGCAATTGAATTTATGCCCTATAATCTTCTAGTCACATCACTCACGGTGTCGCAGGATGCGAAAGATGTTTGGCATGCCGATGTGAAATTACTCGTCGGCTCCGTACCCGCAGTTACGCTGACTAAAATTCTATGAGTATTCTCAACCGCTTTGGTTCTCTGTGGAAACGATTGCGCTCAGGCACATCGGTCGACCCAGTACGCGATTGGCTTATTGTGCTTACGCTTGGGACGCTGGCGCTGGTGAGCATCATTACGTGGAATGTGTGGGCATTTGATACAGTCGCAAACGGTGGAGTCATCGGCACACCGACGACCGCGCCCTCAGCACTCTTCAATCAATCCTCGCTTGATGCTATTCGCGCTATATTCGATAACCGTGCTGCTGAGGAAGCTCGATATGTGAATGGCACCTACCGTTTTACCGACCCGTCGCTTTGAGAGGAGAAATAGGTTAGATTTTCAATACGCCCCTATATCTTCGAGGGGCCCATAGTTCGCCCCTGTAGTTAAATGGATATAACTGCGGACTTCTAAGCCGCTATTCTTGGTTCGATTCCAAGCGGGG
>CAYGIT010000237.1:0-1789 GCA_964349955.1 uncultured bacterium
CGATGGCCCCGCTGCTTTCTAGCGGGGAACAGCGGAGGCTCCGCACCCGCACCGGGCTTAGTTTTGCCGAAGCTGGAGCGCGTCTGCCGCAGTCCGGAAAATTCTGCTGCATGCCCCGACCAGTTTTTTTTAAGCGCCTTCCTTGCGGAGTGAAATGTGTCCCGGTTGAGATTCTGGGTTTTTTTTGCTATGATGGCAGCACTTTTATGGAAACTATTTCGCCGAGACAGGAATCGATTTTAAACCGGGTTGTGGAAACGCATATCCAGACCGCTCTGCCCGTAGGTTCCCAAATGATTACCGACCTGTATCAGGGGCTATACCGGGGGTCCTATTCTTCTGCAACCGTCCGCCATGAAATGGGTTGCCTGGAGGAGATGGGGTATTTGATGCATCCTCATACTTCGGCAGGCCGCATTCCGACGGACCGGGGATACCGGTATTATGTGGACCATAGCTTGCAGCAGGAAGTGCTGGAGGACGGCCATCTCCGTCAGCTTGAAACAGACTTGGCCAAATGGGGCGGTGAAACCAATGATTTTGCCGAGCAGGTTTCGCAAACTTTATCCAATTTGACCGGCGAGGTAAGTGTTTGCATGCAAAATACCCGGGTTTATGTTCAGGGATCCAGCCGCTTGTTGGAGAAACCCGAATTTCAGAGCGTTGAAAAAATTCATATTTTTCTGAAGGCTCTCGAAGAAAAAGAGACCCTGGCCCAATGGGTGACGGAGAGCGCAGCTGAATCCGGCGTGTCGGTCAAGATCGGCCGTGAAAACAGGCCCGAGGCTTTTCGTTCCTGCGCCATTGTTTCCGCCCGTTACTCGCGCCCCGGTGGTTTTTCAGGGACGATTGCGGTTTTCGGTCCCCAGCGCATGAAATATTCCCGCGCGGTCCCGATTGTTTTTCAGATTTCCAGAATGATTGCAAGAATCCTCGATTCGGAAGAAGACAATGCCTGATTCGGAAGAAAAACCATCCGCATCTCAACCGGCCCCAGTGACTCTCTCTGCCCAGGAGCATGAAGACCTTCTCCGCCGGCTGAAAGAGCTGGAAGATTCCCGTGACCGTTTTTTGCGCGGGGCCGCGGATTTTGAGAACGCGAAAAAACGTTTGGCCCGCGAGCGCGATGAGTTCATAAAATTCAGCCAAGAAAATTTACTGCGCGATCTTTTGCCGGTGCTCGATAATTTCGAAAGAGCCCTGGCGCATGCCAAAGACTCCAAAGATCCGGTGATTTCGGGGATCCAGCGAGTCTTCAAGCAGATGAACGAAATCTTCAAAAACCAGGGCCTGGTGCGCATCAAAACCGCGGGGGAAATTTTCGATCCGGCCCGCCATGAAGCCGTCAGCTTTGTTCCCGAAAAAGGCCGGGAAGATGAAATTATCGATGAAGTGGAACCCGGTTATTTTCTCCATGACCGCCTGCTTCGCGCGGCTAAAGTGAGGGTACGCTCGGCTCATGCTTCCCAAGCCCCCGAAGAAAAAGGCGAAGAAATTACCTAAATTGATGAGAAATGTGGGTTAAGTGGCTTCCAAACGCGATTATTACGAAGTGCTGATTGTGGTGCGTGAGGCTTCTGCCGACGAGATTAAAAAATCCTACCGGAAACTTGCCCTTCAATTTCATCCTGACCGCAATCCTGGAGACAAACAGGCCGAAGAAAAATTCAAGGAAGCCGCCGAAGCCTATGCGGTTTTAAGCGATCCGGAAAAACGGGCGCAGTACGACCAGTTTGGCCATTCGCTCGGCGGCCGTGGTTTTCAGGGATTCGAAGGTTTTGAAGATAAT
>CAYGIT010000238.1:0-1785 GCA_964349955.1 uncultured bacterium
CAGGTAGTGTTCGAGGAAAACCAGCCCGGCAACGTCTTCCAGTAGCTGGGTATCGGGATTGGTTTTCAGCGATTTCTTGCCAACGGCCTGAGCCACGCGCGCAATGAATGCATTGTCATATCCGGCCTTTGCGAGCAAACCGGCAACGGCGCCGGCATGAAATTTGTTCAGCCCGGCACGCCATTGATGATAACCCTTGCGATCCATCGGATAATCGCTACGCGGCGATTTCCAGCGCTGGATGTGCTGAGCGCGCACCGCCAGTTTCATGGCGTCATCGGCTTCGGGGGCGTAGCGTTCGAGCATGTCCGACATGCGGCGCGAATAAAGCAGTTCTTTCGGCCACTCCTTTCCTGCGCTGGTTTCCCGGTTCGGGTCTTCGCTATTCGCTGCATCGATCAGGGCTTTTGCATTGTCGAAACGTTGTTGGGTCATTGAGATAGTTGGCTGATCTGGTTATTGACGCGAAAGCGCCTTCGAAACGATTATAATTGAAACCAATACCCCCTGCTACAACGATCAAATTGTATTTGCAGGTTACTATCAGGGTATTCAGTAGTGCAAATAGCTCACGAGCAACCCTTGTTGATTTGGAGAAGATTTCATGAAACGACGCACTGTGTTACAAACACTCGCCGTGGCAGCCGTGTTTCCGCTGATTCCCGCATGTTTTCGCGCATCCGTGGTTGGCGAAGCAGCCAGCCCTGTTACGCCGCTCAACAAACCCCATCAGGAATGGCGCGAACTGGTCTCACCCAGGGCTTATCAAATATTGTTTGAAGAAGCCACCGAACGCCCGGAATCCAGTAATCTGGTTTATGAGGATCGCGAAGGCACGTTTATTTGCGCCGCCTGTTATCTGCCGCTGTTTGACAGCGCGCATAAATATGAAAGCTGGACCGGCTGGCCCAGTTTTACCCAGCCGATTGCCGGGCACGTAGCGACTAAAACCGACTTCAAGATGATCTGGCCGCGCACGGAATATCACTGCGCGCGCTGTGGAGGCCATCAAGGCCATGTATTCAGCGACGGCCCGCCTCCACGCGGAGAACGCTGGTGCAACAACGGTATTGCGCTAAAGTTTGTACCAAAAGACGAACCACTGCCAGCGCTCAGAAGCTGATTGGATGACCGTGCTTCAGTGATAGCATCACTTTTCCCCCACAATAGAGGAACTGCCTACTTTGGTTTGATTGAATCGTGACTATCAATAGATGAGTAAGACTTAAGTCAGAAATTTTATGATTCTGCCTGCCGGCGGAACCATTTGGCAAATCAAGCCGGTTATCAATACGATGCGAAGACTCTCGGATATTGAACAAAGAAATCTTACACTTATCGCATTTACGCTACTGACCGGAACACGAGATAGCGCAATTGTTTCTATTGGTTGGAAGTTACATCAACCAGGATGCATGAGAAGTTAATAAGTAGCGTATAGCAAGAAAATGGATGTATATTCGCCCTGCTCATGGTTAGTGAGCAGGCATAACATAATCGGCTGTAAGCATCTCCAGCAAATGTCCGTTCTGATCACGAAAATAAACACCACGCCCGCCATAGTTGTGATTGATTTTCATATCATCCGCTTCACAGGGGCCGCTACCATAGTTGATATTTCCGGTTTGTAACCGCTCGAATATTTCATCAAATTCCTGCTCAGAAACCTTAAATGCATAGTGATTTGACTCAAATTTGTCCCTGCTATCGAAATCCAGGCACAACGTATCATTGACACGTACCACAATGAAACGTGAAAATTCACCGATATATTCAAAACCAAAC
>CAYGIT010000239.1:0-1773 GCA_964349955.1 uncultured bacterium
GCAGCTTCCTTGATATTCATTCCATAAAGGGAGGGTTTTGAAACAATCGCTTCGCTCATTTTTATTTCCTTAATTTATATCCGATTTTAAACAAATAAACGGTAAAGGAAAATAAAAGAATCGCAAGGATGAGAATAACACCAAGGCATAAGGCAATGGGCGCGTCCGATTGGCCCAGCATCCCGTAGCGCATACCGTTAATCATGTAAAAAATCGGGTTAAAAACCGTGATCCAGCGCAAAGGCGCGGGCACCATGCTGATTGAGTGAAATACGCCGCCGAAAAAAATCAAAGGCGTGATGATAAAAGTGGTGGCCATACTCAAATGCTCGAATTCTTCGGCAAACAGCGCGACCATCATCCCGACCGAAGAAAAAATCAGCGAAACAAAAATCAAAAAATAAATCATGACCTGCGGATGCGCCAGCGGGAAACGCGCAAAAAGGAGTGAGACTCCCCACACCCCGCAAGCAATGACCAGACTGCGCACAAGCCCGCCGATTAAAATCGCGAGTACCATTTCAAAATAAGAAAGCGGCGTCACGAGCAATTCCTCAATGTAGTTGGCCCAACGCGAGATAAAAAGCGAGCTTGAAGTGTTGGCGTAAGAACCTTCAATAATGTACATCATAATAAGACCCGGAATCAGGTAGTGGAGATAAGGAATGCCCTGGATTTGCTGAATGCGGCCACCCAGCGAGAATCCAAAAATAAAAATGTAGAGAAAGCTTGAGACAATCGGGGGAATAATGGTCTGCATAAAAACCGACGTAAACCGCACGATTTCCCGCCGGACCAGGGTCTTAAACCCCGTGAGTGAATGCATCATGCCTTCCCCGTCAGTTTCAAAAAAGCGTCTTCAAGCCGGGGCCGGCGCACATCGATTTTCTCGATTTCCAACCCTCTTTGGTGGAGAGCCTTCAAAACTTCATTCACCGCATTTTCTTTTTCTTCGAACCGGAGACGGCGCCCGTCTTCTTCCCGGTAAACCTTCACGAGCTTGATTTCCTCCGGCACTGCGGGAATACTCGTTTTAAGATAAAGTTCAACCTGATTACCGCTCATTTTGCGGATCAAGGTGTCCGTGGAATCCATGGCCGCAATTTTTCCCTGATGAATGACGCCGATCCGGCCACAGAGTTTTTCGGCTTCTTCAATATAATGGGTGGTCAGCACAATCGTGATGCCTTCCCGGTTGATTTTTCTCAAAAAATCCCACAATTGATAGCGCAGCTCCAAATCCACGCCCGCCGTCGGTTCATCGAGCATCAGGATTTTGGGCGAGTGCATGAGCGCGCGGGCAATCAAAAGCCGGCGCTTCATCCCGCCCGAAAGCCGCTTGTAACCTTCACGGCGTTTGGAAGAAAGTTCGAAAACCGATAAAAGTTCTTCGGCGCGGGCTTTGGCAGCGCGCGGCAGCATTCCGAAATAACCGCCTTCAAAAGTCAAAACCTGTTCCACGGTTAGAAACGGATCAAAATTAAATTCCTGGGGAGCAAGGCCGATGAGAGCCCGGGCCTCGCGATACTGGCTTTTGACATCATGGCCGAAAATCTTCACGCTTCCGGACTGAAAATTGGCAAGACCCGTGATCACGCTGATGGTCGTAGTTTTGCCCGCGCCATTCGGGCCCAAAAATCCAAAAAACTCCCCCGGCTGGACTTCGAAGGAAATATCTTCGATGGCCTTGAACTTTTTATAATATTTGCTAACGCCCTGCAGGGCAATGGCTGGGATCATAGAGGTAAAACGGAGAGGGCGAGATTCGGCGCC
>CAYGIT010000240.1:0-1759 GCA_964349955.1 uncultured bacterium
GTCATAGCGGCCGCCGTCATTCTCCGCGACACCCGACTTTTAGACTTCTTAAACGATTCAAAAAAAGTACCTTTCACTCTCCGCGAATCGCTTTATCCCCAAATCCTCAAAAATGCCGAAGTCGGTGTCGGTATTGTGGAAGTCGAAGAAATCGACACGCTGAACATTTATCACGCCGCCCGCCTTGCCATGAAAAAAGCGGTCCTTGCCCTTAAGATACCTCCCAGCTTTCTATTAATCGATGGACGAGGGCGTGTTGATCTTCCCCTCCCCCAAAAAACCGTGGTCAAAGGCGATTCCAAATCCGCCTGCATTGCCGCCGCATCGATCGTGGCCAAAGTGACCCGTGACGCCCTGATGCTGGAATTGGATAAAACGTATCCCCATTATGGTTTTAAAAAACACAAAGGCTACGGCACGGCTTTCCATTTGGCCCGCTTGCAGGAAATCGGGCCATCGCCGGCCCACCGCAAAAGTTTCGCGCCTGTCCGGAAATTGCTTTCGCAATTCCATGAAGCTCTCGCCTAAAAAAACACCTTTCCGCGTTTCTCTCGGCACGCGCGGAGAAATGCTTGCCTGCGAGTATCTGCGCAAACAAGGCTATCAAATCCTCGAAACCAATTTTCGCTGCAAAATGGGCGAAATCGATGCCGTCGCTAAAAAAGCCGGTCGCCTCCGCTTCATCGAAATCAAAACCCGTTCCGGCCCCGCCTTCGGAAGACCCGAAGAATCCGTCCACCCCTCCAAACAAAAGAAACTGACAAAACTCGCCATGTGGTACCTAAAAGAAAAACAAATTCCGGAAATCTCCATCTCCTTCGATGTCCTAGCCGTAGACTGGAGCCCCGTTGCTCCGCCCATCTTCAAACTCATCGAAGACGCCTTTGAAGCCGCGCCCGATGGTTGGGCGATATAAAAGAGGCCGGGCGCCTCGATTTTGTATAGACAAAAATATGATAACCTATTTAAACCTTGACTTTAATAGGTTTACCTATTATCATCTTTATAGACAATAACAAAGACGAAAAGGCTAAACCATGACGACAGAACAAGAGACAAGACAATTAAACTCCACAATTGATGCCAAACTCGCCGATGAATTGGAGCTGCTGAAAGAGAAAACCAAAGTTCCGAAGAAGGCTCTCATTGAAGAGGCCATCCGGCTTTTATTGCAGCAGTACCGCTCCCTTACCGCCATTTACAAGAATGGCGCTGTCGACAAACAGTTCATTGAGATGGTGAATGACAAAATGAAACAGTACGATCAAACCATGAAGAAACTCGCGGAATGAATGAGAAAATTATGTGGATAAAGAAGAATTTTATATTGCTGGTTTTTATATTGGTTGGATGTGCAAGTAATTCAGGCGTTGTCAAAATTGGAGAAGATACCTATAAGATTTATAGGCGGGCTGCCACAGGTTTTGCCAGTGGAACTGCAATAAGAGAGAAGATAACGTTGGAAGCAAATGAGTTTTGCATAGGACAAGGAAAAGTGTCCAAAGTTCTTCTCATGGGCGGAAGTCATCCCCCTTATATTCTTGGCAATTTTCCAAAAGCAGAAATTCAATTTAAATGTGTTTTAGAGCCTACGGAGTAGAAGAAAAACTGTACCGGCTCCAGCGGACCAGGTTTAAATAGGATCGTTCGCGCATTTCACGAGATTATCATCGCAAAAACCCTTCGAAAAAGACCTTGCCATATAATTTATAATCAATATAATTATTAATTAAATTTAATTAGTAAAAGCGCCGGAGGC
>CAYGIT010000241.1:0-1734 GCA_964349955.1 uncultured bacterium
ATTTAGCACTTGAAATTAACAAACTTGCAAATGACATTAGATTAATGGCATCAGGTCCAATTGCAGGTCTATCAGAATTAGGAATTCCAGCTGTACACGCAGGTTCATCTATCATGCCAGGCAAAGTAAACCCATCACTAGCAGAATGCATGAACATGATTTGTTTTAACATAATAGGAAATGATACAGCCGTATCATATGCAGCACAAAGTGGACAGTTTGAACTAAATGTAATGATGCCAGGCATGCTAAAGTGTATGCTTGAATCTACTGACATGTTGAAAAATTTCTTACCAATATTTTCTGCAAATCTAATTGATGGATTATCTGCAAACAAAGAAAAACTTCAAAGTAACATAGAAAACAGTCCAGTTATTGTAACACTTCTCACACCAAAGATTGGTTATCTAAAATCTGCAGAACTATTCAAAGAATCTCTAAAAACTGGAAAATCAATTAGAGAATTAGTTACATCAAAGAAACTGATGGACAATAAAGAAATTGATGCACTGTTTAGATAAATCATGGCAAAGATTTTCGTAGAAGCATACGGATGTTCTGCTAGTTTTGCAGACTCGGAAATGATTTCAGGATTAATTGTAAATGGAGGTCATACACTAGTCAAAGATTCTTCAGAATCAGATTTGAACATAGTAGTAACATGTTCGGTAAAAGATTCAACTGCAAATAAAATGATGCATCGAATTAATTCTCTGAAATCAAAACCGTTAGTTGTAGCAGGTTGTCTTCCAAAGGCTGAACAAAGCACAGTAGAGAAGATCACTCAAAGAGCAAGCTTACTAGGACCAAACTCATTAGGAAAGACATTACAAGTTATAGATTCAACATTAAGAGGAATAAAACAGATAGCACTAGAAGATTCTGATCTATCAAAAGTAGGATTACCAAAAGTAAGATTGAATCCAGTAATCGGAATTATTGAAATTGCAAGTGGTTGTATGAGTGAATGTACTTTTTGTCAGACCAAATTATCTAAAGGGGATCTCAAAAGTTATAGATTAGGAGATATCGTCAGACAGGTTGAAACTGAAATAAGTGAAGGATGTAAAGAAATTTGGTTAACTTCTACAGATAATGGATGTTATGGTTTGGATATCAATACAGATTTGCCTACTTTGATAAATGCAGTATCGGAGATTCCAGAGGACTTTATGATAAGAGTAGGAATGATGAACCCAATGTATATGCCAAGAATAAAGGATGAATTGATAAAGTCATTTGAGAGCGATAAAGTTTACAAATTTCTACACATTCCTGTGCAGAGCGGCAGCAACAAAGTCCTAAACGATATGAAACGAGGTCATACTGTAAACACGGTCAAAGAAGTAGTAAAAAAAGCCAAAGAACGATTTGAAAACTTTACAATTTCAACTGATGTTATAGTAGGATTTCCATCAGAAACAAATGAAGATTTTGAGAAAACATTCGAACTCATTAATGAAATACGCCCAGACATCGTGAATCTTTCAAAGTATAGTGCAAGACCAGGTACAGAAGCTGCAGAATGGGACCAGATAGAAGCATCAGAAGTAAAAAGAAGAAGCAGAATCATCTTCAATCAAATAAATAAAATTTCGTTAGAGAATAACCAAAAATGGATCGGTTGGAGTGGTAAAGTGTTGTTTGATGAAGAGACTAGTGAGGGTATCAAAGGAAGAAACGAGGCATACAAATCAGTATTTGTCAAAGATAAAATTAAGATCGGTCAGACTC
>CAYGIT010000242.1:0-1686 GCA_964349955.1 uncultured bacterium
GTTTAGGTTCACTCATATTCTCAGTGCCGACCACGCACGCTGTCGGGCGGCAGTGGCTCAGCTTGGTCGTTATTATATGTTTGTCTTTGTAATCTAGTCTGGCATCCGTCGCCGAGGATGTTCAGATGCCTTCTGAGCTAGCGCATTGACTTCATCGGCGTATTCCGGGTCATCGGCTTCTGCCGCTTCAGCATAGGCTTTGAGCGCCTTGGCTGCGTATTTGTCTTTAAGCCGTATCACGAAGAAATCAGTGTCTTCGGTATCGCCGAAGTCCACATGCTCTTGGTCGATAACAAATGGGCCGCCAGCGGGCGTGAGTGTTCTTATCTGCGCCTCTCGCAGCAGTATGAGCGCGTATTTGCCTCGTCCGTTAGGGTTGATGTTTCTGTCGAGTTTCATATAATCCTTTTCCGTTTGTCTTTGCATTTGGCGCAGAGCACCTGGTTGTCTTGAATTGTCGCCTGAGAAAGTCCAATCGTCTCCCCGCAGTAATCGCACTCCTCCAGCACGCTTGATCTGGGAATGCCGATGAGCGGCACCGTGAACCCATCACGGACAACGGTTGCGTCTGGCTTTTTGGCATTCATTTGATCCTCCTAAATTCGTAAACCCAAACCCACGAGCCGCGCTCGAATGCGCCGGGGCCGTGGATGGAGTTCCAGAGTATCTCAAAATCATATTGTGCTGGCTCGTTGACTTCAACGCACCCCTCTGCTTGGGCGTCCTCCCGTGAAATCTGATTCACGCGCTCGCACCTGACCGCCGTTACCTCGTAGCGGGCCGGGCGTGAGAAGCGCAGCGGCATGTGCATTGCTTGGCGAAGCTTACCGGGCCTCATCATTGGGATTTCCTGTTGTGGCATTCCCAAATACCAAATCGGGGAATTACCGATTCCAGCAGCCAGCACGCGAGGAGGAACGGGGTCTAGTATCACGTCAGTTTTCCACGGCTCTCGACAATAGAGAATGTCGCCGACGCGGTAGCGGGGCTTTACAGGGGTTGAAACGCCCGGCCAATAATACGGCCCAGTCGGATCATCGGGTGATGACGAAAACGTGACATCACAATCGAGCCATCTTTGGATTTCTGGGAATGCTTTCGGCGGCTGCGGATTCAGCACTCGCCGCGTTTGCGTCTTCGTCCCGTCGAAAACCTTCTGAGCATTCGATGCGGTCATCAAAATCGGCAGCAGCTTGCGCCACGTCGCACCCCCATCCATTGAGCACTCGTTCCCGCCGCCTTTTCGATTGCGCTCGGTGTAGGTCATACTCCGCACTTTTGTGCATCCGATCCACGGGTTCCACGTATCATCCGCCCACTCGATTTTAGTCTGCTCACTCATGCCTTTTTACCCTTGAACACCAGCGCCCTCATATCCTCCAAGTGTCTCGTTTGTGCGGCCATCGCGCCCGCGCTCCCGGTTCCCTCGGTCGGCCGTAATCCAGCGCGCCACAACTCATCCATGAGCTGCTGCGCATCTTCAGGCGCCACCCTCAGCGCCGGTTGCGGCCAAACACCATCCTCCTGAGTTTCCTTAAAGACCACCTCCTGAGCGCACGCCCGCTTCCCGTTGTCGAGGTCGGCCGTGATGAAAAGCTCAAGCCCCGGTATCTGCCATGGCTCCCGCCGCACGTGGAAATTTAATCGTTTATTCATACCTCATACCTCATACCTCATACCTTCCCC
>CAYGIT010000243.1:0-1668 GCA_964349955.1 uncultured bacterium
CTCCTACTTTTCGGCCGATCTTGTATACGCCCGTAGCCCGGTCATTGCGAAGATGGTAATGGACGCAACCGACGTACGTTTTGAAGAAACAGACTCTGTGCTGGAGGCAGTCATCCGCGAAGCCAATTTAATCAAGGAGCACAAGCCGCCGGCCAATACCGACGAGAAAGACGACAAGAGCTTCAACTACGTAGTCATCACCAAAGAAAAGTATCCGCGCGTATTACTCGTACGCGGCAAGGAGCTGCCCGAGCAGTTTCCGCCGAAAAGCCGTAAGTACGTGATTGGGCCGTTTCCGCACGGCGGTGTCCTCAAAGAGGCTATGAAAATCATCCGTAAGATTTTCCCCTACCGCGACGCCTGTATTCCTGCGGAAGAGATGATTAAAGCGGGGAAGTCACCGAAGCAGTGTTTCAACGCCCATCTCAAACTTTGTCCAGGAGTGTGTAGTGGAAAGATAAATGCTGCCGAGTACGGAAAAATAATCCGTGCAATTACCCTCTTTCTCGATGGGAAGAAAACAACACTGCTTCGAACTTTAGAAAAAGATATGAAAGCCTTGGCCAAGGCACGCAAATTCGAACAGGCGGGTGAGATTAAGCGACGCCTGTTTGCGCTTTCCCACATCCAAGACGTCACTCTTATCAAAGATATCCCACGGCGGGAGAAGGATATGCCTGATTTCCGTATCGAGGCATACGACATCGCCCACATTTCCGGTAAAGACATGGTGGGTGTAATGACCGTAATTGAGAATGGCAAAGTAGCCAAAAACGAGTATCGCAAATTTAAAATTCGTACCGTAGGAGAAGCCAATGATCCGGCGGCGTTGCGAGAAGTGTTAGTACGTCGCCTTACGCATGAAGAATGGCCGCTACCGCAGTTAATTGTGGTGGATGGCAACATTATTCAACGCAATGCCGCCGAACGCATCTTAAATGCTCGCGCACTCAAAATCCCAGTGGTGTCTGTAGTAAAAAATGACCGGCACAAACCAGAACGGCTCGAAGGTGATGAAGGACAGATCGCTTTGTATGAAAAATCTATTCTTTTAGCAAACGCTGAAGCGCATCGTTTTGCTATAGCATTTCACAAACTTTCCCGTCGGAGGAATTTTCTAGGATAAGTTGTTGACGCCTTTTAGCTAAGGGTATACAAACAAACTACGGCACGGACTGGGAAACGGAGAGCCGCCAGTTCTTAGAAATCCTTGGCACGAGCATTGCAGGAGGTATTCATGTTTGCTGACCTCTGTCTCGTCCTTCTCTTGGATGCAAGCGGTAGCGTAGATGCTGCGGAGTGGGAGCTTCAGGCTAAAGGCACTGCGGACGCCATTTCGCATCCGGCTATCGTCGAAAAAATCACCAGCGGCATGTACCACCGTATCGTGGTCACCGCTATGGAGTGGTCTGGTTCTGCGGTCACTATTTTGCCGTGGACCCAGATTGCGAATATGGGTGATGCAAAGTCAGTGGCACTCATCTTGGCCACCTATCAGCGTAGACAGAGCGGTTCGACTGCGGTTGGAGATGCACTCCTGGCCGCCGCCGCCGCAATCAAGGCTGCGCCTCATTGTGTTCGTCACGTAGTAGATATTTCGAGTGACGGCACCAATAACGCCGGTAGCAACCCGAAAGACGCAGTAGCCATGCTGCTCGGGATGGAGAC
>CAYGIT010000244.1:0-1623 GCA_964349955.1 uncultured bacterium
GGGGAGGGGATATGGGTAGATTTTTTCGGGGAAAAGACTTCCACCACGGCCATTCCGGCCCGGCTGGCGGCCAGGACCGGCGCTTCTCTAATTCCAGGATATTGTGTCAGGACTACGCCCGGTCATTTTAAAATCGTAATCGGCCAGGAAGTTGTCGCGGATCCGAAGGCCCCGGATTTTGAAATGAAAACCACCTTAGAGCTCAATCGCCTGCTTGAAATTGAAATTCGCCGTTATCCGGAACAATGGACATGGACCCACCGCCGATGGAAGGGGTTAAAGCATTATACGAATTCAAAGGACGAAAAATCAAAAAGCGCGCGAGAAATAAAGGCCGCTTCATCCTAAATCAAACAGAAGGAATTCGCTTTGATGCTGCGACTTCATTTCAAAAGACGGCTCATTTTCAATCGCGGCCCCGTCTCCCGCTTTTAGCTCCCGGTCCTTTAAAGACAGATTTCCCTTCATTACTTGAATCCAGACACTTCGCCCCGACTCCGGTTGATAGGATAAATGCTGTTCCTGCTCTAATCCGCAAAAATAAACAAGCGCGTCTTGATGTATTTTTACTGAATCCCCTCTTCCGTCCGGAGAAGCGATAAGGATTAACCGGTTTCTTTTTTCCCTCGTCTCGATCATCCGTTGTTCATACCCCGGCTCAAGCCCTTTTTGATTCGGGAGAATCCAGATTTGAAGCAAATGCACAGCCTCCTGGCTTGAACGATTAAATTCACTGTGCGTGACGCCTCTGCCGGCCGTCATCCGCTGAATTTCACCGGGCTTGATGATCGAGGTATTGCCCATACTGTCTTTATGCTCAAGAGCGCCTTCGAGGATCCAGGTGATGATTTCCATGTCGCGATGAGAATGGGTTCCAAAACCCTCTCCCGGCTTGACATAGTCTTCATTAATCACCCGAAGCGTTCGAAATCCCATATGCTTGGGATCATGATAGTCGGCAAAGGAAAAAGTGTGATAGGTCTCAAGCCATCCATGATTGAAATGTCCGCGTTCGCCGCTTTTTCTGATTTGGATCATTTTAATCTCCCCCCAATAAACTTTTAATCGCAGGCATCATCAGCTCGGCCTGCCAATGCATCATCCCGCTGACTTCTATTACCTTTTCGATCGACCGGGGCCGGCGCTGAACCACCGCCGTCAATGTCGCCCGGGAAGCCAAAAAACAAGCTTCGATCCGCAACTCCTCTGCAAGAGTTTTGCAAGCGGCAAGCAATGGCTCTAATTTGTCCTGAGAAGGCCGCTCTTCCGGCCACACCGGTCTCTTTAAGGGCTCGGGCCATTCCAATGAGGGAATGCTTTCCGCAGACTGAATTACCTTTTCCAAACGCGCAAGAATCTCGCCCGTGAATCTTTTTAGAAAGGAGGGCCCCTGGGAAAACGACGCGCGCAAGTGTTGCGCCCGCCATTCGGCGAATTCGATGATTTCTTCATTTTTCATGATCATAAAAGGCGGCCGGTCTTTTTGCCGCGCTTCCCCATCCCGCCATTTCCAGAGTTCACGCACAAAAACAAGCGCATTCGCAGCGACCTTGGAGGAACCTTTGACGCGCCAGGCTTCTTTTGCCTCATTTTTTTCGGGAAGACCGGTGATAGCGACCACAC
>CAYGIT010000245.1:0-1580 GCA_964349955.1 uncultured bacterium
ACTATATTCAAGATACAATTAATGGGGGAACTAAAGGACTTATTACCAACGATACAGGGGGTATAAGTTCTGGTATTACAGATAGGGGCTTCACTTCCAGTGGATTTACATTAGGTAATTCAGTTGCTTGGAACGAAGATACTAAGAAACATATTTCTTGGTCCTTCGCCCAAGCCAACAGGTTCTTCAAAACCGCGCAAGTCACTGTCGCAGGTGGTGTGACGCAGACAGTAGATTTGTCTTCTCTCGGCACGGTGGGGATGGTGGCAGTCAAGCGCACCGACTCCATCTCTGCTTGGTACACGTGGCATCGGTCTCTTACTGCCGGCAAGCTCGTCTTTCTCAACACTACGGCAGCAGAGGCAACTGACGGCTCAATTACTATGAGCGGCACCACCCTCTCTCTTGTCGGCGGTACGATTGCCAATGGCACGTACATCGTCTATGCGTGGGCGCATGATATTTCCGCGAACGGTCTCATCCAGTGTGGGACATTCACAACGGATGGTAGTGGCAATGCTTCTGTGACACTCGGTTGGGAACCGCAATTCTTCTTAGGTCGAAGTGCTACTACCGCCGGCGATTACTGGAAGATTGTAGATACTTCGCGTGGAATGCCTGCTGGCACCGGAGAACACGTTTTGTACTCCAATTCTACTGTCATTGAAGATGCTGCCGGCGGCTATGGGTTAAAAATAAATGCTACCGGATTCAGTGTTACCGGAACTTATGTCAGTGATCGTTTCATCTACTGCGCCATCCGCCGCGGCCCGATGCAGCAACCGAGGACCGGCACGCAGGTGTATAACGCATTGGCGTATGCAGGTAGCGGGTCTGTACGGTCTATAACAGGGGTTGGATTTCCACCAGATTCTGTGTGGGCAAAGATGCGAGGGAGTGCATCTGTTGGAGGACGTGTATTTGATAGATTGCGAGGAGCATTGGCTACAATAAGACTCGATGGAACTGGAGCAGAGGATGCAAGTGTTACAAATACGCTTACTGCATTTGAGATGGATGGGTACGCAGTTGGAGCAGATGGATCAGATTTAGGTATTAATAGTAATGGTGGTGGTGGATATACCTATGTGACGTGGAATTTTCGCAGGTATCCTGGGGTTTTTGACCAAGTAGTCTATACAGGAACTGGTGCGAACCAAAATATTACTCATAACCTTGGTGTTGTTCCTGAGATGATGATAACAAGAGGTAGGGCTGTTCAGCGTTGGATTACTTATCACTCTGGAACAGGTAATACAAAAGGGTCATGGATTGAATCAGATACGACCCCAACAACAGATGCTACTTATTGGAATAGCACATCTCCTACCAGTTCTGTATTTACAGTTGGCTCGTCAAACCAAACCAATAATTCTGGAACTTCGATAATAGCCTATCTCTTCGCCTCTAAGCCCGGTGTGAGCAAAGTCGGTTCATACACTGGCAACGGCAGTACGAAGAACATCAACGCTAAATTTACGGCGAGTGCGCGCTTCGTGATGATAAAGCGCACGGACTCCACAGGGGACTGGTTCGTTTGGGACAGCACGCGCGGCATAATAGCAGGGAACGACCCACAC
>CAYGIT010000246.1:0-1561 GCA_964349955.1 uncultured bacterium
GGATTGTGCTCGTGACCGGTCCCACGGGAAGCGGCAAGAGCACGACGATTTATGCGCTCTTGAGCGCCTTGAACAATCTCGAGCGAAAAATCATCACGCTGGAAGATCCGGTGGAATATGAGCTGGACGGCATTAGCCAGATCCAGGTGGCGCCTGAAATCGGTTTGACTTTTGCCCAGGGGCTGCGCAGTATTTTGCGCCATGACCCGGACGTCATGATGGTCGGAGAAGTGCGCGATCTCGAAACCGCGGATATCGCGATCCGGGCCGCGCTGACCGGTCATTTGATTCTTTCGTCCCTGCATACGAATGACGCGGCCAGCGGCGTGACCCGCTTGATCGATATCGGCGTGGAACCTTACCTGGTGGCATCAAGTGTCGTTGCTTTTATCGCGCAACGGCTCGTGCGCATGATCTGCCCTTCCTGCAAGGAAGAAGATCCGAAAGCCCTGCCGGCAATGAAGCCCATGATTCTTGCGGATCTGGGGCTCGGCTCCGGGGAAGCCGTTAAAATTTATAAAGGGCGGGGCTGTGAAAGCTGCAATGGCACCGGATTCAAGGGGAGAATGGCCATCCTTGAAATTTTATGGATCACCGAAGAAGTCCGGAAACTGGTGCTGGCCAGGGCATCTTCCGAAGCGATTAAAAAGAAGGCCAGGGAACTCGGCCTGCGCACCCTTCGCCAGGACGGCTGGAAAAAAGTTTTGAAAGGCCTCACGACCTGCGAAGAAATTTTGAAAGTGTCTCCTTCCGATGAGCCTTTGGGCGTCTCTCCGGTTTTCTCGATGCCTGTCCCGCTGGAAACGCCTTTTCTGCCGCCTCCCGAACCGGGAATCGCGGAAAAAGAAAATTTTACGGAAAGACGGAAATTTCCGCGCATGACGGCCAGAATCCCCGTGACCTACCGGGTGGTGGATTACCAGGGAGAAAATCCCGCGATTGATCAGATGAAGGAAGAATTGGGGAAAATTCCCTTTGACGGCATGACCGAGGATATCGGCGCCGGCGGAATGCTGTGCATTTCCGAAGACTGGCAGGTTGAAAAAGCCGATTCCGGAAACGAAATCGATTTCAACGTGGGGGAGGCCCTGGAGCCGGGCAATGTTCTGGATTTAAGGATTCATCTGACCGACGGCTCCAAACCGATTGAATGCATGGGCCGCATCCTTCGCGTGCAAAAAATCACGGAAAATCAGGAAGAAAAAAAAATGCGCTACCGGATCGGCCTCTTGTTCCTTGTGATCAACAGTACCGACCGGGCCCGGATTGAAAAATTCTGCATCCGGAATCCCTCATGAAACGGTACAAATACAAGGCAAAAAAAGGCCCGGCTGATGTGACGGAAGGCATTTTGCTGGCCGAATCGCGCGACGAAGCCATTGACAAAATCAATGATATGGGTCTGGTCGCGGTCCAGATTGAAGAGGAGGTTGCCCTTCGTGAAAATCGGCGTCTCGGGCGAGTTGACGTATTTCGCCTCGCGGGCGGGATCGTCGTCCGGTGTTTTCTCGGTTTGTCGCGCGGTGAACGCGACCACCCGGCCTTGGTGATCGCGGATCGG
>CAYGIT010000247.1:0-1537 GCA_964349955.1 uncultured bacterium
TCGAGTATGTCGTATCGGCCGTCACGGCAAAGTTTTTGTCCAGTTTCGACGTGATTCCCGTCACATCGTTGCCAAGGTCTTTCTGCGACAGATAGCTCGATTTATCAGGATCATCGCTGTAGTCCGACTTCAGGTTCTGGCCCACATATGTCACTCCGCCGTCACTTTTTTGTTTCGAGTATGTCGTGTCGGCTGTCACGGCAAAGTTTTTGTCCAGTTTCGACGTGATTCCCGTCACATCATCCCCAAGGTCTTTCTGCGACAGATAAGTTGATTTGCCAGGATCATCGGTAAAATCGGACTTCAAGTTCTGGCCTACATACGTCACGCCACCCTCACTCTTTTGTTTCGAGAATTTTGAATTAGCCGTGGGAGCATATTGATTAAGCGGATCCAATTCGGTTGCAATGCCGGTCCATCCGTCAGCAAGAGACGTTTGCCCCGTAACGTAAGGATTGCCGGGAGGCGGTTCCACCGACTGTAATTCTGCGTAATTGTTAGCATTGTCGACATCATAAACATATTGAGTCTCTTGATACACCCACGCAAGACGGTAATGGCCATTGGGAAGCTGCGTCACGGGTCCGCGAGTAAATTGGCTCAAATTAAAATTGGGATCCCCTGTCTGATCGATGAACAGCGCCTTAAGATCATTTCCCGCCAATTCAAAGGCCGTATCTTCTGCTCCCCCTGAGCGAAATAAAATCCGGTTGTCGGAATCGTTACTGTATTCACTCTGGAGGGTTATAAATTCATTCAAGGCTTGACGCGCGGCGGCTTCATTCTCTGACGTATTTTCCCATTGACCCTGCGCATCGTTCATTGCCTGAACAATGCCGGTAAAATCCCGGGTATTTTCCTGAACGCCTTGATGGTTATAGGAAAATACACCCTGCATGGTAATCACATATTCCATTGTTTCGCTTGCCAATTCAATATCATCTGAACTGGGGCCGCCTTGTCCCGCTCCGCCTCCCAGCGGATGGGTATGCGCCACAAAAGATGCCTGGCTGATTAAATCACTTGCCCCTTTTAAAGTTTCCAATTCAGTATTACTGCCGCTTGTTAACAAAACAATCTGCCCTTTGAGGACCAGGATGCCGACTTCATTATTCAGGGCGAGAAGCTCTTTCATATTATCTGCAATGAGAGAATCCACAATCACGGCAGCAGCAATATCCTGACTTAGAAGATCATGCGCATACTCGAAACTCTTGGTCTCGAGGGCGTCATAAGTAAAAGATTCGGCCACGCTTGCCGGTTCCTCCTGGGCTTGGGTTTCCGGGAGATCCTCCTCCGCCGAGGCTGCCGACGTAAGCGGAGAACTCTCCTCTAAAGAAGAGGATTCAAACACCTGGGCGGGAGCAACTTCGCCGCCTTCGGTATCACTAGACGGAGTCGTCGATACCGGGGTCTCATTTTGCTGAAAAAGGGGCGCGTTTCCCGCGAATCCAAAAGGATTGATTGCGGTATTTAAAAAAGAGATCAAAGTTATGATTGCAAAAACCTTTGAGATTTTTTCAGGATTGCCGAATAT
>CAYGIT010000248.1:0-1517 GCA_964349955.1 uncultured bacterium
CATCCATTGTTCACCCGAATGTTGACGTTGCATGGGGCTTTAAATTTAACAGTATAAGTGCCAACACCCGTTCTCGCAGTATTGACTTTATCTACGCTCGCGCCGCCAGCAACGGATCCATCTGAGTTAATCGAGGCGGTACAAACCACTGCGCCACGATTTTGTGCGCCAAACGCAGCTACGTCCTCTTGAGTCGGTCCCCCCTTCGGCCCATTATTTTGCGCGTAGACATTGAGAGGGGGCTCCGGAAATTCGGACAGTGTGCTAAGTGGTAGCCTGGCTTCACCCACCCCACCGAATGGTGGCAGACGAGAGGAGCGAGGCGATGAAGAGGACGAGACGGAATCACGGGGCGACGTTTAAGGCGCAAGTGGCCTTGGCGGCCGTCAAAGGCGACAAGACGCTGGCCGACTTAGCCGAGCAGTTTCAGGTCCATCCCACCCAGATCACCGAATGGAAGCAACAATTGCTGGCGCGGGCCGCAGACGTGTTTGGTGGGGCGAACCCGCCAGCAGAGACGCCCGATCTCAAAACCCTGCATGCCAAGATTGGCCAACTGGCCCTGGAGAATGATTTTTTAGTCGGGGCGCTCACCAAGGCGGGCTTGCGGAGCGCAAAGCCATGATCGATCGTACCCATCCACTGCCTGTGCGGCGGCAATGCCAGCTGCTGAAACTGGCCCGATCCACGGCGTACTACCACCCGACGCCTGTATCCGCGGCAGAGCTGGCCCTGATGCGTCGGATCGACGAACTCCATCTGCGCCATCCGTTTGCCGGCGCTCGCATGTTGCGCGATCTCTTACGGCAAGAGGGGCAGGCCATTGGGCGGCGGCATGTGGCGACACTGATGCGCCGCATGGGGATTGAGGCCCTGTATCGCAAGCCGCGCCTCAGCCAGCGGCATCCGGCCCACACCATCTATCCATATCTCCTCCGCGATCTCACGATCAGTCGTCCCAATCACGTCTGGGCGGCGGATATCACCTACATTCCGATGGCACGAGGCTTCGTGTACTTGTTTGCGGTCCTCGACTGGGCCAGTCGCCGCGTGTTGGCGTGGCGGTTGTCTAACACGCTGACCACCGACTTCTGCCTGGAGGCCGTCCAGGATGCCCTAGCCAACTATGGCATGCCAGAGATCTTCAACACCGATCAAGGCTGCCAGTTCACCAGCCAGGAGTTCACGGGGCTGCTGAAAGCCCACGGGATCCAGATCAGCATGGACGGAAAAGGCTGCTGGCGCGACAACGTGTTCGTGGAACGACTCTGGAAAAGTATCAAATACGAGGAGGTGTATCTGCACGCCTACGACACCGTCGAGGCTGCGCACCAGGGCTTGGAGCGCTACTTGATGTTCTACAACCAGACCAGACCGCATCAGACGCTTGACGGCCAGACGCCCGACCAGGTGTACTATGACAATCTGACGTCACGGCTCACGGCCGCGTAGTCAGTAACCCGCGAGGCGCCACTTAAGAATGGGAATAGGCTGTCCAACCAACCGGAGCCACCTCT
>CAYGIT010000249.1:0-1506 GCA_964349955.1 uncultured bacterium
GTGTATTGAAGGAATGTAGGCCTGCCATGCGGGCAGGAAAAAGGATTTTTACAAACGGCCAGCCGCTCCAGCAAATGCCGGATGGACTCGGCGGTCATGGCATCGCGGGCCTTGACCGATTTTTTTTTGCAGGCAATCAGGGCCGCGATATCCTCTTCATAGTTTTCGAGGCTTGTCCGTAGTTTCCCCTCTTCGCATTCTTCAAAAAAAGCTTTCAGCATCAAGGCGGGGTTTTCGTCTGCAAGCACTGCCGGCATAGAAGAAATCTTCAAGGTTTTTTCTCCGAACCCGTCGACTTCAAATCCGATTTTTTCAAGGAACCCGCGGGCTTCCTCAAAAATCGCAAGTTGTTTGGGCGTGACCTCCAGCATTTCATCCATTAAAAGCCTTTGCCGCGCGGGGTTCGCCGTTTGAAAATTGGAAAGCAGCGCCTCAAAATTGACACGTTCATGAGCGGCATGCTGATCAATCAGCATCATCCCCTCTTCGGTTTCGGCAACGATGAAAGTATGGTGAATCTGGCCCAGGACTTTCGTGATCTTGAGATTATTGCGAAGCAAAAGGGCGTCCGGCAAAATCTCCGCGTTCCTGACCGAATAATCCGAGAGCGGTTCCGCGGCCACGGCCCTTGATTCTTCCTGCCGGGATGAAGACGGCCATTGCCGGTTTTCACGGCCGCCACGAAATTCCGGAGAAACCGCAGGGAATCCAGCCGCGGCCCGCTCGCCTGTCAAAACCGAAGGCATTCTCATTTGAGGCGCAAGCTGCTCTTCCTTTTCCAGGCATTGGCTCACACAATCTTTCAGCAGTGTTTTAATTTCAGCCTCATTGGAAATCCGGACTTCTTGTTTCGTGGGGTGGACATTCACATCCACGCGTTCCAGATCCAGATCGATAGAAATAACCGCCACCGGAAACTGGCCGTGCATCAAAAGGCCGTGATAGCCGGCCAAAAGGCCGTAGCCCAGAGAGGGAGATTTAACCAAACGGCCGTTTACAAAAAAAATCTGTCCCAGCCGGTTCGATTTTGAAATGGAAGGTTTGCCAATCACACCCCAGATCCGGGCTTTTGTATTCTTGTCATCCTCGAATGTTTTTGTCGAGGATCCCCGCCCCCTAAAGGGCTGCTTCGCTGTAAAATCGTGCGGGGATGACGAAGGCGCTATTTCGATCAGATTTTTCGCGGTTTCCTCATCCCAAAGAACCGCCGCACGCTGCTTGAGGGTTTGTTTGGCAGGCACATCAAACATAAGTTTGTCGGAGGCCTTGAAAACAAATCGCACGTCCAGGCGCGAAAAAGCAAGGTTGGAAAGCGTTTCCTGGATTTGCCCCATTTCGGTATTGTCGGTTTTCAGGAATTTACGGCGGGCAGGCGTATTGAAAAATAAATCCCGGACTTCGATCGTGGTTCCTTTCGCGCAACCCGATTCCTTCGCTCCCGTAAGATTTCCACCCTCCATGGTAATTTCCGTACCGGAAATATTTTTTTCAAGCCGGGTCGTGAGC